>CAMNCG010000007.1 GCA_946534105.1 uncultured Verrucomicrobiota bacterium
ACGGCTCCGGCGAAGCAGAGCATCGTCTTGCCCCAGTATTCGTTCTGCCAGCCGGTGCGGCCCTCGGTGTCGTCCCAATGGGTGCGGAAGGCGTTGACGGCCTCCTCGTACATTTCGCCGCGCGCCCAGTCGGAATAGGCGCGGGCGCGAAGGCAGACATCCGCCGAGGCGCCCGCGCGGCCGAGGAGGCGTGCGTCTCCTGGAGCGGCGGGAGTCAGGAGGTCGGGGGAAGGGGATGGGGCGGCAGACGCTGCATTCATTTTGTCGAAAATGTCGAACGGTAGAAAAATCCTATCATTAGAACTTTCCCAATTGGCTGGGGTGATACCCCGCCAACAGGCGAGGCGTTGGCGCGAAGAATACCATGAGCCAAAGTCAAAAGCCGGATAGGAAGTCCAACGCCTTTTCAAGCGAACCAGGGCGGAACGAGACGCCAAGGGGTTCGCAGATTTCGCGGAACTTCACGCAGAACATCCCGGAATGGGCGGTGTCCTTCGGCAGTTCGCCAGGGGGCGGGAGCGGGTTGGCGTGGTAGAAGATCGTCGGCGCCTTGGCCGGCGTGCAGCGCCGGACGAGAGCCGCCGGGGAATAGCGGTCGATCCATTCGATCCACTTGTCGCGCTCGGCGAGGAAGGATTTGAAATCCCTGTAGCCGAAGGCGTGGCCGCCGTAGTTCTGGTTGGGAATCCATTCAACGACCTCCGCCGGATCCATCGAGGTCTGCGGGACGTCGGCGAAGACGGCGCAAATACCCAGTTCGCAGTCGTTCTGGAGCGCGATGTAGAGCGAGGAGCACGCGCCAGCGCTTCCGCCGAAGAGAAGGATGCGCGACGGATCGAGGCCCAATTCCGGCGCGCGTTCCTTCAGGAGTCTGACAGCGGCCAGGGCGTCTTCGAGCGGATAGCGCACGGGCGGCGAGACGCCGTCGCGCACCGCGTCCTGAATGAGCCGGTAGGTGACGGTCGCGAAGGCGATGCCGCGCTTCCGGCACTTCTCGACGTTGGCGGCGCAGCTGCTGTGCGGGTCGCCGCTGTTCCAGCCCCCGCCGTGGATGCCGACGGCAAGGGGGATGCGGCCTTCCGGCCGCGTCGAAGAAACGCGGCTGAAAGCCGCATCCCCTGCGTCGGGGAGCCAGAGGTCGATTGTCTGGCGGGGATTCGGCCCGTAGGATAGCGTGACGTCCGGCGCCGGATAGGCATAGGCCTTGCCATGCGGCGACGCGCGGTTCCAGAACGCCCACATCGACGACATAGGCAGAGAGTTGGAATCGCGTCCGGGCCGCCCGCGCCCCGACAGGGCACGCTTGCAGGCATGGAGGCTGAAAGCCAGCCTACGCATGGAGGGCAGAAGCGCCGCATCGGAGCCTTCCGCGCCGTAGTTCCACGATTCGATCAAGACGGGGGGCGCGGGCGGCTCGCCTGCGTCGGGCGCGACAAGCGCGCCCTTCCCTATCGCCGCCGCGAGCCTTCCCTCGAAATCATCGCCCGACACCGGGACGCGGGCGAAGGAGGACAGCGGGATGATTTCGACACCGGGCGCGTTCCGCTCCAGCCATTCGGCCAGAGCGGCGGATTCCGCAGCGTCTCTTCCCGCGTACAGCGCGGCGATCTTTATGTCGCTCCGGTTTGTGGCGCACAAAAAACCTTTCGAGATGACACTGCGGAATTTCGCCCCCGCGTCGGCGCCGGCCCCGCATTCCACGAGGAAGCCGTCAAGCCCCGCCTCGGTCGCCAGGGTGATTTCCGTTGCGACATCCACCGGGTCGGTTCCGTCGAGGGGCCCAGCAATTGGCATGAACCGCTCGGACGACCATGCGGTCCAGTTCCAATCCGCCGCAAGCGTCGGGCGGTAGCGGGCGAAGACAGGCGCGCCTTCCGCAGGGGCGTCGGCAACGCGGTTGCCTGTCAGGATCACGCCTTCGTGGGCGTCGGGCGCGATCTCCCTGCGTCCGGAGGCGTGGCCCCCGACATGGACGCCGCCTTTGCCGCAGCCTGAAAACACGTTGTCGCGGACGAGAACGTTTCGGCAAAAGCCCCCTTCCAGAAACTCGAACTCCGGCCCCATCCAGAGACCTTGGCCTATGGTGCGCTCCACGACATTGTTCTCAATGACGCCATTGGAGGCGCGGATGCGCATCCCAAGCGCCCGGTGCGGCCCGAAGTGGCAGTTGCGGATCGCGAAGCCGCGCCCCTGGAGGCGCGAGGACATGATCGCGTCGCCGCGAGCTACTGGGGGCGCGAGGGGCTCGCCCGCAGTATCGTCGCGGGATGGCAGCCCGCGCCTCGACAACCGAATACGCAACGACCGTTCCCGGCAGCGCTCCGGGACGCCCGGCCACATGCCGAGCGTCTTCAGGTAGTCGATTTCGTCGTCGCGCACCGCGCCATCGTCCGCGACGGACTCCACTACGCCGCCCCTCAAGACCCGGCCATTGGCGGCAAGCACTTCAAGTTCGTCGCCAGGCGCAATGTCGAGTCCGTAGAGAAGAGGCACGATGAAGTTGATGCGGTCGTGGCCGATGACCCGCACGTCGTCGCCCCGC
Organism: uncultured Verrucomicrobiota bacterium; assembly: GCA_946534105.1. Lineage (GTDB taxonomy): Bacteria > Verrucomicrobiota > Kiritimatiellia > RFP12 > UBA3636 > UBA3636. Next base: position 2,543 of record CAMNCG010000007.1, read on the forward strand.
ACATCCGTCACGACATAGTAGTAGGAACTGATGTTCACGGCGTCGTCGCAATGGTAGGCGAAGCGGCAGCCATCGAGGATCGGACCATGCGCGGCCATCTTGGAGTGGAAGGCGTCGTGGTTGCCGCTGCGGAGGCGCTGGACGCCTCGTGGCGCGATGTCCGTCTCCGGTGGACGCCTGTCAATGGTGCAGCGCACGTATTCGTTGCCGTCACCGAACAGCTCGAAGAAACCAAATCCAGGGGCGGTGGAGTAGAGCGACACGTTCTCGATGCGGCAACCGGAGCAGTTTTCGAGAAGCACCGTGCAGGGCAGCGTCGCCGAGTTGCCGGTGTCCTTCAGGCTCCAGACGGCGATGTCGCCGACCGAGCCGGCCTTGTTCGAGCCTCCGGTTGCGCGGTAGGTGCGCGCCCCGGTCTTTTCGAGCCGGAAGCCGGGGCCTTCGCGGAACTCGTTGACGAGTTCGTGGCTCTTGCCGCCATAGACTTGAAGCGGCCAGTAGTATTCGGACGTTTCCGGTGCCGGGTAGCCATCGACGACCTCCATGTCCCATTCGCCGTCCGGGTCGACAGCCGTGATACGCGCCTGGGTGAAGGGTAGCGGATCGTAGTCGAAAGTCAGATTGCGGATGGTCACGTTCGTGCAGCCGCTCAGCCAGAGAGCGCGAGTGCGGCGCGAGCCGAAGAAGTCGCACCCCTGGAAGTCGATGGTCGCATCGCGCAGACCCCGGAACGTGAAAAAGGCGTTGTCGGCGCCGGGGTCGATTCGGGCTCGCACCGGCGGCACCTTCACGTCGGTTTCTCCGCGCGCCAGTGCGTCGGCGATGAAAGCACGAACGACGGTGGGCTGCGCCCCCAGCCCTCCCTGCGCCATGGTGGCGGCCAGAAAACCGATGGCGAGGCATGATTTGATGGAGTGTTTCATGTTGATTCTTTTTACTGCTGTGGTTCGAGAGGCGTGGCGTAGCCGAAGAGGGTGATGCGGACTCCGCCGGAGGGGAACACCTCAATCAGGGAATGGGCGTCCGATTCGCCGACTCCATCGCGTCGAGATACGCCAGCGACTCCTCCTGCGTCCGTCCCTGGTCCTTGAAATCTCCGCCCTCGACCACGAAATCGACGCCAAGGCGGTTCATGTGCCGCACAAAGCGCCGCATCTTTTCGAGCGAATCCCCGTAGCGGCGGCGGTCGCATGTCGTCGGGGATGCGGCTTTTAACCGCGTATTGCCCACGCGGCCGAAAGGCCGCATCCCCCAGTCCAAATGCGGCGCGTAGTGGCTGTCTGTGATGAACCCGAACCTTACAAGCGGCGTCGTGTCGGTGGCGCCGTCAAGTCCGACATTCCAGATTCCCGATTGTCCTGGAAGAGACCTGGAGATGATGAAGCGGTAGGCCGTGTCTTCGCCGAACCACTGCGGGAAGTTCGTACCCCAGATGTTGTTGTAGAGGTTGACATGGAAAGGCGTTCCAGGACGTGGAAGAGGGTTGCGCCGCTTCCACAGCAGATCGCGGACACCGGGCGCGACGAGCGGAGCGTCAAGCGTCTCGACACGCGCACCGTCCGCGAGCCGGATTTCGCCATCGATCGCGTGGAGTGCGCGCCCGCCGCCCTTGACGACGTCCGCCGGGTTTATCGGCTCGCCGAGTTTCGTGAAGGAAACCGCGCCTTGCGCCTTCGCCGGGTAAAAGGAACACCATAGCGCGTGTGGCATGCGGGACGGATCTTTGCCAAAGATACGGAGCGTGGCGCGGATTTCCGGCGCGGCATCGGGGAGCAGCAACTCGAGTTCCCACGCCCTGGCGAAGATGTTTGGGTTGCGCGAACGAAGCAGAAAACGCCGGCCGTCCGGTTCGGAAAGTTCGGAAACAACGACCGGAAATCCTTCGACAAGGCTATACTTGCGGCGCGGCATTCCCGGCTTGCCGAAATCGCGGAGCGTCCAATCGACGTGGAGCCGGAGGTAGTTGCGGTGGTAGTCGGCGTAGTCGTCCGGCCCGAAGAGTTCACCGCCGAAGAGCAGCGCCTCGCGAAAGAGTCGGGTGCCGTCAGCGGCGCGGAGATCGCGGATGCACCCGCGCTCCTGGTCGATGCGGAATGAAAAATGCGGAGTGCGGATGGCGAGCTGCGGAAGCGTTGCCGTCGAATCGGCGACGGCCGCCCGTTTCGGCGCGAGCGACGCCAGTCGCCGCAACAGCTCCCTGCGATCCCGCGGCGGCAATGTCCGTGCGGCGGAGTCGATGTATTCGCGCTGCTCGTCCCACGAGCGGACGCATATCGCGAATCCGTTGTCGTTCAGGTCGGCGCGGTGGGCGGCGGAGGCCGATGCGGGATGCGTGGAGGCGAGCCGCTTCATTGCCAAGCCCGACCAATGGCGGTCGTCCCGAAGCCAGCGCTTTATGTTGAGTCCGCACGTGTGTTCGGCAACGATTTCGATCTCGCGGAGGAATGTTTCGCCTACGTCCGGCGCAAGCGTTTCGGCGAAGCGAAGGCATTCCCGGTAGCGGGCCGTGAGAATCGGGTCCGACGCGAAACCGTGAATCCAGGTGTCGCCGATTTCGGAAGTGACGACGGGCAGGGATTCGCCTGTCCGGTCGAGCGCGGCGGCCAGGTCGTCCAACGTCCCGCAGACAATTTCGGCGTCTGGATGGGCGTGGCGCAGATCGTCCAGAAGCGCTTCCACAGTCTCTGGCGAATGCGCGCCGGAATTGTCCCCCGCCACGCTGATGAGAAAAGCATCGTCGCCGCTAGGTGGCCTGTAGATTTTCCCGTAGTCCGTCTGGTAAACGACGGTGATTTCTCGTCCCGTGGAATCGCGCCAGCGGAATGCCTCTGGAAGGGCGCACACGCCGCATCCGGGATTGGTGCCGATGTGGAGCAGGGACACGCCCGCCTCGGCGAGCGGTCCGACGATGCCGCGTGTGTGGCCCGGAACGTCGGTGAGCTTGGCGGCGTGGGTGCGGCGGCCGAAGCGCCGGTCTAGTGCCAGCGAACGGCCTAGTCCGGCCCGGAAAGCGGCGAGTCCGGCGACCTCGCTTTGCGTCGTGTATGGCATTGCGTGCCAGACGATGTCACCGCGCCGTATCGCGCTTTCGAGAAAAGCCGCGTCGGAGGCGGAGCCGCGCGACAGCATTTCGTCCACGAGCCAGGAGCCGACCGTCCAGCGGTAGCGGAAGCCGTTCGGCGACCTGTCCTTGGCTCGGAAATGGTCGGCCGTCGCCACGGCGGCGCGAATGCAGTCCCGGTAGCTCCGCCGGACATCTTCCGCCAGATTTGTGAATCCGATATCCAGATGTGTCTTGAAAATGATTGTGATGCGCTTCATCTTCGCGTCCCCATTTAGGTTTCTGTTCCGCATCAGGCAAACATATCGATTCTGGCGTTGGCGTAAAGCATGTGAAGGTCGTTTCTTGAGAAGGAACCGGTCCTGGCGTCCATCGCGCTGGCGGCTGATACGGCGAGGGCAAGGCGGAAGGTTTCAATGGGCGGCATCCTACGCGCCATTCCAACCGCGAAAGCGGCGACCATGCTGTCGCCGCAGCCGACGGGGTTCACTGCCTTGACGCCAGGGACGCTTCCCTTGAACACTCCTTCCCCGCATGCGTAGAGGCAGCCTTCCGCTCCCAGTGAGACGGCTACCGAAGGAAGTCCGCCATGGATCAATCCGCTCATGGCCTCGACGATTTCCGCCTCGCCCGCCGGTTCTCTACCAGTTAGCGCCGCTAGTTCCTCGCGGTTTGGCTTGACGAGCGTCGGGCATGACGCCACGCCCTCTCGCAGAAGCCGACCACTAGTGTCGAGGATGACGGGCACCCCAATTTCGCGCGCGATGGTGACAAGCCGTCCGTAAAACCCATCGGGGGCGTGCGACGGGAGGCTGCCAGAGATGGTCACGGCGTCGCTCTTTGCGATAAGGGCACGATAGCGCCCGATGAACTCCTCGTAGCGTTCAGGAGCCACGGCGGGTCCCGGTTCGAGGAACTCGGAGCTGCTTCCCGTTTCGCCGTCGATGACGTTAACGCACGCTCGGGTCTCGACACAGCTGTCAACGAAGAAGTCCTCAACTCCTGTTCCTGCAAGCAGCGACCGCACGTGCGCGCCATTGAAGCCGCCGAGAAAGCCCGTCGCCGCCACCTTTTCGCCAAGCAGCGCCGCCACCTTCGCTACGTTTAGTCCTTTGCCGCCGGCCGTGTTAGTCACTTCGGTGACACGCATCACCGTGCCGTCGCGCAGCCGCCCTACCTTGTAGAGCTTGTCAAGCGAGGCGTTCATCGTGACGGTTGTGATCATGCGTCGTCTCCGCACATCAGCATTACCTTGCCGTGGACCTGCGACGGGTTGCGGAAGAGATCGAAGGCCTCGGCCACGCGGGTGAGCGGGAATTTCCGGAAAACCAACTGTGGGTCGCAGATGCCACACGCTCGGACACGCACCTTCACGGCACCCGGCCTCGTCTCAGGCTCCGACATGTCGGCGAAGCGTATGTCCTCGTTGCCAAAAAGAATTGCCGCCTTCATCGCGTCCCATTCCATCTGGCTCAAGCCAGTCTGCCGACGGACCCGCAGGTCGCCATGCGCAGCAGCACCTGCTGCCTGACGGCTTCGCGGGCGGGCTTGCCGAATTTCTTCGGGTCGAAGACGTCGGCGTCCCCGTCGAGAAACTTGCGGACTCCGCCAGTGAAAGCCTGCCGCAGTTCCGTCGCGAAGTTCACCTTGCAGATACCGCGAGCGATGCAGTCCCGCACGTCCTTGTCAGACAGGCCGGACGCGCCGTGCAGCACGAGCGGGATGGAGACCGCGGCACGGATTTCGGCGAGCCGGCCGATGTCGAGGTGCGGTGCCGTCTTGTAAACGCCGTGGGCGGTACCGATGCCGACAGCGAGCGAATCGACGCCAGTCTCGCTGACGAACCGTTCCGCGTCGGCGGGGTTGGTGAGGTGGTCGCCATTGGAGACTGTGGAATCCTCCTTGCCGCCGACCTCGCCGAGTTCGGCCTCCACGGGGATTCCGGAGGCGTGGCACATCTCGGCAACGCTCCGTGATAGAGCGATGTTCCCGTCGAGCGGCAGCTTGGAGCCGTCAATCATTATCGAGGAGTAGCCGGCGCGGAAGCAGCGGGCGCAGAGGGCTAAGGAGTCGCCGTGGTCGAGGTGCATCGCGACAGGGACGGCAGCCCGCTCCGCGATTGCGCGTGCCATACCGGCGAAGGCCTCAGGCGGGGCGTATTTGAGGGTTGATGGCGTTGTCTGGATGATGACCGGCGACCTTGCCTCCTCCGCGGCGGCCACGATGGCCTGGACCATTTCGAGGTTCTCGGCGTTGAATGCGCCTACGGCGTATCCGGCGCGCTGCGCGTCAAGAAGCATCCTTGCAGTTGTAGCGAATGGCATTGCTTTCCCCTTTGCTGTTCAATCCGCGCTGGCTTCTGCTGACAACCCATTCAGAAGCGCCCTTTGCCCGGGTTGGCTGACGCTGCCCAGCGACGGCTTGAGCTCGTAGCGGTGCGGGCGCGGCGTGGCCTTTTCCCGTAGCGCCGGCCATTTGGCGATGGTGGCGGCGCGGTGCGCCTCGATGTCGCCCCAGTTCTCGGCGACGTAGCGCCAGATGCGCCGCAGCCATGTCTCGTATGCCGGATCGATGTGCGCCTCCCCGGCGGCCTTGAGCCGATCTTCAAGAGAATCCTTGTCGAGGCCCTTCGCGTCCATGTAGCGTCCGAGCTCGCGACGGACGCGCGTGTGTCCGGCCTCTTTCTCCTTCTTTTCCTTCCAGAACGCTTCACGCGCGCGCAGGAGCACCTGCGCCTGCCGATGTTGCGGCGTCGTCGGCTCGAAGGCGAGATTGACGCCGCTTTCCCACTCCGCCGCGCCGGCCGTTCGCACCGGCGCGCCGTCGATCCAAAGGGTCCAGTTGCCGTCCGGAAGCCCGTAGAAGGCCAGCATTTCGCGATCGAGGGCCGCAACGACGGGGTCGTTCGTCGCAGTCGCGGCGGTCGCCTCGTCGAAGACCCACGGAAGCGAGCGCTCCAGCACGGTGAAGGCCACGCCGCCGCCGGGGAGCGCCTTCGCTTCCGACACTGCCGACCGGACGCTCTTGAGAACGTTCGTGCCCTGTAGCGCGATGTCGCTCACGACACCGTCGGCGTTCTGCGCATGGAGGATCTCGACCGCCATGCGTAGGTGCGTGTCGCGGCCGGGATGGGTTCGATCCGGCGCAAAGGCCGCTACGGGGTCCTCCTTGCGCCTCGCTCGGTAATAGTCGGAAACGGCAGAATAGACGTCCACGAACGTCGCGCCGGGTATCTGCTCCGCGACTTCGCGGACCGCATCCGCGTAGGCTCCCATTGCCGCGCCCTTGCCGTAGAAGTCGGGGTATCGCGCTTCCGCGCCGGTCTTGCCCTGCGGGAGGGCGGAATTGTCGTCCCACGGGTGGGGCGAGAGAAGATAGAGCGGCACGGGGCCGCACCGGTCGAGGATGTTCGTCGCGATGCGGCGCGTGGCCTCGCGGAAGGTGGCGAGGTTCTTGGCACGTGCGGCGATCTGGGCGTCCGAGGGCGAGGGGCCGAAGTCGAAGCTCCTACAGTCGTTCATGCCGAACATGACCACAACGGCGGTGGGATTGAGGGAAAAGACACGGTCCTCCATTTCGTCGGGGCGGGCGGCGAGCCACGCCTGGTCGCCGGGGACGCCGGAGTTCACGAAGCGGATGTCGCGTTCGGGGAAGCGCGTGAGATACCAGTCCGCGAGAATCCCCGCGTATGCGTTGCCGTCGGTGATCGAGTCGCCAAGGAAGACCACCCGTTCGCCGTCGCGGAACATTCCGGCATTCACCGACGGCGGCAAAACAAGGCATGCAAACAATGTCGCCATCGCAACATGCAAGCTCAAAGACCGTTGACATCTCACATACATTGTCATAGCATCCCACCCCACAGGAGCAAACCATGGTCACGAAGGAAAGACGCCCCACAAAAACCGCCACGGTGCAATTTCGCGTAAATCCCGGAATCCGGGATGAAGCCGAGCGGGTGTTCGCGGACTGCGGACTCACGATGTCCGAGGCGTTTCACGCCTTTTTGAAACAGTCGATCAATGTCGGAGGACTGCCGTTCCTTCTTGTGAGCGATGCCAAGGCGATTCTGAAACGCCAGGCCGAGGAGCGACTCTTCACCGCCTTGGAAGTGGGCGAGGTCTCCGCCCGCCAAGACGGTTGGGTATCCTCCGATGATGTCGAACGTGAATTTGGAGTCCCGCGGTGACGCTTTGCTATTCGCCGGCCGCGCGCGACGACTTACGACGCATACGGGCCTATATTCGCGACGAACTGGCCAGTCCCCTGTCGTCCGAAAGAATCGCCGGTGGCATCGTCGGGAGATGTTCGGAACTGAAGAAACATCCGTTTCTCGGGCCTTCGATCCAGTCAAAAGTGGAACGACGGACGAACATCCGCAAAATCCACTTCGAAGGATACATTGCGTTTTACAGAGTGGAAGAGTCATCGGTCTTTGTTCTACGCATTCTTCATTCTCGACAGGATTTCGTGGCAGCGCTCGGTCTTTCCTCTGATAGCTGAATGGCAGAGTCGATCGGCGTTTCGCCTTTCAGCCCCTTGAGCAAAGCCTGCTTGCGGGGGTTGTCGGCGCTGCGGACCATCTTCTTGTCATCAGGGCCGCCCTCGTGCTCGACGCTCCACGGATTCCATTCGCGGAAGGCGTGGTAGGTCCAATCCCAGCCGTATTCGTCGAAGACGGCGATGACATCCCGCAGCCAGTTTTCCCCGCCTGTTGCCCAGGCCGCGACAGAGAACTCGCCAATGTAGATTTTCGCATCGTATTTCTGCTCGAACTCCCGCACGTCCTTCAGAATGTCGCGCAGGAGGTCGCGCGTCCACCCCTTTTCGGGGTCTGGCCAGTGCCACGCGACATCCTGCTCGCGGCCGCCGGTCCCCTGCAGACAGTATTCGGTTGGCCCGTACATGTGCGCCTGGTAGATGACGTTCTCCATCGGCAGGGGCTTCAGCTCCGGGAAGCGGCGGGGGGAGTCCCAGCCGTTGGACTCGATGACGATGGCCGTCTTCGGATCAATTTCGCGCACGATCTTCGCGGCTTCCGCCTGGACGTCCCAATAGTCCATGGTCGTCGGCTCGCGGGTCTGCACGGGTTCGTTCATGAGGTCGTAGCCGTAAACGACATCCTCGTTGCCCTTCACGCGGGACGCTATCATGCGCCAGCAGTCGAAGAAGTGGTCGAGTTTTCCCTGGTCGTAGTAGAGCGCCCAGTCCAGGCAGTCGGTCATCCGCCCTCCCGGGGCGTCATGCAAATCGACGACAACCTTCATGCCGCGCCTGCGGCACTCTGGGATAACGAAGTTGAGAAGGTGGTCGATTTTGCCGGAGAGCCACTTGTCATAGCCTTCCTTGCCGCCCGCGCCGTAGCCGCGGCGCATGAACTGCCGCGTCATCTGGTAGCGGACGAGCGTGACGCCCCACTCCTCCAACGTGTCGAAATCGTCGACGGTCATGTTGCGCATCGGCGACATGACGCCGCGCAGGGTGGCGTGGTGGGGCGAGTTCTCCGAGCGAGCCGGTTTGGCGACGACGCCTATGGCAAGCGACGCAACGGCGATGCGAAGAAGGGCGGTTTTCATGGTGTTTGCTTTCATGGTGTTTGCGCTCTTTCTACCGCACATACAAGACCGTCGCGTCTGCGACGACGACGAGCTTGCCGTCGCGGGCGATGATGCGCTTGGTCTTGGCGACGCCATTCACACGCACCGTCCAGGTGCTGAGGTTCCCCGCACCGACGATGGAGTCGAAGGTCAGCCCCAGATCGGTGTTTTCATTGAGGGTTCCCTGAAGGTTCACAACGTCGAGGACGCCGTTCGCCGCCGGGACGAAGGTCGTGATGTGGCCGCCACCGCCCGCCGCCATGTCGATGGTCAGATGGGAGATTGTCCGTTCCGCGTCGGCGAGGCCTTCGAGGTCAAGCGTTGCGCCGGAATCCACGCGCACCGCCGCTGAAGCGCCGATGCCGCGCTCCGGCCCAAGGCCGATCAGGGGGAAGTCCGTGCCTCCGTTGTACCAGACCTTGCTGTTCCAGTTCTCCGCCGCTGGCGGCACGATGTCCGCGCGCTCGTCCACGACCGCCCAGTCCGTGCCGTTCGTGCTGGCCTCGACCGTCCATGTCACGGGCAATCCGACGTTCTGCTGGTACAGGCCCTTCGTGAAGTTGTAGCCGGCGAGCTTGGTGACGGATTGCCACCAGTACACCCGAAACGCGACCTGCTGCCACGTCGCCGCATCTGCCGGATTCGGAATGGTGTTGGTGGGGTTGTAAACGCGCGTCGTTGAGGTGCCGTTGTCGAAAAGGAAGGAGGGCGAGTAGGGCAACGCCCGGTTGCTTCCCGTCGAAGATTCCAGATACTCTCCGTTCACCCACATTCCGCCGTCCGCGAAGGCGTCCGCGATGCTCCCGCGCACCGGATACCGGTCCAGACACTGCTGGTGCGCGGCGATGGCGTTGTCCGTCCAGTTGCCGGCATTGTTCCAGCCGCGGACACGGATTTCCTCAAAACACAATTTCTGGTTTGTGCCGCTCGTCTTCTTGAAGGTGTATTTGAGCATCATCTTCGAGCCGCCCGTGAGATAGGGGGTGCGGAAGCGGATCGTGCCGGCGCGGACGTCAAGCGAGGGGAGCGAATTCGTCGAGGCGAGCGTCGTCGTCCCGGAGCCGAACTTCACGAACGTGTCGCCGGACGCCACGGACGGCTCGCGGGAAACGGCGTCGGCCGAGGCGTTCCAGGCGCCGCACGTGAAAGAGCCGCCGTTGCGGGTCACGACCGTGACGCCGCCGAGCGCCGTTCCGCCGGCCGTCCCGACCGTGAGCGCGACGCCATCGACGAGAAGCGTCGCCATGTCGGCGGAGTCGATGACAAGAGAGTCCACCGAAACCGCGCCGCCGGCCGGCGTCGCCGCCGTGGAGGCGAAGGCTACCGCGCCTTCCGCGACCGTGAGCGTCCCGTAGGCGCCCTTGTCGATGGTGAGCGTGCCGGATCCGGCCTTCTCGTAGTTGAAGTCTCCCTTGAGGTCAGCCTTCACGATGCCGGAAAGAGTTGCGTCGGCGTTGTCCAGGCCGAGGACGAGCGTCGCCGCCGTGGCGGCCGAGTTCGTGACGAGGCCCTGCGTCGCGGTGAGGGCGTTCACGGCGGTGCGGCGGCCGTTGAAATCGAGTCTTGCCGTCGTGGCGTCCAGAACCACGCCGCCCGTCTGCGCGCCAAAGGGAAGCATCATGTCTCCGTCGAGCGTCATCTGGATGTTCTTCTTCAGCACGAGGTTTCCGGTCTGGCCCCAGGCAACGGTCTTGTAGCCGCTCGCGAGCTTGTCGCCGGCGCTGGAGCCGTAGGCCTGCATGTGGAGCGCAGCCGAGTCGTTCGCGTCCAGGACCACGTCGCAGTCGCCCGCAAAGGCGAGGCGTGTGGCGGTGTTTGCCGCGCTCCAGTCCTGCATGAGGTAGAGCGCCCGCCCGCCGGTGTAGGAAAAGAAAAGGTCGATGTCGTTTCCGTCCAGGCCCTCCAGATGCATGGCGCTCCCCGCGGCGGAGAACAGGGCGCGCGAGGCGTAGGAGTTGAACATGAGCTGACCGCCCTCGAAGCGGACGCGGGAATCGAATGCGCCGTTTTGCGAAAGCCCGGCGGAGGACTTGGCCACGCCGCCGGTCTTCAGGATCAGTTCGCTCACGTAGTCCGGCGACGAGCGCGGGCCGGCATAGTCGCCTGGGAGGCCGACGTTGAAGCGGATGCGGCTCGCCGTGTTGGCAAGCGTCGCGCCCGCGATTTCCAGAGCGCCGCCGCCGTTCGCGCCCCCGACATCGACGGCGGCGGCCACGGACACGTCGCCGTTGACGGTGAGTTTGGCGCCGCTGTCAATGAGGACCGATTCGGAATAGGTCCCCGACGACCAGGTCTCGTCTTCCGACACCGTGACCGCGGCTCGGACCGTGGGGACTGCGCAAAGGGAAACCGTGGTCGCGGCGGCCACGGCAATTTTCGTTGTCTTCATGGATGTATTCGTCTGGTGCGGATGTTTCGCCGGGACCCCGCAATCGGGCGACCATCGCCCGTTGCGCCCCGACGCGCTCAATCCTACATCAACGGCCCGCCGAAAATTATACTTTTGAAACAATTATTGCAATTCTTCTTTCCTCGGCGTCAGCTGCGGATCCGGTGCTTCTTGCGCCACGCCCCCATGGTCATGCCGGTCCGGGACCGGAAGAACTTGTGCAGGGCGATGTGGGTTCGGAATCCACAGAAATCGGCGATGGCCGAGATCGGCATGTCCGTCCCCGCCAGCAGTTCGCCTGCTCGCTGGAGACGGACGAGGAGAATTTCATCAAGTACGCTGTGGCCCATCGCCTCGCGAAACCGGCGTTCGAAATGGCCGCGGGAACCTGGGAATTTCGCGATGAGAACAGAGGCCGTCAGCCCATTGCAAGCCTCGCTGCGGATGATTTCCAGTGCGGGCATGACATAGGGATCGGTCCGGCCTCGTCCCCGCGTCGATTCCCGCCGCTCGACGAAGAGTGGCCCGTAGACCGAGTCCTGGGTTGTCCTTTCGGCCAGCGCCTTCGCGGCAAGATACCCGGAACGCTCGAAGTCGATGCGGACCGAGGAAATCGCGGACCCGGACGTTCCTGAAGGGTCTGCGGACGCATCGTCCGCACCGACAAGCGTGACATCCTGCGGCATGTTCCTCCCGCATTTGGCAAAAGCCGACGACACAAGACGCGCCGACCAGTCGTTGACGGCGAACACGGCGCAGTTGCGCGGAAGGGTGGAAACCCATGCGGCGAGTCGTTTCGCGCACAGGCGCTGCTCCCTCTGCAGCTGGGCCGGAAACGAAAAGACCTGGCAGTCGTGCCCCGCCGCCCGGCAGCATTCCGCAAACGCCTCCGTGCGCTGGCGCGTCCAACCAAAGACATCACCCGAAAAGCAGGAGACAACGGCATACGAGGGCGACAGGCCCGATGACAGTTCGCGGAAGGCCGCCGTTGCCACGGCGGCATTGTCGCAATCAACGGTGGCCGCCCCGCGGTAGGCAGGAGCGTCCGGCGGATCGAAATAGACGACCGGAACCTTTCCGAAAAAGTCCGGCGGCAGCGCACGCGCGGCGGCCCAGCATTCCATGATGCAGCCGACCGGCTTTCTTGCGCCAATGAGCCGCCGCACCGAGCGTTGGTTGGTCTTCGTCCACTCCAGCGTCTCCACTTTCCATCCGAGCGGTCGTGCAAAACGCAGAATGCCGTTCAGCCTGCGCCTGTGAAGCGCCGATTCGCCGCTCATGTTCAGATAGAGGACTGCCGATCCGTCCATCACGCGAATCCCGTTTCCTCGCCCACGATCACCGCAGTCCGCCGGGAACGGCGAAATAAAGACCCACGTTTGGTCACACCCGCGCGGGGGCGGCGGCGCGGACGGCGTACGATCCGGCGGGAAATTCGACGCTCTCGCGGCCGGGAAGATCGAGGATCGCGCGCGCGCCGGGGGGCACGACGATTTTCACGTTCATCGCGCCCTTGCCGCCGACGAGCTTCCAGTCGATGGACGCCTTGCCGCGGCGCGTTTCGATCGAGGCGCGCGCCCACGTGACGCCGTCGCCGGGCACGGGCGCGAAGCGGATGGTGCGGAAGCCCGGCTCCGCCGGCGAGATGCCGCCGACGGTTTCGTACATCCACTCCCCGATCGCGCCGTAGGCGTAGTGGTTGAAGGAATTCATGTTCGCGTCGCCGAAGCCGTGCTTCGAGGAGTAGCTGTTCCAGCGCTCCCACATCGTCGTGGCGTCGCCGTCCAGGATCTGGAAATACCACGAGGGGTACTCCCTGCGCCGGAAGAGGCGGTAGGCGACGTCGGCGCGGCCGAAGCGCGTCAGCACCGGGCACAGCAGCGGCGTGCCGAGGAAGCCCGTGGTGAGGGAGTTCTTGCGCGATTCGATGAGGAACACGAGCCGGTCCATCATGCGGGCGACGAGCGCCGGGTCGTCCACGAGACCGAAGCCGAGCGTGACGAGGTAGCCGGTCTGCGTGTCGCCGGCGACGCGCCCGCCCGCCGTCACGTATTCGCGGCGGTACGCCGCGACCGCCTTGCGGCGGAGCGCGGCGAAGGCGCGCGCGTCGGCGCGCTTGCCGAGGATCTTCGCCACTTCGGCCATGATGCCGGCGCACCGGGCGTAGTAGGCCGTCGCGATGAGGTCCGGCGGCGTCGGTGCGGCGCCGCAGATCGGATTGCCGTTTTCGTCGACGGGGCAGTCCACGGCGAGCCAGTCGCCGTAGTGCCACGGGCCTTTGTAGTCGACGACCCCGCGTTCCGAGAGGCGGCTTTTCCAGAAGCCGATCCAGCGCGCCATCGAATCGTAGCGGGCGCGAAGGATCCCTTCGTCGCCGTAGACGAGATACATCGTCCAGGGGCAGATCACGCCCGCGTCGCCCCAGCCGCAGCGGCCCCCGGCCGCGTCGCCGAGGACGTTCGGGGCGACGTCCGGGAAGGCGCCGTTCGCGAACTGGCCGTCCTCCAGGTCGCGCGTCCACTTGGTGAAGAACGCGGCGACGTCGCGGTTGAAGGCCGCGGTGCGCACGAACACCTGCGCGTCGCCCGTCCAGCCGAGGCGCTCGTCGCGCTGCGGGCAGTCCGTCGGCACGTCGAGGTAGTTGCCGATCTGCCCCCAGTTGAGGTTCGAGAAGAGGCGGTTCGCGAGCGGGTCGGAGCATTCGAACGCGCCGGTCTTCGCCATGTCGGTGTGGATCACGACGCCTTCGACGTCGCCGCATTCCGGCGGCACGGCGAAGTCGCCGGAGAGTTCGACGTAGCGGAACCCGTGGAACGTGAAGAGGGGCTCGTAGGTCTCGACGCCGAGGCCGCGGCAGACGTAGGTGTCCGTCGAGCGGGCGGTGCGGTAGTTCGCGGTGTAGAGCGTGCCGTCGGGATTGAGCATCTCGGCGTAGCGCACGACGATCGCGCCGCCGGGCCTGCCGCGCAGGGCGAGGCGCGGGACGCCGACCATGTTCTGCCCGAGGTCGAAGACGTAGCGCCCCGGCTCGGGTTCGGTGCGCCGGACGGGCCGAAGACCCGCCTGGCGGCGGATTGCGGCGTTGGTCCGGGCGCAGAGCGCCGCGCGGGGGACGTCGTGCACGACGACGGCTTTTTTCCAGCCTTTGGCATCGAAGCCGGGTTCGTCCCATCCGGGCGTTTCGAGGCGGGCGTCGTACGTTTCCCCCTGGTAGAAATCGGAGGAGCGGACGGGGCCGTTTTCGGTGGATTTCCACGAGGCGTCGGTCGCGACGACCATCCGCGATCCGTCGGCGAGTTCCACTTCGAGCTGCGCCAGGAACGCCGGCGTCGAGCCGAACTGGTTGCGGTGCCCGATCACGAGGTTTCCGGCGTACCAGCCTTCGCCGAGGAACGCGCCGAGGGCGTTGTCGCCCTCGCGCAGGAGCGCCGTCACGTCCCACGCGACGAGCTCGACGTGCTTGCGGTAGTCGGTCCAGCCCGGAGCGAAGAGGTCCCCGGCGGCGGGCTTGCCGTTCACGGTCATGGAGACGAGCCCGAACGCCGAGGCGTAGAGGCGCGCCTTCACGGGCGCGGCGGCGAGCCGGAATTCCTTTCGGAACATCGGCACGGGCAGCCCTTCGCGCGTGCGCGGCTTCCGGACGCCGATCCACTGCGCCCCGATCTCCCCTTCGCCGAACGGGCCGATCTCGAAGAAGGCGGTTTCGCTCCACGGCGAAGGGGCGCCGTCCTTGTCCCAAGCCATCACCCGCCAGAAGACGGAGTCGCGGGGGCCGAGCGGCCTTCCCGCGTATTCGACGTCGAGCGTTTCGGAAGATTCGACGCGGCCGGTGTCCCAGAGGTCGTGGTCTCCGGCGGCGAGGTTTTCGGCGGACGACGCCGCGACGAGCCGGAACGCGGTCTGTCGCGCGTCGAGGCGCGCGTCTTCGATCTTCCACGAAAGGCGCGGGGTCCTGGTTTCGATTCCGAGCGGGTTCGGGAGAAATTCGCACACGAGGCCGACGGCGCGGCAGGGGGGCGCGGAGCTCGTCTTCACGGTCTTTTGGGCGGTTGGCATCTTGGATCGGTTCACGGGTTTCGGGATTTCGGTTTTTCGGAGCCTGGCGCGGCATTATACGCCATCGCCCGCGGGATCGGCGGCCGGAAGGGACGGATCGCGCCGGCGCGCCGGGAGGAGCGGCCTAGCGGATTCCCCGCACGACCACGCCGAGGCCGTCGGCCGCCGAGAGCATGCGTTCGAGCCACTCGGTCTTCATGCTGATGCCCTTGGCGTCGGGGGCGATGCCGTGCGAGACGAGGAAGAGCGCCTCTCCGCGCTCTCCGGCGCGCGCGATGGCGCGCAGGATGTCCTCGATGTCGGTGTGGTAGTTCTCGCCCATGATGACGTTGGGCACGAGCCGCGCCGAGAGGAAGTCGGCCGCGGGGAGGAAGTAGCCGTCGGCCGTCGCGACGGGGCGCCACTGGTCGAGCTTCTCGCCCTTCGGATCGTGCGGATTCGGGTTGGGCGGGAAGGGCGCCCCGAGGCCGCGGACGCGCGTGATGCCGCGCGAAAGGAAGAGCGCGTCGGTGCGGTCGGTGCGGCGGCAGTTCGGATAGGCGTAGGAGCGCACGGGGACGCCCGCCTCGCCGAGTGCCGCCAGCTGCGGGGCGATGTCGGCCTTCCAGAAGGCCTCCTCGCCCATTGTCTCGACCGCCGGGGTGGCGTCGCGGTGGTTCAGGCCGTGGATGCCGATTTCATGGCCCGCCGCGAGCGCCTTCTTCATGAAGTCGATGCGGTTCGTGCCGACGACGAAGAAGGTCGCGCGGGCGTCATATTTGGCGAAGAGCGGGAGCGCCGCCTCCCACTGGTCGAAGTTCGCGTCGTCGAAGGAGAGCGAGAGGACGCCGTGGCGCGGCCAGGCGCTTGCCTTGAGAGCGCACGAGGACAGCATGCCGTCGTAGTCGGTCACGACGATTTCGCCCCTGCGCTCCAGCTCGGCGAGCGCGTCGAGGTGCCTGCGGAAACTCTCGCGGTCGGCGAACGGGCACCAGCCTCCGTGATCGGCGGCCGAGACGCCGTGCGCCAGGAAGTCGGCGCGTTCGACGCCCTTGGCCCGGAGGTCCGCCACCACGGCGGCGGCGCGGTCGCAGTTGTTGGAGCCGAAGTTGTGGCGAGGGACCTCCGTTTGGCGAAGGCCGCATTCACGGGCGATGCGCGCCGTGGTTTCGTTCTGCTGGCAGAATGGCGAAAACAGGAAGCGCGGGGCGATGCCGGTTTCGGCCGCGATTTTGTCGGCGGAGTCGCGGATTTCGCGGCGCACCTCCTCCTCCTGCCCCTTTTCCAGCAGGGAGACGAGATTCGGGTGCGACTTCGTGTGCGTGGCGATCTCGTGGCCGCGCCGGACGAGCTCGCGCACGTCGTCCCACGTGAGGTGGCGGTCGTCCTTGCCGACCCAGTCCGTGACGATGCAGAACGTGCCGCGCCAGCCTCGCTCCTCCAGCATGGGCGCCGCGATGAGGAGGTGGTCCTTGAGCGAATCGTCGAACGTGAGCGCCACGCGGAGCGGAGCGGCGGCGGCCGTTGCGGCAAGCAGGCAAAAGGCGCCCGTGCCCGCACGTGCGGCGCGATGCGCTCGCCTTGGATCCGCACGTGCGGCGCTGCGCGCTCGCCCTTGCGGCAGGACGGAATCCGCAAAGGCGGCGGCACCATCGTAGTGCGCCACCATCACGGAGTGCGGCGGAAGCGCGGCGGGAAGCGGCACCTCCTCCCACGTGCGGGTTTCGTCGGTGATGCGGCAACGGACGCCTGCGTTTCCGCCGGCGCGCAGAACCTCGCCGGCAAGTTCCAGCGCAAACGGCGCCTCCACGTCGCCGGCATTGGCGAGCATGACCGCGAGGGAGCCATCGGCGCCGCGCGCCGCTGCGGAGAATACGCCGCCGTTTCCGACGGCGCTCAGAACCTCGCCACCGTCCTGCCGCGAGGGTGAGCGCGAAGCGCCGCACTCGCGGACCTCCACCGCCGTGCCGCGCCTGCGCAGCTCATGGAAGGCAAGAAAGGCGCTATACGCCTTATGGGGCTTGTAGGTGAGCGGGTTGAAGAGGGGCGAGTAGTCGCCGAGGCCGCATCGGGCGTCGTAGATGGCCGCCGAATCGACCGGCCCGTTCTGGAAGCCGATCAGCGCCGCGGCGATCTCCGCCGCCTGCTTCGCCGTGCCGAGCTTTTCGTGCGACGGCTCCGGCAGCCACTCGTCGAGGCACGTCGGCACGTCCGCGAAGCCCGCCTTGTCCAGCGCGTCGCGGATGTAGCGGGCCTGCTCCATCATGTCGGCGACGCCCGAGTAGCTGTGCCAGGAGAAGAAATCCAGCGGGCAGCCATGTTCGCGCACGAACTTCAGAAAGGCGTGGAAGCATTCGACATGGTGGCGTGCGCGTTCGACTTTCCACGCATTGATCCACATCACGCCGCAGCTGCCGTATCCGCCGATCGCGAGGTGCGGGAAACAGGCCTTGAGGTGCTTGCTTGCAACCTCGTAGAGACGGCAGTATTCCTCGAAGGAGCCGTGCCACATCTGGTTCTTCTCGGGGTCGTCCCAGTTCTCCGGCTCGTTCCAGATCTCCCAGTGCGTGATCGTGTGGCGGAAGCCGCCCGCCCAGCCCTCGGTGTAGTGGCGAATCACGTGCTCGCAGATGCGCGCCCACTTGGCGTAGTCCTTCGGCGGGTCGATGCGGTAGCGCCGGACGTGCGGGTAGTTCTCGATGGTGACGCCGAGCCGGTAGAACGGCTCAATGCCGTTCTCGACGAGGGCGGTCAGAAGAACGTCGGTGAAGGCGAAGTCGTAGCTGGCCGGGTCGGTCTCGTCGGCGTCGAAGTCGCGGAAGACGTTCGGGATGTCGACGAAAATGTTGCGCCCGAACATTCCGCCCACGTCATGGAGGCGCGAGAAGGGGATGCCCGCCTCCTTGAGGTAGCGGAACATCGGGAAATCCCCGACACCGAAGAAGGGGGGCTGCCCGACGCCGTTGACGGGCTTGACGGGGCCAAGGGCTTTCGAGGGAAAGACGTTGATGTTCATGGCGTGAAGAGGACAGGGAAGCGATTAAAAGGCCAAATATTCTGCTACAAATCACAACGTCCGTCAAATCCCGCTGTGGAGAAAATGTTTTAGCATAAAGCCGCCGCCTTGCGTATCAGCCACGCGGCCGACGCGGCGAAACCATGGTTGAGGCTGGAGTCCGGCGAAAGATTTTCCCACAGGGTTCCCGTGGTGCGCGCCATCGGAAGAAAAAGCATCTTGCATTCGTCGAGACACTGCTTGGCGCGGCCGTGGCGCAACAGCAGTTCAAGGCGCAGATAGGCGCCGATGATGGCGTTTGAGGCCGGAATCTCAGGATAGGTCCCGGCGATGTCGCGCGACGGGCCGAATTCGGAGCAGAGGCGCTCCCAGAGCGCTCCATGCGACGCGGGAGACGCAGCGCCAAACCAGAATGCGTAATACTGTCCCGTTTCGGTTACATGGCCCGTGAGGCGAAGGACGCCACTGGCGTCGCGGACCGCGTTGTCCTCGAACCACATGCCGTTCCAGGCGAGACTGGCGGCCTTGTTGCGGACAACGGCTCCCCGCGCCGCCAATTCCGGGCGCCCCAACAGCACTGCCGCAGCCTCCAACGCGGCCGCGTAAACGAAGTTGGAGGGAAAGTTCGCGCCGCGTACATGGTCCTTGTCGTTGCAGCGGCTCCATTCCACGAAGACCCATCCCGGCAGATCTTCCAGAAGGCCATCCATGCCGACATGCCCTTGAAACCAGGCGAGGAGGCCTTCGAGCTTGGGACGGGCCCGTGTGACGAGGGCTTCGTCGCCCGTGCGCCCAAAGTATTCCGCAAGGGCCAGAATCCACCAGAGGGCGAAAGTCGGGATGAAGAGTCCGTCGATATGGTCGGACGGATAGCACATGGGAACCATGCCCTCCGGCAGATGGGGCGACTGCGGCGCGAGTATGTAGTTTTCGTGTGTTGCGCGCTCGACGACGGAATGGTTGGTGAAAAGCGCCTCTGCCCGGGCGGCGAAGAAGTTGTCGCACGGGTATGCCGCGCGTTCCCGTGACGGACAGTCCATGAGAATGTCAACGGCGTTCTGGGCGAAGGTGGCGCGGGCCGCGGAGACGATGGCGTCGAGATCGGCGTCGCCTGTCGGCGGAAGGTTGGCGCGGAAGGCTTCCGGATTCTCGAAGTCAACCATCCCGAGACTTTTGATTTCCGCCGAACCTTCCAGAATGGAGACGGCTGCCACGCGGGCGCTTACAGGCTGGAAGGAAAGCAGGCCATAGCCGCCAGGTGCGAGGCGCCACTTGAGAACGCGCGTCCACGAGCCGCGAAGCGGGTTCACGGGGAAGCGAGAACCGTCTGGTGCGGTGATTTCGTCGTAAACCAGGAGGATTGTGGCGCCTGACGGCGATGTAACTTCCAAGTGAAGCGAAAAGAAACCTGTCATGGTGCGGCCGAAGTCATAGAGGGCGCTCGGCACGGCGTGGTCGGCCAAAGGCCGGTCGTCGCAATGGGCGGCATTGGAAACGGCGCACCCCGCTTCGCCCAGCACTTCCGGCGCGGCGTCGTTCGGGGCGGCCCGGCTTTCGGCTGCCGCGATGTCGGCGGCGCCGACGAGACGCGCCGCATCAAGGGCGGGGTCGTCATCCCACTCGTCGGGCCGGAAACCCATGAAACCACCTACGCCGACAAGTCTGACTTCCCGGCGTGGCGGCGGCAAGGCGCCAAGATCGGGCAAGGCGTCGAAACGCGAGACGGGCTCGCCGGCATCGTGGAAGGCCAGGGCCGGGTAAGGCACTCCGCGCGGAAGAAGAATCGGAAGGGTCGCATCCGTCGAGACCGCGCGTTGCCACCCTTCCGGGGCTGCCCCGCCTTTGAAGAAGGAGGCGGTATCCGTCGCAAGACGGCGTGACTCGAGAAAGCCGCGCTGGAAGCTGTAGCGCCGGACCCGCTGGACAAGCGTGCGGTCTCGCCATGCCTCGAAATCGGAGGTTTCGGCGAGAAGGCGCCCATCCGATGCGACAACCTCGGACGCGAAGAAGGGTCTCTGCCGGATGACGTCGAAGGCCGGCACATTGGCGGAATGGACCTCGACGACGACAACGACCCGTCGGTTGCCGCAATGGAATGCCGCTTCACCGCCCAAGTGGCCGTTCTGCGGCCCAAGTGCCGCTTCACGGCCATGTGCGATTGGAATTTCATCGACGCGTGCGTACCCGTGGGCGGTGCGGGCGGGGCCGTGGGCGACAAGACGGCCATCTATCCAGAGACGGTAGGAGTCCGCGGCGGCGATGCGAATCACCGCTGCGTCATGGGGGTGGTCAAGGGCGAGCCGGAAGCAAGCCGCGACGTTCATCTCGTCGGGGGACGTATCTATCCAAAGAGCTTTCATGGGTGCGCAAAACCAGCGCGAGATCATTTTGGAGCCACTTTGCGGCTGGAGAACTCTTCCCATTCCCCTTCCCCGCGGTCTCCTGGGCGTATGAGCGCGTGGAGAGGCGCCGGCGGCGTCCAGACTTCGCCCGGGGCGAGGACGAGCTGGCGTGCGCCGAGGATGCCTCGGCCGGACAGCGTGAAGCGCACGGCGGAGCGGCGGGCGGCGCCTTCGCCGGCTTCGAAGTCGATGGCGGCGATGAACGGGGAGTCGCTGAGCGCGCCGAGTGTGCGCCCTGTGGCGCGGTCGATCCAGGCGCGGGTGACGTGCGGGCGGTGCACGAAGCCGGGGCGCGGCGCCTTGGGCGGAACGGTCGCCTCCGGCAGCGGCGCGTCGGGCAGCAGCGCGATTTCGGTGATTTCGAGCGCCTCGCCGCCCGTGTTTTCAACATGGCGCACGTCGACGTGGAGGCATGGACTCTCCGGCGCGACGGTGACGTCGAGCCCCATCCGCGCGACGCCGAGGTCGCAGTCGAGCGACAGCGTGCCGCGCCCCTCCGTCGTTTCGCGCCAGGCGGCGTCGAGGACCCGCGCCGCGCGATGCGTCTTCTGCTCGTAGCCGTCCGGGTTCTTCGGGTCGAAGACGCCGCGGACCGCCATTTCGGCGGAGAGGGTGCCGTAGTCCGCGCCGCGCCAAGAGAGGCCGAACAATGTTTTTAACACAGAGACACGGAGACTCGGAGACACAGAGGACTCGGACGTCTCCGTGCCTCTGCGTCTCTGTGTCTCTGTGTTGAAAATCTCCCCGCGCAGTTCAAGTCCCTCCGCGTTTGTCACGCGCCAGTTGTTGCCATCGCGGTCGAACGAGGGCACCGGGAGGCCCCCCGGCGCGACCGGCAGGTATTCGGCGTCCAGCCGGTCTTCCGTCAGGAGCGGCGTCCCCGGCGGCGGGACGAGCGGTCCGCGCGTGGCGATCGCGCGGCGCCACTCGTCGAAGCCGAGACCATCCCGGCGCTGGATCGCGGCGAACGCCTGCGTGAGTTCCGCGTATTCCCTTCCGTCCTCGCGCACGAGACCGTAGTTGGAGTCCTCGGGGAAGCGGTAGCTGATGCCCTTGGCGGGCATGTCCACCCACATGAAGTAGTCGTAGCCGACGACCCAGGGGCACGACAGCACCGAGCGGGCGTAGAGCGCCGAGGCCCAGGCGCGCTCGGCCTGCGTGTCGAAGCGCTTGCCGACGCCGCGCAGACATGGAAGCCCCGAATCGAAGGCCGGGAAGCTCCATTCCGTGAGCATGATCGGGCGACCCGATAGCTCGCCGAGCTTCGTGAGCGTTTCGGCGATCGGGTAGTAGCGGTCGCGGAAGGAGAGAAGCATCTCGTTGCGGTCGGGAACCGGGACCGCGTAGCCGTTGATGCTCACGATGTCGCAGTATTTGCCCGCCGCGCGGAAGACCTCGTCGGGATAGACGGTTCCGGCGAAGCGGCAGCCGAGGACGAGGTGGTTCGGGTCGTGGCGCCGGATGGCCTCCGTGGTGATCTCAAAATACCGCTCCGCGACGAATTCGACGAAGGCCATGCGCACGGGAATCGGGATGTCGTCGCCCGCCTTCAGCCCGCGTTCGGCGAGGAAGGCGTCGAGGGCGGCGCGCGCCGTATTGCCGGCGGGCTTGGCGCAGGCGTTGTCGAAGAGCCCCCAGGCGCCGGCGGGGCCGCCCCGGCGGGCCTCCCAAGCGAGCTCGTTGTCGATGAAGTAGCCCAGTACCTCCGGGTCGTCGCGGTTGGGGACGCAGGCCTTTTCCGCCTCGCGGTCGCAATGTTCGGCGAAATCGGGGTGGAAGACGTTCGGGAAGGCGGTGCCCGGGGTGTGGAGGTTGTCGGAAAGCCAGTGTTCCCCGTCGTCCTTCTCGCCGGTGGCCGAGTCGCCCAGCGCGAGAAAGACGCAGCGGCCGAGTCCGGACCCCTTGAACCGGCTGTTGTCGCAACCGGCGCCGAGGCCGTTGAAGCCCCAGGAGCGGAGGCGCTCCGCCGTATTGGTCGCCCAGGCGTCGCGGGAGCCGAACTGGCGCTCGTTCGTTTCGCGGTAGTGCTTGCGGTTGCCGTCCGCCTCGCAGCGGAAGCCGTCGAACTTCACGTGATCGACGCCGAGCCAGACGGTCGGCTCCCCGGCGGGATCGACGAGGCGCCACGCGCCGGCGGCGTCGCATTCGACGCGGTAGAAGCCGGCGCCGCCGGCGCTGGCGGACGTGGCCGCAAGCGCCAGCAGCGCAGTGACGAGTGACGAATGACGAGTGACGCGAGACATGAGAAGAGTGAAGAGGGATCAGCTTACCGGATTCCCCTGACGATCACGCCGAGATCGGCCGCCACTGTGAACCGCGGAGTGCGTTTTGTCAACGAGCGGGTTTCAGAATGGAGAGGTTGCGGATCCAGAAGGTGAGCCGCATTCCGGCGGGGTTGGCGCCAATGCGGACTGCATCCACCTCGCCGAGGTTCGGGCAGGCGGAGAGCTCGACATAGCGCCGCTCCCAGGTGCCGACGGGCGGCGTGTAGGAGAGCCACTCGGCCGATGAGCCGCCCTTTTCCCCGCGCACAAGCATGAAATTGGCGGCTCCGAAGTTGTTCTCGATCTTGTCCTGCGCGGATTTCACCTCGAACGAGGCGCGTGTCGCGCCATCGAGGGCTCCGGGAGAAAGCGCCAGCACGGGGTAGAACCACCGACCGACGCCGGACGTCTTCCACTCAACCTCAAAGCGGATCGCCTGCTCGGCCTCGTCCCATGCCACGGAGTAGGTGTTGGCGGAGTCGTTGCGGGTCCACTTGGCAGGGTTGCTCCAGTCGATCGGCTCGCTCTCGCACGATTCGAGAAACGCCTTCTCGAAAATCACCGGCATGGAGAGGCGTGATGCTTCGCGGCCGTTGAACAGCCCGCGAAGCACGAGCGTCGTTGTCGCGGAGACCGCTGCGCCCGAAACCACTGGGCGCAGCACACAGTCGAACTCGGCGGAGCCGAAAGGCGGAAGGACGATGGGCTCGGCCGACAGACCTTCGAGGAATGCGCCGGCGGCCTCGACGATGCCGGTCTGCGCCGCATCGGAGAAGTTCCAGGCCTGGACGCGGAGATGGGGCTCATCGCCCTTGGCCACCGCAAGCGTCTTGTTGTTGGAAATCTCGAAGTCGCCGGGATCGAGGATCACACGGAAGATGACGGCGGGGGCGTACTCCGCGAACTCCGCGTGAGAGACTCCCCCCTGCCGCTCCGCGACATCCCCCCTCACGGAGGGGGGCAGCGAGGCGGTCTCCGCGTGCAGGCCATGCACACCCGCGACATACGCGGGAAACCGCGTGGCGGGCAGGTGGAGGGCTCCATCCTCTCCGCGTGTGATGGTGGAGACACTGCCGCAAAGATCGACGAGGCGCAGCGGTTCACCCGTCGGCGTGGCCGAATCGACGACCCACTCGCGCGCAAGGTCTGGCTCCGGGCGGACGACGGTGGTGTTGTCGTCGGTGGCGGTGTCGATCGGGGACACGGACCAGAAGGCGACGGTCTGCGAGCCGTCGGCGTGTTCGTAGAGGTAGGCGCGGATGCCGGGGGGCGTCTCCATCGCGCCCAGGAGGCGGGCGTCGCCGACTTCGCGCGTGATGGTCGCGAGGGCTGCGTATGCGGGCTTCGCGGTGCCGTCGCGCCGGATGAGCCCCCAGTCCTTGCCGCCGCCGCGCTCGTTGTATGCCGCGAGAACGAAGGCGAACTCCCGCTCCACGCCCTCCATCTGCATGGCAATCGCGGATTTTGGAAAGAACTCCGCAACCACCAGCTCCTGTTCGGGGGAGTGGGCCTTCATCCCCTTGCGGACGCTGTCGTTCGTCGCCGGACCCTCGAAGTTGGTACCTATTTCCGTGATCCAGATCGGCTTGTCCTCGGCTCCGACACGCCCCAGCGCCTCGCGAATCGTGCGCACGAAGGCGGGGTAGTGCGACGGTGAGTAGTACGTGTGGTAGTTGAAGGCGTCGAAGTAGGGCGCGGCGTCGTTTTCGAGGAACAATTTGACAAACAGGCCATTTGGCGCGGTGCAGAACCCGGCGCAGAGGACGGGTGTCTGCGGCCGCCCCGCCCTGAAGCCGAGGCTGGCGGCCTTGAACGCGGAGGCATAGTCCCAGGCCGGCGCCAGAAGGAAGCCGATGTCGGGCTCGTTGAAGAACTCCCAGTCCGCGATGGTGTCGCCGAATGCGGCGGCGATGTCGCGGCAGGAGCGGTAGAGGACGCCGAGGTCGGTGGGAAGTGTCCTCGGGCTGTTGTCGCAGGCCCAGCCGGGCGTTCCGTAGAAGAGTCCGGAGACGCCGATGCCGCGGTCGCGGAAAAGGGCCGCGTTCGCGGCAAGTTTCACACAGTCTGGCGCGGCGTCCGGGTTCGGCTGCATTCGCGCCCAGTTGTGGCGGCCCCGCACATGCGTGAAGCCGGCGAGGGCCGCCAGGTCGGCGACGGTGCGGATGGCGTCGCCGTCGTTCCAGGGGCAGTCCTGTTGCCGGAAGAGCTCGTCGATGGCGCAGTCGGCGCCGAAGAACGAGCCGCGTGGCGGCTCGTTCGGCAAGGGACGGGGGGCCATGCCCCCCGCGCCCCCCGTGGATGCGCCCTCAGCGCCCTTCGTGGATGCGCCCTCAGCGCCCTTCGTGGATGCGCCCTCAGCGCCCTTCGTGGATGCGCCCTCAGCGCCCCCCGTGGATGCGCCCCTCGCCTTCCCCGAAAGCCGTGGCGCCACCACGGCCAGCGTGGCGAGGCTTGCTGTTGTACGCTTGCTGTCTTCCATCATCCGATAGTAGCCGGTCGGGAGCGGCGGTAGCTCTGCCTGTCCCGCCTCGTCGAATGCACCGGCGACGCCGGTGTCACGGCCGCGCCAGTCCACAAGCCGCCATGCGGCGCCTGGCTCGCCGCCGCTTGCGGCGACATGTGTGCCCTCCACGGCGACATGGCCGGGGGCGTCGAAAAGGACGGCCGCATGCGCTGAATCGGAGACGATAAAGGCCGCCGCAACCAGTGGAGAGAGACGGAAAGAGGCGAAGAACGGTTTCATGATGCCAATACCCACGGATTCTCGACAAATATGCGTCCTGTGCGGCATCGCACAGGACGCGATAGCGCGAAGACTACCGCACGATGATCGTGAAGGGCGAGGTGTAGCGGAGCTGGACCAGCCCGTTCGCCGTGTCGTACCTGACGTGCCAGGTGTCGGGAAGGCCCGTCACGGAGGCGAACGGTGTGGTGAGGATCGCGCCGGTGCCAAGGCGTGCGATGGTGTAGGTGTAGTCCTTGTTGAGCTTCGTGCCGTTGTTCACATGGAGCACCATCTTGGTGAGATCGAGATCGGCTGGATAGCTGAGGCAGTCGCTGTTGCCCTGTGCATCAACGTCGATTTCGAGCGCCGTGCCGTCCGCGATGTTGATCGCGCCGCCGGAAATCGTCAGCGTTCCGAGGGCGTCCGCGCCCATGCCGGGGGCGATGGCCGAGGTGACGGAGAGTTGCGATCCGGGTCTATTGAGTTCGCCGAATGTGCCGCTGCCCTCAATGCGGGCAAGGGTCTGGGCGTAGGTGTTCATGTAGAACGCCGCCCCGGCGGCAACGCGGGCAGTGCCGGTCGCCGGGATTACGCCAGCGTTGCCCAAGCGGAACCCGCCCTGCATGATGGTGAGCGGTCCGTTGAAGGTGTTCCCTGTGTTGAAGAGGGCGAAGGTGGAGCTGCCCCATTTGGTAACGCCGCCGTCGCTGGCCGCGCCGCTGATGAGGGCGGGGCGGAAATAGCAAATCACGTCGTTCGACACCACGAATCCGCCTTCCTTGACAACCCACGACAGTCCGCTTGACGTATTGCTGAAACGGTTCCCGCCATCGGCGTTGACCGGGCAGTTGTGCGACTTATTGGTGTTGGCCCATTCAAGCATGCCGCCGTTGCAGTTCACCGTCGCCTTATGCCCAGAATGGTTCTCATGGATGTAGATGTCCCCAGTGACCCGTATGACGCCGCCGGTTTCGAGGTTGAGGACGGACTTCGAGGCATCGGTCCCTGCGGCGCCCGACATGCGGATCGAGCCGACATTCAGGCGGCCGCCGTTCCTGACGGTCGTGGTCGCCGCGGCGGAGTAGGCGTGGAGAAGCTCCCTTTCCTGCAAATCGACAAGGCCGCCGGAGATGGTCAGCGGCCCGCTCATCGTGGCGTACATACCGCTTCCCGTCGTCCTGACTTCGCTGTCAGAGACCGTCAGCGAGCCGCCGTTCTTGATATGGAGTGGCGACTTGTCGTTGTCGCCGGATCCGGTAGAACCCTGTAGAAGCGTCGTGCCGCTCGCGATGGTTGTCGGGACGCCCACGCGGAGGCGGCTGAGACGGTTCGTGCGGCCCGCGCCGGGGTCGAGGGTGACAGGGCCGGGGGACCGTGAATCGTATGCCACGGTGTAGAGATGCCCGTGTTCGGGGTTTTCGCAAGAAATCGCGCCCTTGACGGTCAACCGGGAGTTAGAGTTGTATCCACTTATTTGGGCCGTTACGCCGTTGCCGATGCGGATGTTGCGATTGGCGCTGAGCGTCACGCTGCCGTGGGAGACGAGCTTCGAGGAGACGGTATTGGACGGGCACTCAAAGAAGATGTTGTCTTCCGGTGAAGCCGGTGTTTGTCCCAGGGTCTGGTTCGACTCGACGCCTACTGCCCCGCCAGTTCCGGCGATATGGAGGCCGCCACGAAATGTATTGGCGTAGTTTTGAAGGAAGAGATAGCCGGTGAGGTTGTCCGTGATGAGGCCGCCGTCTGTCGGCAGGTCGGTGTCGGTGCCAATCGGGTAGGGAAGGTAAGTCCAGCTATTGGCGACACGCTCCGCGATGTGCATTCCGCCAGCGCCGAGGATGAGCTTTGGGCTTTTAAGTTCGACTTTTGTGGTGGACGAATGCGTGTGGAGCAGGGTGCCGCCGTTGAAGTAGATCGTGGGATGGTTGCTGTTGTTCAGGTTGCTTTTATTGAACGTGGCTCTGAAGGTTCCGCCCGTGAGGACCATCAACTTGCCGGCGTAGTCCCCGCTGAAGGGCGAGAACCAGGCGTCGAGGTAGCCGCCGTCGCCGACGGTGAACGTCCCGTTTCCGCCCTTCATGCGGAAGCCCCCGTCCGAAGTGGTGGCGGTGCAGTTCAGGCGGTTGTGGATGGTGAGGTTTCCGCCATCCGTGTCGACGATGTTGACCGTGACCGGACCTCCGGAAAGCGTGTGGTCGCCGCCGTAGATGTCAAGCTCCATGCCTTGGACGCCGTCGGCCGCGACCGTTATGTCCTTCGCGCCTTGCGCGTCGAAGCTCGGATTAGAGGAAGACGCATTGTTCACCCACGTCTTCCGGGCCGAGGTGGATGCGTCGGACGCCCAGTTGGCGGTCGAGGTGTCCCAGACGGGATTGTCCGCCGTGCCGCGCCAGTAGAAGTCGTCGGCCCCGGCATCGAGGGCGGCGGCCAGGGCGAGCGCAGCGCAGAAGCCGGGGATTCGTCCCGCTTTCGGGAAGGAGTCGAGAAGGGGTCCGTTCATCGTTTTGTCCTTGGGGTTGTGTCGTTTGGGGAGCCGGGACGAAAGCCGGGGCGGGGGAGAAGCCCTCCGCCGGATCGCAACGTAAAATATACCGCCCTTCCGGATGAAAAAACGGACAAAACGAAAATCTATTTCCGGACAAATCAAATACGATGGGCGAGCGCCCACTTGCGTGCGGTGGTGCCGACGCGGGTGCGGAAGACGCGGCGGAAGTCGTCGTGCGAGGCGTAGCCGCACGCGGCGGCGACGACGTCGCCCGGCTTTCCGTGGCGCAGCAGGTCGAAGGCGCGGGTGAGGCGCACGGCGTGGATTTCGTCGAGGATGCTGTGTCCCAGCACGGTGCGGAAGAGGCGGTCGGCGAGGGCCCGCGAAACGCCCATTTCGGGCACGACGTCGCGCGGGGAGAAGGCTTCGGCGCAGGCGTTGAGCCGGATGAATTCCAGCGCCCGCGCGACGCGCCGGTCGCGCGCGTACCGCGTGGAAGCGCGCTGCACTGCGCCGAGCGCCGGGACGAACCGCTCGCGGCCGCGCAGGGCGCCGGGCTCCGCGAACAGCCCTTCGAGCAATTCGACCGCCGCGTGCCCTTCGGCGCGCAGGTCGAGCGCGATGCTCGAAAGCGTGGGGCGGCACGATTCGCAAAAGTACGCGTAGTCGTCGACGCCGATCACGGCGATGTCGTCGGGGACGGAAACGCCCGTCTGGGCGCACGTCCCGACGATCCCCTCGCCGACGGCGTCGTTCGCCGCGAAGACCCCGCACGGCTTGGGAAGCGCCTTGATCCAGTTGGCGAGCGCTTCGCCGGCGTTCGCGCCGGTCCGCTCCAGGCGGTGGAAGCGCTTTCCGGCGAGTTCGACGCTGCGCGCGAAGGCGTCGCCGCGCTCCGTGCTCCACGGCAGGGGCACCGGGTTCGGTGCGAACGCGAAATCGGAGGCTCCGGACGAAAGCAGGACGCCGGCGGCGATCGCCGCGATCGAGGCGGGGGAGCTCCGCACCCGGCCGACGCGGACGCCGCCTCCGACCGTCCCGGTGGCGCCGCAGTCGACGAAGACGGCGCCCCGCGGACCGGTGCCCGCGCGGCCGCCGCGGAAGAGGGCTCCGACCTCCGCGGGGGTGAGGGCGTCCTGCCAGACGACGAGCCCGTCCGGCCGCAGCAGCGCGGCGAGTTCGGCGACCGAGCCGGCGACGCGCGAAGAGCGGTGGAGGCGCGCCGTGCCGTCGTCGCCGCGCACGGTTTCGGCGGACTGGAATTCCCAGTGCCGCGCCGCGACGGCTTCGCGCGTCCCGTCGAAGGCGTCCTGCGGATGGATGCCGTTCCACGGGAAGAACATCAGGACCTTGCGGTGGCGGGCGGGCATGGCGGCGGCGCTGGGCGGGGGGGGCGGGAAGGGAAGGGGCGGGCGGGGCGGGCCGCTAGCCGCGCGAATCCTCGGAAGCCGAGGAGCGGAGGACGGCGACGAAGGCCTCCTGCGGGACGTTCACGGTGCCGAACTGCTTCATGCGCTTCTTGCCCTCCTTCTGCTTGTTGAGGAGCTTCATCTTGCGCGTGATGTCGCCGCCGTAGAGCTTCGCCGTGACGTCCTTGCGGAACGGGCGGATGTCCTCGCGGGCGACGATCGTGCCGCCGACGGCGGCCTGCACCGGAATCTTGAACATGTGCGGCGGGATGGCGTCCTTCAGGGCCGCGCAGATCTCGCGGCCGCGGGCGCGCGCCCGGTCGCGGTGGACGAGGCAGGAGAAGGCGTCGACGGCGTCGCCGTTGAGGAGGATGTCCATGCGGACGATGTCGGAGCGCTGGTATCCGGCCGGCACGTAGTCGAGCGAGGCGTAGCCGTGGGAGACGCTCTTCAGGGTGTCGTTGAAGTCGACGAGGATCTCGTTGAGCGGGAGCGTGCAGGTGAGGATGACGCGGACGCCGTCGAGCGAGTCGGTCTTGTCCACGGTGCCGCGGTGCTCCATGACGACGCGCATCATGTCGCCGATGCAGGAAGAGGGGGTGATGATCGTCGCGCGGATGAGGGGCTCCTCGACGAAATCGATGTCGGCGGGGTCGGGGAGTCGGATCGGATTGTCGATCTCCTGCACCTTGCCGTCCTTGCCGTGGACGCGGTAGACGACGGCGGGGTTGGTGGAGATGACGTCGCAGTTGAACTCGCGGCGGAGGCGTTCCTGGACGATTTCCATGTGCAGGAGCCCGAGGAAGCCGCAGCGGAAGCCGAAGCCGAGGGCGACGGAGCTTTCGGCGTGCCACGTGAAGGCGGCGTCGTTGAGCTGGAGCTTTTCGAGCGAGACGCGGAGCTTCTCGTACTCGTCCGTAGAGACGGGGTAGAGGCCGGCGAAGACCATCGGGCGCACCTCGCGGAAACCGGGAAGGGGCTCGGCGGCCGGGGTGGCGCGGAGCGTCACGGTGTCGCCCGTCTTGACTTCGCGCGGGTCTTTCACGGTGCCGACGAGGTAGCCGACCTGGCCGGGCGAAAGGGAGGCCACGGGCTGCATCTTCGGGGTGAAGATGCCGACCTCCTTCACCTGCGTCTCCAGGCCGGTGCCCATGAAGCGGATCCAGTCGCCGGCCTTCACCGAGCCGTCGACGACGCGGACGTAGGGAATGACGCCGCGGTAGGGGTCGAAGAGGGAGTCGAAGATGACCGCGCGCAGCGGACCGTCGGGATGGTCGGAGCGGGGCGGCGGGACGAGGTGCACGATCCGCTCGAGGAGGTCCGGCACGCCGGCGCCGGTCTTGGAGGAGACGAGCGCGCAGTCGTCCATCGGGATCGCGAGCGCCTCCTCGACCTGGTGCTTCACGCCGGGGACGTCGGCGCTCGGGAGGTCGATCTTGTTCAGCGCCGGGATGATTTCGAGGTTCGCCTCCAGGGCGAGGATCGTGTTCGCGACGGTCTGGGCCTGGACGCCCTGGGCGGCGTCGACGAGCAGCACCGCGGCCTCGCACGCGGCCATGGAGCGGGAGACCTCGTAGGAGAAATCGACGTGGCCGGGGGTGTCGAGGAGGTTCAGGAGGTAGGTCTTGCCGTCCCGCGCGGCGTAGCTCATCGAAACCGGGTGGGACTTGATCGTGATGCCGCGCTCCTGCTCGAGGTCCATGGAGTCGAGCAGCTGGTCGTGGAACGTGCGGGCGTCCACGGCCTTGGTGAGCTCCATGATGCGGTCGGCCAGGGTCGATTTGCCGTGGTCGATGTGGGCGATGATGCAGAAGTTGCGGATGTCGTCGATCGTCGTCATTGGAAAAACGAGCGGAGGAAGTCGTACGGGGCGGCGGTGATCCCGAGGCCGTCGGGATCGCCGTGGAGGTCCACGATGTCGCGGAGGACTTCGAGCGCCTCCGTGAGCACGAGGTCGTTTTCGTCGCGCGCATGGTCCGCGCCGCCGTGGCGGCGCCGGCGGCGGAATCCGGGGCCGACGGCCGGGGACGAGGGCGGGGCGGGGGAGAAGGAGCCGTCGGAAGGTTCGGCGGTGCCGGAATCGTCCGGGGTTTCGCCGGAGTCGGCGGTTTCGTCGGAGTCGGAGCCGTCGGAAGAGCCGTCGGAATCGCCGCCGAGGCGCTCGATCTCGGCGAGCAGGTCGCCGTCCTCGCGGGCGCGGGCGAAGCGCTCGTCGTAGCGGAGGGAGACGACCTTGTTGGAATTGAAGACGGAGTAGCGTTCGAAGAGGCGCATGCGCGCCTGCCACATTTCGTTCGTGGCGAGGCGGGCCTCGGAGCGCTCGCGCAGCACGGGGACGAGCTGGCGGAGGCCGGAATCGGCCGGGACGAAGCGGGCGGGGGCGATGCGCGTCCAGGCGAGGGCGTTCGGCAGCTTGTCCTCGCCGAGGTCGGGGTACGTTTCGAGGACCGAAGGCAGGACGATGTCGCTCTCCACGCCCTTCACCTGGGTGGAGCCGCCGGTCACGCGATAGAAGAGCGCGGTCGTCGGCTTGAGCGAACCGAGCTTCCCGGCGTCGCCGAGCGGGACGAGCGTCTGCACGGTGCCCTTGCCGTGGGTGCGGGAATCGCCGACCACGACGGCGCGGCCGTAGTCCTGCAGCGCGGCGGCGACGATTTCCGAGGCCGAGGCGCTGGTCCGGTCCACGAGCACGACGAGCGGCTTGCGGAACGCGACCGCGGGATCGTTGTCCGGCAGGGCCAGCGCGCGGCGCGATTCGCGGACCACGACGACGGGGCCGGTGCGGAGGAAGAGCCCCGCGAGGTACACGGCGTCGGGCAGCGAGCCGCCGCCGTTGCCGCGGAGGTCGAGGACGAGCCCCTCGACGCCCTCCTCGTTGAGGCCGGCGACGAGCTTCGCGACGTCCGCGGAGGCGCGGCGCTCCTCGCCCTCGGCGGCGCCGGTGCCCTTCATCGAAGCGTAGAACGCCGGGAGGCGGACGTAGCCCATGCGGCGCTCGGCGCCGGTGGCGTCCTTCACGGTGTCCACGCGCGAAAACGCGGCCTGGTCCTCGAGCTTGATCTCGTCGCGGACGAGCGTGACGATCTTGACGCCGCCCGGATCGGCGGCGGGGACGACGCGCAGGCGGACGGTCGAGCCCTTGGGGCCGCGGATGAGGCGGACGGACTTGTAGAGCGGCCAGTGGCGGATGTCGGTGAATTCCCCGTCCTCGCCCTGCGCCACGGCGACGATCCGGTCGCCGCGGACGAGGCGTTCGGGCGACTCGTCGCGCTCGGCCGGCGAGCCGGGGATGATCTCGACGATCTTGGCGGCGCCGTCGTCCACCTGGAGCTGCGCGCCGATGCCCTGGAGCGAGAGCTGCATGTCGATGCCGAAATCTTCGGACGACGCGGGCGAGAGGTAGTTGGAGTGGGGGTCGCAGGCCGTCGCGAGGGCGTCGAGGGCGCGCGCGGCCCAGAACTCCTCGTCCGAGTCGCGGAGGATGTCGAGGTAGCGGGCGGTGGCGCGCGCGAAGTCGTCGCGGGCGGCGTCCACGGCCGCGAGCGCGCCGGGGAGGGGGGCGGCGGCGTCCGGCGGGGGCAGGAGCGAAGCGTCGGGGGCCGAGCCGTCCTCGCGGAGGGGGACGTTCGCCGCCTGGGCGCGGGCCACGAGCCCGGAGGGGGAGGTCTCCCAGGCGACGCGCGCGGCGAGGAGGGCGTTTTTCGCGCGGGCGTCCCAGAGCGCGTCGGATTCGGCGCCGGAGGCCGCGAACGGGGCGTCGTGCCGGTCCCAGCGGAATTCTCCGCCGGCGGCCCAGTCGATCTCGTTCGAGACCGCGGCGGCGGCGTAGGCGGCGCGGTCTTCGACGCGCCGGAGCAGCACGTCGAACGCCTCCTTCGCGAAGGAGAGATCGCCGGCGGCGACGCGGCGGGCGTAGTCGGCGCGGAACCGGGCGAAGGCCTCCGCGTCCTCGCGCGTGAAGAACGCGTGCTGCGAATCGAGCGAATCGATGAAATTCGTCCAGGCCCTGGCGGAAAGGGCGGCGTCGAGCGCCGGATGCTTTACGTGGAGGTGGGGCAGGAGCTCGGCGACCGCGGAAGCCGCGCGGGCGGCGGCCGCGGCGTCGAACGCCGCGCGCCCCCCGGAGGCGGGCTCGTCGGGGCCGAGCGAGTATTCCCCCTCCTCGCTCGCGGAATTCGCCAGGGCGGCGAGCGCCAAGGCGGCGGTCGCGGCGAGGGATGCGTTCAGTGCGTGGCAGGCTTTCATGGTCCTTCGGAAAATCGTCTTGACGTGCCGGAGTATACACGAAACCGCGGGTCTTCCAACGCGGGCCCGCGACGGGTGTTGACTTTTGCTTGACGAAATGGATAATCTAGGACCATGCGCAGCATTATCAACCATCTCATCCAGCTCCAGGAACTCACGCTCGTCCGGGACGAGAAGCGGTCGCTTCTCGGGCCGAAGGCGGACTTGAGCGAACTCAACGAGGCGATCGGCCAGATGGCCGATTCCCTCGATCCGGCCGCCAAGGCGATCTACACGAGGCTTTCGAAGAAAGACCGCATCGTCGTCGCCCCGATGCACGCGGGCAAGTGCTCGATGTGCGGAATGGGCCTGGCGATTTCGCAGGTGCAGGCGGTGAAGCAGTGCAAGGTCCTCGTGACGTGCCCGAGTTGCGCGCGCATCCTGTACGATTCGGCCGGTCCGACGTGGTCCGGCTCCCGTCCGCGCAAGCCCGCCGCCGGCACGAAGGCGGGGATCGCCCGGTTTTCGGCGCCCGAGCTGATGATTCCGGACCTCAAGGCGAAGACCGAGGAAGAGGCGATCGTCGAACTGGCCGAAAGCCTCCGCTCGGCCGGATTCGTGGAGACGACCGAGAAGCTCGTCTCCGGCGCGATGGCCCGGGAAAAGATGTTCGGCACGGGCGTAGGGCACGCGCTGGCGTTTCCGCACGTGCGGGGCGTCGAAGGCGGCGGCCTCGCGCTCGCGTTCGGCGTGAGCCGGGCCGGCATTCCGTGGTCGGGCGCCGACGGCGGGGTGGCGAAGTTCGTGTTCTTTTCCGCGATCCCGACGGCGACGAGCGTGTTCTACCTGAAGCTCCTCGCCGGGCTCGCGGAGTCCTACACGAAGGAGGCCAACCGCAAGGCGGCGCTCGAGGCCGACGCGCCGGAAACGCTCTGGAAGGCGCTCGCCAAGGCCACGCGCTGGACCGTGAAATGATCCCGGTCCGCGCCGCCGCCGCCGCCGCCGCCGCTCTTTGCGCGGCGGGCGCGGCGGTTCGCGCGCGGGGAGACGCCGCGCCCGGCGCGGCGTCGGCCGGCATCGGGGAATTCGGCCGGTACGAAATCATCCTCGACAAGACGCCGTTCGGCGCGCCCCCGCGAACCGGAGGCGCCGACGCGGCGGCGGAGGCGGAAGCCGCCGCGTCGGCGGCGGCGCGGGCCGCCGCGGAGGCCGCCGCGAACGCGGACGCGCCGGTCCGGATGGCTTCGGTTTCGCGCTTCGGCGGCGTTCCGGCGGCGGGGTTCGTGGACGTCGCGAGCGGCCGCCAGTTCCTGCTCCGCAAGGGCGAAAGCTGCGGCGGGTACGAACTGCGCGATCTCGATCCCGATCTTGGGGCGGCGCTCGTCGGAAGCGGCACGAACGAATGGCTCGTTTCGATTTCGTGGGCGAAGGGCCAGGCGACGGACTTCGTGCCGTCGTCCCGCATGCCGTACCTCACGGCGTTCCGCCCCGGGGCGCCGGAGGAAGGGGAGGAGAAGGCGGAGGGACCGGCCGCGGAATCCGCGGCGCCGGGCGGCGGCGCGGGCCCCGGCGCGGACGCCGCCGCCGCGGCTCCCGCGGCGAAGCGCCGCGGCGGGGACGCTCCGGTTTCGACGGAGATTTCGCCGGAAGAGGAGGCGGAGCTCGTCGCGCGCGCGACGGTGTCCGACCCGGACGGCGGGACGCACGTTTCGTTCCGCGAGCTCAACCGGCTCCGCGCGCAGCTGCGCCGGCGGAAGGCGGAGGCGGCGCGCGAGGCGGAACTGGCGGCGTACGAGGCGAAGGCGGCGGCCGCCGAGGCCGTGCGCGCGGCCGAAGAGGCCCGGCTCGCCGCCGAAGAGGCCGCGTCTTCCTCCAAGGAAAAACGGCGGCGCGCGGCGCTCATTTCGGCCATCGCGCAGGGGTACGACGTCGGGGAGGACGTGGAACTCACCGACGAGGAGGCGGAGGAACTCCGGCAGGCGGGGTTCCAGGTGCCGGAGCGGTAGGTTTCAGGTTTGTTTCAGGTTTCCGATCGCAGTTTTGCGTTTTGGTTTTGGCTTTGGTGCAGGAAGTGTGGAGATGATCGATTACGGGGAATTGGGAGAGAGGGCGGCGGCGGCGAAGGGCCGGTGCGCGGTGCTGGTGCGCCACGGCGAGCGCCCGCCGATCGACCCGGCGGACCCGACGTTCGGCGAAAACCTTCCGATCACGGCCGCCGGGCGCGAAATGGCGCTCGCCTGCGGGCGGGCGCTCGCCGCTTGCGGTCCGGCCCCGGAGGAGTGGGGCTTCCTTTCGTCGCACCTCCTCCGCACACGCCTCACGGCCGCGGCGGTCGCCGAAGGCATGGGCGCGGAGTCCGCCGCCGTGCGCGTGGCGCCGGAGGCCGGCATCCCGGGGCTCTGGATCGAAGACGTCGCGGAAACCCACCGCCACTACTACGCCGAGGGTTCCGTCCCCTTCACGACGCGCCTCCTGCGCGACGGCCGCGCCGAAGGCTACCGCCCCGTCGCCGAGAGCACGCGCCTCGCGCTCGGCTGGCTGGCCGGAGACCCCGCCGGAACGCGACTCACGATCGTCTGCACGCACGACGTCTTCGTCGCGTGCGTCCTGCGCGGGCTCGGCGAAACGCGGGTGGACTGCACGCGCTGGGTCGGCTTCCTCCAGGGGGCCGCCCTCTTCGAAAAGCCGGACGGCGGGTGGGACTGCGAGTGGCTCGTGCCCGACAAAAACGACTGGGAACGCCCCTTCTTCCAATGAAGCCCTCCGCCCCGCCCCTCCGCCCCGCGTTCTTTTTCGACCGCGACGACACGCTCGTGCGCGACGCGGGCTACATGTCGCGCCCGGAGCAGATCGAGCTTCTCCCCGGCGCGGCGGAGGCGCTCGCCGCGGCGCGCGCGGCGGGGTGGCGCCTCTACCTCGTCACGAACCAGTCCGGAATCGGCCGCGGGTACTACGCGATGGAGGACGCCGAGGCGTGCAACCGCCGGCTCGAAGCGCTGCTCGGCGTCGCGTTCGACGGCATCTGCATCGCCCCGGAGCGGCCGGACGAACCGTCGCGCTACCGCAAGCCGTCGCCGGCCTACGTGCTGGAGCGCATCGCGGAGGACGGCCTCGACCCGGCGCGGTGCGTCGTCGTCGGCGACAAGGTTTCCGATCTCGAATGCGGGCTCGCCGCCGGCGCCCGCGCCGCGCTCGTGGCGCGCGGTTCCGCCGGCGAAGCGCGGCCGGACGCCGCCGCGTTCGCGGCTGCCCGCGGCGTTCCGGTCTTCCCCTCCGCGGCCGCCGCGGTCGCCGCGGCGCTCGCGGAAAAAATCCGCGGGGCGGGTGAATAAAACCGTCCGGAGGACCGTCCATTGACGAACGCCGCCGAAACGTCCGACACGCAGGACGCGCTTCTCGAAAAGGCGCGGGCCGGGGACTTCGACGCGCTCGCCGCCCTCTGCGAACCGTGCAGGCGCCAGGTCTGCGTCTACCTGTGCGGTTCCGGCCTCGCCGGGGAGGACGACGCCGAGGACGTGTTCATGGACGCGGTGCTTCGCGCCCGGCGCGCGATCGGCTCCTTCCACGGCGGGGCCTCCTTCTCCACCTGGCTTGTCACCATCGCCCGCAACCTCGCCCTTGACCGCCGCCGCAGCGCGGCAACCCACCCGCTTCTTTCCCTCGACGCCCCTCCCGCCCTCGACAACGACGGAACCCCGCCCGAACCCCGCCTTTCCTCCGATGAATCGTTCCCGAACCCGCTCGCCGCGCCGGACCCCTCTTCCGGTCTCGACGCGCCCGCCCGCGCCGCGCTTGTCCGCGCCGCGCTCGCCACGGTTCCCGGGAAAACGCGCGAAGCGCTCGTGCTGTTCTACATGCAGAACTTGAGCTACCAGCAGATTTCCGAAGTGCTGTCGATCCCGATCGGCACCGTGATGTCGCGCCTCCACAACGGGCGCCGGCTTCTCGAAAAGGCGCTCCGTCCCCACCTGGAGGACCTGTCGTGAAGGTCCCGCCGGCCCCGGCGCTGCGTCCCGCGGCGGACTTCTGGCGCGAAGCGCGCGCCCTCGCCGCCCTCCAGGACGCCGCCGCGTCGTTCCCCGTTTCGCCGGCGGAGGATTTCTGGCGCGAAGCGCGCGCCGCGGCCGCGCTCCAGGACGCCGCCCCGGCCCCCGGCCTTTCCCCGGCCGGCGCCTTC
>CAMNCG010000008.1 GCA_946534105.1 uncultured Verrucomicrobiota bacterium
ACGAACATGTTGATGTAGTCCATCTGCGCGAGGAAGTAGGACCCGCACCAGAAGATGACGCCCATGGTTTCAGCGGGGTCTGTCCCCACTCGTTCCCTGAACCTCCAATGCGGGTCGCCCGGAGGTTGGCCCCTACCAGCTCGCCGGGACGGCTCGCCCCACCCTCTCCCGAGATGGAGGGGCGATCAACCTTGAAGTCCGGCGCGGTTGAGACGGTAGTTCATCATGCGCGGGGAGACGCCCAGTTCCCGGCCGGCGGCGGAACGGTTGCCGTTGTGTCGCCTGAGGGCGTCTTCGAGAATGCTCCGCTCCGTGGCGGCAAGGCGCTGGTCGAGCGTCATGGCCCCGGCGGGAGCCAACTCGTCGTCCCGGAATCCTGCGGACTGGAGCGCCTCCGGAAGATTGTAGGTGCGGATGCAGTCGTCGGTGGCAGTGAGGACCGCGCGCTCGATGCAGTTTTCAAGTTCGCGGACATTGCCCGGCCACGCGTAGGACTGCAGGATTCCGATGACCGGCGCCGAAAACTTGTCGATCGACTTGCCGTAGCGAGCCGAGATCTTTGCGAGAAAGTGCCTGGCCAGAAGCATGATGTCGTCCTGCCTCCGGCGCAGTTCCGGGAGAGAGATCGGAAAGACGCAGAGGCGGTAGTAGAGGTCTTCGCGGAAGAGCTTCTTGGATATGAGTTCTTCGAGATTTCGGCTCGTGGCGGCGATGAAGCGGACGTCCGAGTGCCGCTCCTCGTTCGATCCGAGACGCGAAAAGGTCTTTTCCTGAAGAAGACGCAGCAGTTTCACCTGCGTGGAGATCGGCAGGTCTCCGATTTCGTCGAGAAAGAGCGTTCCGCCGTCGGCGGCCTCGACCCTGCCTATGCGGCGTTCGCGGGCGTCGGTGAACGCGCCCTTCTCGTGGCCGAAGAGTTCGGATTCGACCAGAGCCTCCGGCATGGCGGCGCAGTTGAGGATCACGAACGGCCGCTCCTTGCGCGACGAAAGATTCTGGATGGCGCGGGCGACCAGCTCCTTGCCCGTCCCGCTGGCGCCGCGGATCATGACCGTGGCGTCGCTTGGCGCGACCTGCCGGATCTGCTCGTAAACGGCCTTCATCTCGCGGCACTGCCCGATCAGCCGTCCGGGCGCCTCGGCGAGCATCCCGCGAAGCTTTCTGTTTTCGTTTTCCAGCGTTTCGCGCTCCGCGCATTCCTCGCGGAACACCTCGGCGGCCTCCGCCGTGATGTTGGCCACGACTTCCAGCAGCGCGAGATCGGAGTCGAGCGGCTGGGAGTCGCGGGCGATGGGGCGGTCAACGGAGAGCGTGCCGACGACCTGCCCCAGATGGACGAGCGGGACGCAGATGAACGACAGCGGTTCGTCCTTGCGGCGCGAACGGGTCCGGTTCAGAAATCGGTGGTCCTTCCGGATGTCCGGCACAACCTCCGCCCTGCCCGTGCGGGCGACGAGTCCGGTGATCCCTTCGCCAATGCGGTATCGTCCGAGGGCGCGCTCCTCCGCGTTGAGCATCCTGGCCGAGGCCTCGATGCGCAGCTCGTCGCCCCGGAGAAGGGCGATGGTGCCGCGAAGCATGCCCATTTCGCGGTCCAGAATGTCGATGACGTCTCCGAACAGGCGCCGGACGTTCCGTTCGCGCACCACGGCGGAGGAGATTGCGCGAAGGACGGAGATTTCTCTGGAAATGGTCGGTTTCATGCTGCTGGCTTCATGACGCGTGAATTTCGGGACGCCGCGAATCCGTGCGGCGGCGCAACGGAGACCGGGTTGGGCCGGAGAGGGGCGTCCGCGTGATTTGCGGGCGATTCTAGCGATGGCCCGCCTCCGCTGTCAAACAATGAAATGTAAAACCCCGCGCCGAACTTTACAAAAGATGTAAAAAAACGCCTCCCGAACATGCCCGTTCGCCGTTGGCATGGTGGTTGCTTTACAAGGCCGACGGCGGCGGCCAAGGTGGTCTGCCGCGATGTCAGCGAGGTAATACAAACCATGACGGAAGAAGCAAGGAAGGCCACGGATTTCGGGGCCGACGTGTTTGGCGACGAGGCGGTCAGCACCTATTTGAGCAAGGATACGGCGCGCAAGCTTCAGGCGACGATTCGCGAGGGCAAGCCGCTCGATCCCTCGATCGCCGGCGAGGTGGCGCACGGCATCCGGCACTGGGCGATGGACCGCGGCGCCACGCACTACACGCACTGGTTCCTTCCGATGACCGGATCGACGGCCGAAAAGCACGATTCGTTCCTCGAGATCAAGGACGGCGAGCCGATCATGCAGTTCAGCGGCAAGAACCTGATCGTCGGCGAGCCGGACGCCTCGTCGTTCCCGTCCGGCGGCATTCGCTCGACGTTCGAGGCGCGCGGCTACACGGCCTGGGATCCGACAAGCCCGGCGTTCATCAAGCGCCATTCCAACGGGGCGACGCTCTGTATCCCCACCGCCTTCTGCGCCTACACGGGCGAATCGCTCGACAAGAAGACTCCGCTTCTCCGGTCGATGCAGGCGCTCGACAAGTCGCTGAAGCGGCTGATGAAGCTGTTCGGGCGCGAAGAGGCGCACACGGCGTGCACGCTCGGGGCGGAGCAGGAATACTTCCTCGTTGACAGGGAATACTGGAAGAGGCGCCCCGATCTCGTCCTCACCGGCCGGACGCTCTTCGGCGCGGCGTCGGCGAAGGGCCAGCAGCTTGAGGACCACTATTTCGGGACGGTTCCCGATCGCGTCCTGTCCTTCATGAACGACGTCGAGCGCGAGCTCTGGAAGCTCGGCATCCCGGCCAAGACGCGCCACAACGAAGTCGCGCCCGCGCAGTTCGAGCTGGCTCCGCAGTTCGAGGAGCTGAACCTCGCCTGCGACCACAACATGCTCGTGATGGACACGCTGCGCAACGTCGCGGAGAAATACGGCATGAAGTGCCTGCTCCACGAAAAGCCCTACGCCGGCGTCAACGGCTCCGGCAAGCACAACAACTGGTCTGTCGCCTACGGCGGCCGGAATCTTCTCGACCCGGGCTCCAACCCCGACGAGAACGCGCTGTTCCTCACGATGCTCTGCGCCGTGATCGAGGCGGTCGACAAACACGCCGACATCCTGCGCGCCTCCGTCGCCGGCGCGGGCAACGACCACCGGCTCGGCGCGAACGAGGCGCCGCCGGCGGTCATCTCGATCTACGTCGGCGACCAGCTCGCGGAGGTCCTGGATCGCCTGGAGAAGGGCGGCGGCGCCAAGTCGAAGGGTGGCGGCGCGATGCAGATCGGCGTGGACACGCTCCCCGCGATCCCGAAGGACGCCACGGACCGCAACCGCACGTCGCCGTTCGCCTTCACCGGCAACAAGTTCGAGTTCCGCGCACCCGGTTCGAGCGTCTGCTGCTCCGGCCCGATGGCGGTGCTCAACACCATTGTCGCCGAAGCGGTTGACAGGATCGCGGGCGAACTGGAGGAGGCGGGCGTGGCCGGGCGCGCGAAGCCGGGCGAGCACACGCCGGCGTTCCACTCGGCTTTGCAGAAGATCCTCCAGTCCTCGCTGAAGGAACACAAGCGCGTCGTTTTCAACGGCAACGGCTACGAGGCCGAGTGGATGGAGGAGGCCGCGCGGCGCGGACTGCCGAACGCGCCCGACACGCCGTCGGCGCTGGAGGCCTTCGCCAACCCGGAAAACGCCGCGCTTTTCGAGCGATACGGCGTCATGACCGCGCGAGAGCTGCAAAGCCGCCACGAGATCCTGCTGGAGGACTACTCCAAGAAGATACGCATCGAGGGCGCCTGCGCCCGCGACATCGCGGCGGAACTGGTTTTCCCGGCCGTAAAGGCGGAGTTCCTCGAAACCGCCCAGGCGCTTGCCGCCGCGGGAAGCGTCGAAGTCTCGTCGGGCATCTCGGCCCTCCGCGCCGATCTCGTCCTGCTGGGCAAGGGGATGGACGCGCTGAAGGAGAACATCGATCATCTCAACGATGCCCTGTCCGCCGGCGATACCGACGTGATCGTCTCCGAAACCCTGTCGTTGCGGACCACGGTGGATTCGCTGGAGCGCCTGGTCTCCGCCTCGCGCTGGCCCCTGCCAAAATACCGCGACATGCTGTTCCTCTACTGATTCGCCCATGAAACTCATCATCGCATACATCCAACCCGAACGGCTCAACGCCGTCAAGCAGGCGCTCTTCGCCCGCGAGATCTACAAGATGTCCGTCACCAACGCGCTCGGATGCGGACAGCAGGGCGGCTACGTCCACATGTATCGCGGCGCGACGGAGGAGGTCTCCCTCCACAAGAAGATGCGCCTGGCCATCGGCGTCAACGACGACTTCGTCGAGAAGACCGTCGAGGCGATCGTCGAAGGCGCCCGCACCGGCGACATCGGCGACGGCAAGATCTTCGTCCTCCCGATGGAGCAGTGCGTCCGCATCCGCACCGGCGAGCGCGGTCCGGAGGCCATCGGGTAGCTGAAATGTTGAATGGTTGAAAAGTTGAAAGGTTGAAAGGTTCAAGCAAGGGAACGCAAGATGGAAACGGAAATCATGCCAACGGAAGTACAGGCCAATCTCAATGTCGTATGGACGCTCGTCGCCGGCATTCTCGTCTTCACGATGCAGGCGGGTTTCGCGCTGGTGGAGACCGGCTTCACCCGCGCGAAGAACGCGGCGAACATCATGATGAAGAACCTGATGGACTTCGCAGCCGGCTCGCTGGCCTTCTACATCCTCGGCGCCGCGCTGATGTTCGGCGCGTCGAAGCTCGGGGGCGTCCTCGGCTGGTGCGGCATCTGCATGCCCGGGCTCGCGGAGGGCGAAGGCTCCTGGAACTGGACCTTCCTCTTCTTCCAGACGATGTTCGCCGCGACGGCCGCGACGATCGTCTCGGGCGCGGTCGCCGAGCGCATCGAGTTCAGGAGCTACCTGATCTACTCGATCCTTGTCTCGGCGGCCATCTATCCCGTGAGCGGCCACTGGATGTGGGGCGGTCTGGCGGGCGAAGGCTCGGCCGGGTGGCTGGAGGCGCTCGGCTTCCACGACTTCGCCGGCTCCACGGTCGTGCACAGCGTCGGCGGCTGGATCGCGCTGGCGGGCGCGATCGCGCTCGGGCCGCGGCTCGGCAAATACCGGCCCGACGGCTCCGCCAATCCGATCCCCGGCCACTCGCTCGTCCTCGGCACGCTAGGCGTGTTCCTCCTCTGGATCGGGTGGTTCGGCTTCAACCCCGGCAGCTACACGGCCGGCATCGGTTCCATCGGCCGCGTCGCGATGACGACGAACCTCGCCGCCTGCGCGGGCACCGTCGCCGCGCTCGCGACGGCGTGGGCGGTCATGGGCAAGCCCGACCTCACGATGGCGCTCAACGGGTCGCTGGCGGGACTCGTCGCCATCACCGCGCCGTGCGACCTCGTGACCGCGAACGCCGCCATCGCGATCGGCCTCGTCGCGGGCGTGCTCGTCGTGCTCTCGGTCTTCGCGCTCGACAAGCTCCACGTCGACGACCCGGTGGGCGCCGTCTCGGTGCACTGCGTGAACGGTGTCTGGGGCACGCTCGCCGTCGGCCTCTTCGCCGCGCCCGTCGCGGCCGGCTACGGCAACGCCGCGCCCGGCCTGCTCTATGGCGGCGGCTTCCGGCTCCTTGGCGTCCAGGCGCTCGGCGCGCTCTGCACCGCCGCGTGGGCCTTCGGAACCGGCGCGGCGATCTTCTTCTCCCTCCGGAGGGCCGGCATCCTGCGCGTCCCGGCCAAGACAGAGCTCAAGGGCCTCGACCTCGTCGAGCACGGCCAGGACGCCTACGCCTCGTTCCAGTTCTTCAGCAACACCTGAGCCCTTCCCCATGGCCAAATACGTCTTCATCACCGGCGGCGTCGTCAGCTCGCTCGGCAAGGGCGTCACGAGCGCGTCGCTCGCGCTGCTCCTGAAGAGCCGCGGCTACCGCGTCTTCATGCAGAAGCTCGATCCGTACCTCAACGTCGATCCAGGCACGATGTCGCCCTTCCAGCACGGCGAGGTGTTCGTGACCGACGACGGGGCGGAGACGGACCTCGACCTTGGCCACTACGAGCGCTTCGCGGGCGTCACGTGCACGAAGGCGAGCAACTTCACCTCCGGGCGCATCTACTCGGCCGTCCTGGCGCGCGAGCGCGCCGGAGGCTACCTCGGCGGGACGGTCCAGGTGGTGCCGCACGTGACGGACGAAATCAAGGCCGCGATCCGCTCGGCCGCCGAGCCGCACGGCGC
This sequence comes from uncultured Verrucomicrobiota bacterium, assembly GCA_946534105.1. Taxonomy (GTDB): domain Bacteria; phylum Verrucomicrobiota; class Kiritimatiellia; order RFP12; family UBA3636; genus UBA3636. The sequence goes on from CAMNCG010000008.1 coordinate 6,217, forward strand.
CGAGCCGGCGCCGGACATCGTGCTGTGCGAGATCGGCGGCGTCTCGGGAGACATCGAGTCGTTGCCCTTTCTGGAAGCGGCGCGCCAGTTCCGCTTCGAAGTCGGCCCCGACAACGCCTGTTTTGTCCACCTCACGCTTGTGCCGTATCTCAAGGCCGCCGGCGAACTCAAGACGAAGCCGTCGCAGCATTCCGTCGGCCAGCTCCGCGCCATCGGCATCATCCCCGACATCCTCGTGTGCCGCACCGAGCGGACGATCCCGCCGGAGCATCTCGACAAACTGGCGCTCTTCTGCAACGTCCGCCGCGAGTGCGTCATCGAGGAAAAGGACGTGACGGACTCCGTTTACGCCGTGCCCCGGGAGCTGCGGGAGCAGCATCTCGACGAGCGCGTCCTCGCGCAGCTGCGGCTTGAGGCGCGGCCCATCCGGCACACCGTGTGGGATTCGCTTGTCCGCAAGGCGACGCGACCGCGCAAGGGCACGTGCCGCATCGCGCTCGTCGGCAAATACATCGCCATCCGCGACGCCTACAAGTCGATCCACGAGGCGCTTCAGCACGCCGGGATGGCCTGCGACTGCCATGTCGAAATCGTGCCGATCGAAGCGGAGACGCTTACGCAGTTGAAAGGTTCAAAGGGTGAAAAGTTGAAAGGCTTTGGCGGACTTGCCGGGATCGACGGCATCCTCGTGCCGGGCGGTTTCGGAGCGCGCGGCGTCGACGGCAAGATTGCGGCGATTCGTTTCGCGCGAGAAAAGGGGATCCCTTTCCTCGGCATCTGTCTCGGAATGCAGTGCGCCGTGATCGAGACGGCCCGGAACCTCCTGGGATGGAAGGACGCCAATTCGACGGAGTTCGATCCCGCCACGAAGCACCCCGTGATTGACCTCATGGAATCGCAGCGCGGCGTCACGCAGAAGGGCGGCACGATGCGCCTCGGCGCCTATCCGTGCGTTTTGGAGAAAGGTTCGCTCGCCGCTAAGTTATATAGCCACAAAGAACACAAAGGGCACAAAGTCTTTGTGGACTCTGTGTCCTTTGTGGCTAAAAACAAGATGGTTGTCTTTGAGCGTCACCGCCATCGCTACGAGTTCGCCGCTCGGACTGAGATGCAGAAGGCGCTTGCGGCCGCAGGACTTTGCGTCTCCGGGCTTTCGCCAGATCGCTCGCTCGTCGAAATCGTCGAGCGCCGGGACCATCCGTTTTTCATCGCCTGCCAGTTCCACCCCGAGTTCAAGTCGCGGCCCACGGCGCCGCATCCGCTCTTCGTCGGACTCGTCACGGCGGCGCTGGCGCACAAGTCCTCCGACTAGAGCGGTTTCAACGATTTCGTAGCCGTTTTCGGTAGGGACGTTTCCACGAAACGCCCGAAATGGCGGACGCGCCGTGGGCGCGTCCCTATCAGAAAAGGCTGCACATTTTTTGAAACCGCTCTAGTCCAGCACCATCACGGCCCCCATGGGGCGCGGGGCAGGAAGAGTCTCACCCGGCGCGAGCGTGATGGGATCGGTCGCCGGGCGGAACGGGATGTCCGCGTGCTGACGGCCGTCGGCTTCTGTCCAGAGGTTGAAGCCGTCGGCGCTTGGGTCGAGCGAGCGGGCGCCGTAGCGCGAGCCATCCGCAAGACGCCAGTACGATTCGTTGCCGCCCTTCCAGACGTTCACCGGCGTCGGGACGCGCTTCGGCGGCGCGTCTCCGCCCGCGAACGGGCAGAGGAAGAGCTTCTGGATGGAGAGCGGAACCGTGCCGATGTTCCGCACGGAGAGGACTTCGGCGAGAATCTCGGCGCTTTCCGGCGCCAGCGTGAAGCGAAGGGTGACGGCGAAGGCCGGGCGGTCCGCCCGGAGGTCGGCCCCTACCGGCTCGCCGGGACGGCTCGCCCCACCACCCGGTAGGGCGCGATCTCCGAGCGCGCCGCCTTCCCCCACCAACACAACGGACCGGCAACCGTCGGGCGCTTCTTCGGGCGTGGCGGAGACGAGCCGCGTGACGGGCGGCCAATCTGGCGCCGTCGTCATGACGAGCGCGTTGCAGCGGCCGTACACGCGGCCTTCGCGCGCGACGTCATCGACCATCGACGGCGATCCGATGCACCCGGAAAGGTGGACGAGGCCGTTGGAGAGGGTCCAGCGGCCGTCGTTTTCGCTCGCGAAAACGACGGAGGGTGGAGTGCCGAGAGACGGGTGACGAGAGACGAGCGCTTGGTTCGCCTTGGCAAGAAAACGCTCGCGTTCGGATGTCATCGGGGATGCGGCCTCCGGCCGCGTCGTGCCGGAGACGCGGCTGAAAGCCGCATCCCCGGGATCGGCGAGCCGTAGCGATGAGCCTGAGGCGTGCACCCGCGCGAACATCTCCGTGAGGGCGGCGTAGGGCACGCCCTCCTCGCTCACGAGGCCGTAGTTGCAGTCTTCGTGGAAATACTTGTTGAAGCCGAGGGCCGGCTGGTCAACCCACATGAACCAGGCGTGTCCCACCATGAAGGGCAGGGAGAGCATGGTCCCGAGGCAAAGTTCCGCCGCCTTCACGCGCTCGGCCTGGGTGCGGAAGCGCTGACCGGCGCCATCTGAGCAGGGGCGTCCCGCGTCGAGCGCGGAAAAGCTCCACTCGGTGATGAGGAGCGGTGCGCCGCACTTCTCGTGGAATGCGCGGATAGCGTCCACGAGCGGTGGGCCATCCTTGCGTGTCAGCATGACGCCGCGGTCAAGATCGGCCCAGGGGTAGCAGTTGAAGGTGACGATGTCGCAGTGGCGTCCGGCCGCCTTGAGCACCACGTCGCTCGCGCCCATGCCGGCGAAGCGGCAGCCGAGCACCATGTGGTTCGGGTCGTGGCGCCGGATCGCGGCGGCCGCCACGGAGAAGTAGCGCTCGGCGACAAGCGCGAGGAAGGCGATCTTGGTCTCGCGGGGAATCTCGCGCTGAGCCGCAGGGAGATTCGTTTCAGCCACAAAGGACACAGAGGCCACAAAGTCTTTGTGTTCCTTTGTGTTCTCTGTGGCTAAAAAGCTTTCCAGCGCCTTCCGCGCGCTGTGTTCGGGCGGCAGGGCGGCGACGGCGTCGAACATTCCCTCGTCGCGGTTGCGGGAGACGCCGCCCCAGGAGAGTTCGTTGTCGAGGTAGTAGCCGAGAAGCCCCGGATCGTCGCGGTGTTTTGCGGCGGCGCGGGCGGCGGCCTCGTCCCATGCCGCCTCGAAATCGGGGTGGAAGACATTGGGGAAGGCGGTGCCGGGGCGGTGGAGTCCGGGTGCTATGGCCTTTTCCGCATCCTCGTGGGAGAGCCGGTAGCCGACGTTGAGCATTGCGGCGTGGGCGAAGCCGCGTGGGGCGAGGAGAGCGTCGTCGCAGCCGGAGCCGAGAAAGTTGAAGCCCCAGTCATGGAGGCGGCTGGCCGTCTCGTCGGCCCACGCCTCGCGTGAGGGGTAGTTCGTCTCGACGAAGCGCCCGTAGGGCGAGTAGCCCAGCGCCTCGCAGTGGAATCCGGCGGGCCAGACCCAATCGACGCCCGCGAGCACCGTGGGCCGCCCGTCCGGGGCAATCGCCCAGTCGCGGCCGTCGATCTTCTCCACGTGAAAGAAGCCCGTAGCTTTGCCGCGGACCTCGGCGGCGGCGGATGCCGCCGTCGCAATGCACAATGCAAAAAGCACAATGCAAAAAGACGGATGTCGGGCGCGGGCATTCACGGGTTCGTCGGCGTCGGTTCGGGGTCGTCGAGGAAGCCCTTGGCGGACAGGAACTCCCAGATGCGGTCGAGCCACGTGTAACTGCCGGTGCCGGGCGAGGCAGCGCGCTGGAAGCAGTGGTTCCGCCTGGCGAGGGTGTGGACTTCACCCTGAACGCCCATGCGGCGCAGCTGCTCCCATGCGGCGACCGAGTTCATCGCCGCCCAGCCGTCCGCGTCGCCGTGAAGGAAGAGCATTGGCGGCGTGTCGGGGTCGAAGGAGAACTCCGGCGCGAGGCGGGCGTCGGGACGATTTCCGCCGCCGGAGTTCGGATTCTCCAGTCCGTCGGTCAGTCCGTATGCCGGGTAGACGCAGATGGCCCACTGCACGGCGCAGGAGACGCCTTTCAGGTCGTCGAGGGGCCGGCAAGCCCGGTGCCGGCTGCTTGTGGCGGCCATGAGCGCAAGGTGCCCGCCGGCGGAGGAGCCCATGACGCCGATGCGGTCGGGGTCGAGGCCGCGAGCGGCTGCCTGCGAGCGGACGAGGCGGATCGCGCGCTGGACGTCCTGCCACGCGGAGACGTACTTGGCGAGCGGCGCGGCGGGCCTCGGTGTGCGGTAGCGCACCGTGACGACCGTCATTCCCTTTTCGTTGAGATAGCGCCGCGCGGGGGCAACCTCGAAGCCGCCCGTGTCGTTGCCGGTGTAGCAGCCGCCCGACCAGATCATCTGGATGGCTCGGGTCGTGAGGTTGGTCGGGACGTGCCACTCGATATGCGGATCGCACTGGTCGGGCTGGACGTCGGGCATCAGGCCCGCGGGCCAGATGCGTTGCGTCTCACTTGTCGCCCGGGCGGCGTCCGAGGCGTAGCGCTCCATGATCTGGACTTCGGGGCCGACGGGGCCGAGGATGTCCATCTGACGGAGGAACTCGACGGCGCGGTCGAGGCCGTGCGCACCGTGCCCCTTGTCGGGGAAGAGGTGGACCTCCGCCGGGACTCCCTTCGCGCGGAGGCGCCGGTAGAGGCGCGTGGAGGCGAGCGGGGAGTAGGCGTCGGCGCCTCCGTGCAACAGGCACATCGGGGCGGTCCTAGCGTCGAAGGCGAAAACGGGGTCGAGGACGATGTCGGGGCCGTCGCCCTCGCGGGCGTTCGGCCCGACTAGGCCGTCGGAGAGAACGTAGGCAGGCGCGAAGGCGACCGCCCAGTTCAGATGGCAGGGCACGTCGTCGAGGTCGTCGGTCCGGGGGTTGGCCGGCGACAGCGCGCTCGTGGCGAGGAGCGTCGCCAGATGCGATCCGGCGGACATCGAGACCGTGCCGATCTTTTCCGGGTCGAACCCGCGCGCGGCGGCCTGGGAGCGGACGAGGCGGACGGCGCGCTGGCCGTCCTCCCAGGCGCTTTGGTAAATCGGGAGCCCCTTGGGGCGGGGTGTCCGGTACACCAGCGAAACGCACTGGCAGCCGAGTTCGGTGAAACGCTTGCGCCATTGCCGCAATAGCCCGATGTCGCAACAGTTCTGGTAGGCGCCGCCGGAGACCAGAATCGCGCAGACGCCGTTGCGCGTCTCCGGTGCTGGCGGGTCATGCCACTCCAGGTAAGGCTCCGCATGGGCGGCACGGTCGAAGCCCGGTTCGCCCGCCTCGTTGGCCAATGCAGCGATCTGGTGCGGCTGGCGGTCGGGCATCGCGCCGGCGGGCCAAAGGGGCTGGCGTTCGGCGGCAGCGGACAGGGCCACCGCCGCAAGCGCGAAGGACAAAGGACGAAGGACGAAGTTCATTTGCATGGCGGTGTTCGCTCGATGCTGGAAAGATACTCTAAACGGTCGGCGACGTAAACCATGCAGTTGACCCAGTCGCTCCCGTTGCGGCTGTCGAAGTAGGTGGGGATCGTGCCGTCGGCGCGCTGGTTGCGGGTGATGTTGTCGGCAAGGGCCCTGGCCTTTTCAAGGTAGAGGGCGTCGCCGGTGGCGCGGTACGCGGCCGCGAATGCGCCGATCATGTCGCCCATGGAGGCGTCGATGGGCGTGTAGTAGTCATATTGCTCCAGCGCGGTCGGCGTCTTCCAATGCTGCCAGTCCATGTGGTGGATGGGGTCGGACCACACGGTGAACTGGTCCTCGCACCAGTCGACGATTTCCAGCGCTTCGGCGTTGCGCCCCATCTTGAAGAGGCGCAGGGCCGTGTCGACGGCGACGCCCTTCTGGAGGTTCTGGTAGGGAGGCATGGGATCCATGTCCTCGAACTGCCCGTCCCAGTTCCAGGAGGCGAGCGGTTCGCGCTCAATGAACGCGAAGGCGCGGTCGCGGGCGGCTGCGAAGTCGGCGCCGCCGCGGTCGAAGGCGCCAAGCAGGTAGCGGCCGGGCAGAAGGCGGTTGGCGCGGACGGGCGAGCCGTCGCTTTCGCGTACCTTGAGCGGCCACGTGCCGTCATCGCCCTGGAGCCGGACGTAGGTGCGCAGGATCGCCAGCGCGGCGTCGCGGTACTTCGTCTCCCCGGTGGCCTCTGCAAGGTCGAAATAGGCTTGGGCGGCGTGGGCGGGATAGCCGAGCATGTTCTGCCCGGCGTAGTTCACGGCCACGTCGCGGCGGTCGCCCCAGTAGGTGGGCGGGAAGTGGGCAAGCGGCGCGCCATCGGGCTGGGAGTGCGCGATGAGCCAGTCGGCCATCTTGCGGGCAATGGCGAGGGCGTTTTTGCGGGCCGCCCGGAGGTCGGCCCCTACCGGTAGGACGCGATCTCCGAGCGCGCCGTTCTCCGCGAACCTGCACAGCGCCCGGATCATGGAGCTGAGGATCTTCGCCGGGTAGCAGTAGAGATCATAGCCCTCGGGCGGGTCGTCGGAGGTCAGCCACGCCTGCACATGCGGGAGGTTGTACACGGCGGCATAGACACGCGCCGCGGCGTCGCGATAGTCCCGCGAGGCGGCGGGGTATGGACCGTGGAACACCGCAGCGCGGTAGAAGCGCCGCTCGGAGACCGGTGCGGAGAGCGGCGTCCCGTCCTCTCCGAGAGCCTCTATGCGGAGAGTGTAGTAGCCGGGGGCGATGGAATCCCAGACATCGCCGGGCACCGGGAGCCAGGGATGCGGGGCGGTCCAGACGGCTGAGCCGTCTGGACCGAATGACGGATGACAAATGACGAATGACGAATGATTGTCTTGGGGCTTCAGCTCGAACCGCCACACCTTTCCACCATCCATGTCGCCGAACTCGAACGCCGGCGGGTGGATGAACGCCCTGGCGCGGGCGTTCCAGAACGGGCGGACGCCCGGGGCGCCCGCCCGGATCGGGCTCTTCGCCTGTTCGCGTGCCGCGGCGTTGATGGCGGGCCAGTCGGTCGCGTTCGCAACGGCGACCAGTGAGGACAGAGCGCACATGGCTGCGAGTTCTACTTTCATTTCGAATTGTGGCGTGGCGAGCATTAAGCCAGATGTCAGCGGACAACCATGACGAAGGGACTCGACACCCAGCTCTTGAGCGTGAAGACGATCTGCGGGGCGCAGGAGACGCCCTGCGACCGCTCGCGCGAAATGATGCCGAAGTTCCACTGGCCGCTGCTGTAGGCTGCGGTGTGCAGCGTAATGTGCGTGTCTCCCTTGGCGCGCGCCGTGCGGATCGCGCCGGCCACGTCGAACTCCACGGGCACGTTCGCCGTGATGTCGCCGGATTCGGCGACGATGTGGAAGCCGAGTTCCGTTTCCAGAGGGCGCTTCCCGTCGGGATGGTTGCCGTATGCCTGCGGCGTCGCCCAGCCGTTGCCGAACACATCATTCCAGGCCGGTGCGTTCGCGTCCGACCACTCGAAGTCGGGATATTTGAGGAGGTCGAAATGCGCGTTGGCACTGACGCCACCGGCGTTGCCCGTGGGATACAGCTTCAGCATCGCCGACGTGAAGTTTTCCGGCATCTCCGCGAGGTCGAAGCGGTAGAATCCTTCGCGGACGGCACCGCTGTTTTCAAGGCCATCGTATTTGTGGACGAGCGACGCCGCCGTGCCGAACGATGTGTTGGCGTTGCCGCCGTTCTGCACGTAGGTGTCGGCGCAGGCGAAGACCGTCTTTTTCGCATCCAACGCAACGGTGGCCTCGACGGCGGTGGAGGAGCCGTCGGCGGCGTCGTAGCCGGTGATGCGGTAGGTGTGCAGGATCCCCGGCTCGGCGGTTCCGTCGAGGCAGGACGCCTCCGAAAGACCCGATGCGACCGTCTTCCAGGAGCCGTCGCCCTTCTGGCGTTCGACCGTGTATTCGCCCTGGCCAGAAGGAAGCGCCGTCCACGCGAGGCGGAGGGCGGGCGTCGCGCCGCTTTCGTCAAGCGAGGCCGTGACGCGATGGCCAAACGTGGCGTCGGGATCGGGGAACAGCAACACGGCGGGGGAACCGCTTTCCCCCTTGTAGATTTCAGGCCAGCTGTTGTTGCTGAAAAGGCCGAGCGTGAGCATCCGCCCCGCCGACGCCGCCGCCCGGGCGGCGGCGGTGACGTCAACCTCGAAATACGTGTTGCCACCCTTGGACTGCACGAGCTTAATGGACGCGACTTCGCCGTCGAGCGCCGTGCCGTCCACCACGGACGCCGGCTGCGGGAACCACGGTCCGGTCGTGTTCCACGTGAGGTTGGTCGCGTTCCAGCGGTCCGTCGTCCATGCCGCCACGCGCAGGGCGCCCGGATTCGCGGCGATCGTGTTCCTCGACTTGACCCGGAAGCGCACATAGTCTGCGTCATCCAGCCCAGCCGGGTCGAAGAGCATCAGGCCATATTGAACCGACGACCCGCTGCAGCCGATCTGCAGATAGTCCCAGTTGCGCTCGATCATCCACGGGAAATAGGCAGTGTCCTTTCCGCCCGTGCCGACAAAAGTCTCTTGCTCTGGGGTGCGCGTCGCAAGCGCGGCGTCCACCTTGGGTGTGATGAGAAGGCGCGGGCGGTGCGCCTCGACGGCGTAGTCCTTGGAGTAGAAAATGAAGAACCGGGAGTCGGACGGATTGCGCCAAATGTTGAGCGAGAGCGTGTCGCCCCCGGCGGCGAGAACCTGGTTCACGAGCGGCGCGAGTTCGATGGTGTAGGCCTTGCTCGCTGCGGAGGACGGCCCGCGTACGGCGTTCGCCGGGGTTTCGGCAGCCCACGTGCCGCCGGGCGAGACGCCCGTGGTGGATGCGGCGTTCGCCCAGGTCACACCGTTTTCGCTCCAGCCGGTTTTGTCCGTCAGGCGGAACTCAATGTTGTTCCCGGCTGAGGAGTCGTTCTGTGCATCCATGCGAACGAGAAGCACCGCCGAATCCACGGAAGAGGCGTCGATTCCGGAGAGGTCGAACTTGATGAACCCCTCCCGTTTCCCGTTGGAATCGACGATGACATAGGCGCTTGAACCATTGTCCGTGGAATCCCCCGACTTGATGAACGTGTCCGCCGTCGGCAGGAGCGTAAGCGTGGAGGCGGAGGCGTCGGCCGCGCCCTCGAACACCAGCGTCGGGCGCAGGGACTCGTCGTCCGTGTAGTTGGAGGAGGCGAACGCCAGCGGCGTCTTGTCGCCGCTGTTGCCGTCCCACGGAGTGTAGATGTGGAGTGCGAGGCGTCCCCGCAGGGCTGCGGCCCTGACGGCCTCGGTGACATCGACCTCCTGCCACGTGTCCGCGGAGCCTGCGGGAATCTCGATGTAGCCGGCAAGGGAGACGTCGTTGGTGGCGAGAACGGGCGACGGCCCGACGCGGAACTCGTCCGGGAGGGAGTTCCATGTCAGCGAGTTCTCGTTCCAGCGGTCGTTGCGCATGACGCGGAAGTAGAGCGGCCATACAACGCCCGCCGTCGCGCCACACTGTGTGACGCGGAACCTGATTCGCGCGGCAGTGATGTTCGCGAGTCCCGAAACATCGAACATCATGCACCCTTCGCGCCCATTGCCTATGACGATGCCGGCATTGTTGCCAAAGGCCGTGTTACGGTCATTGCTGTTCACGAATGTGTCCTGTAGCGGAGCGCGCGAGCCGTCGGCGAATGCGGCGGGCGTGACGGAGGCGAGCGACAGCATGGCCGCAAGGGGCGCAAGGCGGAACGGGAAACGAGGGCCGGCGTTTTTCATGGCGTGTGTTCCTTCGGTGGTTGCGCGGCGCACAATGCGCCGTTTGCCGTTTCGCCTCCCATTATCGCCCTCCGTCGCGAAGGAAAATACCCCGTATCACGCAAAATGTTTTTAATCTATGCGCAAGAATCTGGCATTAAAATCTTGCCAGAGCAAATCATTTCTGGACGGATGAACAAGCCATAATGCTTGACTCGGCGACCGAGGCGCGGTAGAATCCGCAGGCATGAAAGCCATCCTTGGACAAGTCATGCGCGAGTTCTACGAGTTCGGCATTCCGCCGGATGTCCAGCCCCGCGATGTCGAGATCCCGGAAAAGCGCAATGTCGCCACGGTCGTGACGGGAATGCGTCGCACGGGGAAAACCTACGTCACCTATCAGCGGATGCGAGCGCTCGTCGATTCGGGCGTGCCGTTGGAAAGAATCGTCCATGTCAACTTCGACGACGACAGGCTGAAGAACCTGTCGCTGGAACACCTGCGGCTCGTCGGGGAAATCCATGCTGAGCTGTTCCCGGATGCGGCCAGGCAAAACTGTTGGTACTTTCTGGACGAACTTCAGGACGTTCCGGCCTGGGAGCTCTACGCCCGCCGCCTTCTCGACTCGCATCTCGTCCAGCTCTGCCTCACGGGATCGTCATCGAAACTCCTTTCACGGGAAATCGCGACACAGATGCGCGGCAGGGCGCTCGATGTGGAGGTGTTCCCGCTTTCCTTCGCGGAATTCCTGCGCTTCAACTCGCTCGCGGACGCGCTGCCGCCGGAACCCCATTCCGCCCGGACAGCCGGGCTGCTCCACCACGCAATGGGACGCTATCTGGACGAGGGAGGGTTCCCCGATGTTCAGGGCGAAACGCCACGAGTCCGCGTGAAAATGCTTCAGGAGTACGTCGATGCGGTCCTGTACCGGGACGTGATAGAGAGGCACGATGTGCCCAGCGCCCAGGCCCTGCGCTACACGCTGGACTACCTCAAGGACAACTTCGCCCACAAGGTTTCCACACGGGCCATCTCCGCCGTTCTCGCACAGGCCGGAGTCTCGGCGAACCGCGAGGCGATCTCAGACTACCTCGACTGGCTGGAGGAGGCGTACCTTGTGTACCGCGTCCCGCTCCGGACCGATTCCGCAGCCATCCGCAGAATGAATCCCGACAAGTACTATTTCGTCGACACCGGTCTGGCGCGAGCGACGACCTCCAAGCTTGACGCCGCGCGGGGATGGCTTCTGGAGAACCTCGTTTTCCTGGCCCTGCGCCGCGGGGACAACATCGTCGAATACTACAACACGAAAAAGGGTGGAGAAGTCGATTTCCATGTGACGGACCGGACGTCGAAACGGCGTCGCCTAGTCCAGGTCGCATGGGAGATGTCCACCGAGCCAACCCGACGGCGCGAACTCTCGGCGCTTCGCGACGCCCGGTTGGAGACCGGGGTGGAGAATTGCACGGTAGTGAGCTGGGACGACGATTTCGAGACCGACGGCATCGCCGTTGTCCCCGCGTGGAAATGGTGCCTTCGTGAAGCGGAACGTGGCTGAGGAGCGCACGGGATGGCCCCTCCGAAGATCGCCCTCCATCTAGATCTGGCGTACGGCGGAAGCCGTGCGGAATGCCGCGGCATCCTCGACTACGCCCGCGAGAAGACGTCCTGGCAGGTGCTTCTCCAGGAGGGGAGGATCGGCGAGCAGGTGCTCGACCTGCCGCACCTCGGCGTCGCGGGGGTCATCGCCGAATGCCCCACGCCCGAACACGCCGCCGAGATCGCGGCACTGGGAGTCCCCGTCGTGCTGCTCGAAGACCCGGCGCCGGGCGGACGTCTCCCCGCCGGCCATCCGCTTGTCGGCGCGCCGTGCGTGCGCATGGACTCGCGCGCCGTCGGCCGCATGGCGGCGGAGTACTATCTCGCGCGCGGGTACCGTCATTTCGCGTACGTGGACGAGACGCTCGGCCTCTTCTGGAGCCGCGAGCGGCACCGGGGCTTCTTCGAAGCCGTGCGCGCCGCCGGGTTCCCCTGCGACTTCTACGGCGGCCCGTTTCCAGAGCGCGAACGCGCAAGCTGGGCGGCCGAACGGCCGCGCATGACACGCTTCCTGCGCGCGCTGCCGCGCCCGACGGCGATCCTGGCCGCGATGGACGGCCGCGCCCGCCTCGTCCTGGAGGCGTGCTCGGCGGCGGGGCTGCGCGTCCCCGAAGACATCGCGGTCCTCGGCGTGGACGACGACCCGATCCTCTGCGAAGCGACCATGCCGACGCTTTCCAGCATCCGCACGGACCGCTTCCGCCACGGCCGGGAGGCGGCCGCGCGGCTCGACGCGCTGCTGCACGGGCGCGAACCGGAGCCGCGCGACATCTCGGTGCCCCCGCTCGGCGTCGCGACGCGCAGCTCGACGGGCTACGACGCCATGCGCGACCCGGCCGTGGCGCGGGCGGTCTCGTACATCCGTGCGCGCTCGGCCATGCGCATCGCAGTACCGGACGTTGTCGCGGCGGCGGGGTGCTCGCGGCGGCATCTCGAAACGCGCTTTCGCCAACTTCTCGGCACCACCATTCGCGAAATGGCCCAGCGCGAGCGCATCGAGCGCGTGAAGGGGCTGCTGGAACAGGGGAACCTCCCCATCGGCGAAATCGCCGCTCGCTGCGGATTCGCGGGCAACAGCGACCTCTCCATCCTCTTCCGGCGCATTACGGGCACCACCATGCGCGACTGGCGCCGCGAAAACCGTGAATCGCATCCGTAAAACGGCCGTGCGTCTTGGCCTACATCCAGCGACTCTCGTGGGGGGTGGAGAAATCGGGGCGGGATCGGCCGGCGGATTTGGAAGACGGCCAACCCGACAAAAAATGTAAGACCGGGGTTATGTTCGCGGGTCGGACGGACGGGGCCGAGGGGGGATTGACGGGCTGGATCTGCACAATGCATGCGTTTTCCTGCGTTCCGAGGGCGGACGCGCGGAGTTGGCACGGGGATTGCTAGCTCTGATTTGAACGGCCGTGTCGCCTTCGGACGCTCGGAACCGTCGGCGGAGCCGACTTCAAAGCCGGAACCTGCAAACTTTCGAACCTGCGAGCCTTCCGAATGTCCGACGAAATCAAGCACGAATGCGCCGTGGCGCTGCTGTGGCTCCTGGGCGGGGACGGGGAGCCGTCCCGCGGCGGTCCCATTGCGGGGGCGTCGGATCCCGGCGGGACGATCCTTTCGCTCCTGCTGGAGAAGCAGCACAACCGCGGGCAGGACGGCGCCGGCGCGGCCGTCCTTTCGCTCGACCCCGAGCCCGGCGCACCGGCCTGCTGGGTCTCGAAGTCCGCCTCGCCGACCGCGCTTGCGGACGTGCTCGGCGCCATCGGGCGACGCCCCGCCGCGCGTGGCGAATCGCTCTTCCTCGGGCATCTTCGCTACGCGACCTACGGCCGCGGCGACGAATCATTCTGCCACCCGTTTGTCCACGCCGAGCCGCGCCTCGACCGCACGCTCCTGCTCGCCGGCAACTTCAACCTCACGAACACGCATGAGCTGTTCGAGTCGTTCCGCCAGGCTGGGAACCACGCCGCAAGTCCCGCGGACGGGTATCTCATTTGCGAACTATTGGCCGGGGAACTGGCGGATTGTTCACAAACCACAATTTCTCGCAATTGTCCACAAGTCACAAATCCAAATCCCGGCGCGCTCGGCGAGCGCGCCCTGCCGCTAAATCCCCGCGAGGCGCCACCCATCCTCCGCGCCCTTCGCGCGGTCCTTCCAAGACTCGACGGCGCCTTCACGCTCTGCGGCATGACGGGCGACGGCTGGGCGTTCGCCGTGCGCGACGCCCGCGGGATTCGGCCGGGGTGGTTCCTCGAAAGCCCGCGCGCGGTGGCCGTCGCAAGCGAGCGGCCCGCGATCCAGGCGGCGTTCGATGTGCCGCCGGAGGCCGTCCGGGAGCTGCCGCCAGGCGTGGCGCTGCTGGTTTCGCCCGTCGGTGATGTCTCCTTCGAGCGCGTCCTCGCCCCGGCCGCGCCGCGTCCATGCGCCTTTGAACGAATCTATTTCTCGCGCGCCAACGACGCCGCCATCCACCGCGAACGCAAGGCCCTCGGCGCCGCGCTTCTGCCGCAGATCCTGGAGGCTGCCAATGCCGACCTCTCCGATGTGTTTTTCTCCTACATTCCGAACTCCGCGCAAATCGCCTTCCACGGACTGCTGGAGGAACTGTTTCGGCGGCAGGGACCTCCCGCGCAACGTCCGCACGGTCCGCGAAACGGAATCGAGCGCGAGGATGTCGTTCCGCGCTTCGGGCAGATCGCCGTCAAGGACGCGAAATTCCGCACCTTCATCGCCGACGCGCATTCGCGGGATGAGTTCTACAAGCACATCTACGACGTCACGTACGGCTTGCTGAGGCCTGGAAAGGACACGCTTGTCGTTCTGGACGACTCCATCGTGCGCGGCAACACGATGAAAAACGCGATCCTGCCGATGCTCGACAGGCTCGGTCCGAAGCGCATCGTCGTGGCGTCCTCCGCGCCTCCCATCCGCTATCCGGACTGCTACGGCATCGACATGAGCACGCTGGGCGAACTGGTGGCGTTCAAGGCTCTCGTGGGTTTGCTTGGCGTGAACGCCGACGCGGAATTGCGCCAGGCGCTCGAAAGCGCCGCGCCCGATCCCCTCGCCGCGATCTACTCCCGCTTTTCCGACGAAGAGCATTGCGCGGAAATCGCGCGGCTCCTGACGCCGCCCGGAATGAAGGCCGAGGTCAAGGTCGTCTTCCAGACCGTGGCGAATCTGCGCCGCTGCCTCCAGCCTTCGACCGTTCAACCCTTCGACCGTTCAACCGTCGCCCGCAGCGGCGGCGCCGCGGGCGACTGGTATTTCACCGGAGACTATCCGACGCCGGGCGGCTACCGAGTCCTGCGCACCGCGCTGGCGAACTATCTCTCATGCAGCGCCGACCGGTCCTACTGACTGCGTTTTCCAAAAAGTGTAAATCCACTGGCAGGGGTATTTCAGGAAATGTAAAACACATGTCGTACGCAGAAGCGGTTTGGACCGTTCGAGGGAGCACTCCCGCATATTCCGGGAGGCGGAACAGGATGGCACGGAAAATGCGTCTGCGAATCTCAATGCAAACAGATTTCAAAGCGAAATGGAAAGCCGAGCGCGAACGGAGCGCGTTTCTCGCGCTGGACGACGGCATGATCTTTCGCGGCGTCGCCTTCGGCGCGGCGAGGGACGCGCTGGGCGAGGTCGTCTTCAACACGGGGATGTCCGGCTACCAGGAGATTCTCACGGATCCGTCCTACGCCGGCCAGTTCGTCGTGCTCACCACGGCCGAAGTCGGCAACTACGGCGTCAATGCCGAGGATGCCGAGTCGCGCGGGCTTTTCCTGTCCGGTCTCGTGATCGACGATCTGACCGAGCCCAGCAACTGGCGCAGCGAACGGAGCCTGGACGACTATCTCAAGACGAACAACGTGCCCGGCCTATACGGCGTCGACACCCGCGCCCTGACGCTCCACATCCGCGAGCATGGGAACCGCAAGGCGTATCTGCACGTGGAGCGCGCGCCTCTCGACCAGGCTGACGCCGTGCGCCGCGCAACGGCCTGGACGGGTCTTGACGGACAGGACTACGCCGCGCGCGTCTCCTGCGAAATCGCCTACGACTTCGCAGGAGACGCGCGCGGCGAGGTTGAAAAGTTGAAAAGTTCAAAGGTTGAAAAGTTGAATTCCGACGGGGCTTTCGAACATTCAACCATTCAACCTTTCGACCCCGCTTCCAGCGCTCGAAGACCGCTGGTCGCGGTTTACGACTTTGGCGTGAAGGCGAACATCCTCCGCTCGCTTGCCGCGTGGGCGCGCGTGACGGTCGTTCCGGCGAAGACCCCGGCGGAAGAGGTGATGGCCATGAATCCCGACGGCGTGTTTCTCTCGAACGGCCCCGCCGATCCCGCCGCGCTTCCGTATGCGGTCGAAAACATCCGCAAACTGCTGGGCCTTGAACCCTTCGGCCCAACTTTTCAACCTTTCAACCTTTCAACTTTTCAACTTCCCCTGATGGGAATCTGTTTAGGCCACCAGCTTCTGGCGCTGGCGTGCGGCGCGAGGACCGCGCGACTGAAGTTCGGCCATCACGGCTGCAACCATCCGGTGAAGGATCTTGCCACGGGCAAGGTTGAAATCACGAGCCAGAACCACAACTACGCCGTCGTCGAAGAGTCGCTTCCGGATTGCCTGGAGGTCACGCACGTGAACCTCAACGACGGCACCATCGAAGGGCTGCGCCACAAGACGCTTCCGGCGTTTTCGGTGCAGTATCACCCCGAGGCGTGCCCCGGGCCGCACGATGGCGCCGGTCTCTTCGCGAAGTTCAAGGAGATGCTTGCGAAATGAAACGCTCGGACATCAAAGGCGTCCTCGTCGTCGGTTCCGGCCCGATCGTCATCGGGCAGGGGTGCGAGTTCGACTATTCCGGCTGCCAGGCCGTCAAGGCGCTACGCAGGGAAGGCTATCGCGTGGTTCTGGTGAATTCCAATCCCGCGACGGTCATGACCGATCCCGAGATGGCGGACGCCACGTACATCGAGCCGCTGACGGTCGACTCGGTCGCGGCGATCATCCGGAAGGAGCATCCCGACGCCCTGCTGCCGACGCTCGGCGGGCAGACCGCGCTCAATCTGGCGATGAAGCTCAAGCGCTCCGGAGTGCTGGACGAATGCGGCGTGGAGATGATCGGCGCGGACGCCGGCGCGATAGCCCGTGCCGAGGACCGAAATCTTTTCAAGGCGGCGATGGGAGAACTGGGCCTCGACATGCCGCGCTCCGGGAGCGCGCATTCGCTGGCGGAGGCCGAAGCGGTGGCGGCCGGAATCGGCACGTGGCCGCTTGTGATACGCCCCGGCTTCACTCTCGGCGGAACCGGCGGCGGAATCGCACACGACGAAACCGAATTCCGCGCCATCGTCCAGCGCGGGCTCGACGCGTCGCTCAATTCCGAAGTGCTCGTGGAGGAGTCGCTCGTCGGCTGGAAGGAGTTCGAGATGGAGGTCATGCGCGACAGGGCCCGCAATGCCGTGATCGTGTGCTCCATCGAAAACCTCGATCCCATGGGCGTCCACACGGGCGACTCGATCACCGTCGCGCCGATCCAGACGCTCACGGATCGCGAATACCAGGCCATGCGCGACGACTCGATCCGCGTCCTGGAGAAGATCGGCATCGAGACGGGAGGCTCCAACGTCCAGTGGGCGGTGAATCCCGCGACGGGGCGGCGGTGCATTATCGAGATGAATCCGCGCGTTTCGCGCTCCTCGGCGCTTGCGTCCAAGGCGACCGGCTTCCCGATCGCCAAGATCGCCGCGCTGCTCGCCGTCGGCTACACGCTCGACGAGCTCGCCAACGACATCACGCGCGCGACGCCGGCCTGCTTCGAACCGGCGCTGGACTACGTGGTCGTCAAGGTTCCGCGCTTTACGTTCGAGAAGTTTCCCGGATCGAACCGGACGCTCGGCACGCAGATGAAGTCGGTCGGCGAGGCGATGGCGATCGGGCGCACCTTCAAGCAGGCCTACCTCAAGGCGGTGCGTTCGCTCGAAGCGCCGCTCGCCGGACACGATGTCGCGTCGTTCGATCCGTGGTTCAGGGCGCAGCTGGACGAAATCGAGGCGTTCAGGAGGTTTTTAGCCACAAAGAACACAAAGGCCACAAAGAACGCAAAGAGCGCAAAGAACGCACAGGGTTCCGGGAGCGGCAAAAACCCTTGTGACGCCTGTGGAGGCAATTCGGCAATCGAGCCCGAACTGCTGCGCCAGGCCAAGGTGTTCGGCTTCAGCGACCGCGAGATCGCCGCCGCCATCGGAAGCGACGAAGCGGCGGTGCGGCGGATGCGCCTGGCGCTTGGCATCCGGCCCGAATTCGGCGAGGTCGATACCTGCGCCGGCGAGTTCGAGGCGAAGACGCCGTATTACTATTCGTATTATTCGAGTGCAACTTTTCAACCTTTCAACCTTTCAACTTTTCAACCGGATCATGATGCGCCCTGCGGACGCATCATGATCCTTGGCGGCGGGCCGAACCGCATCGGGCAGGGCATCGAGTTCGACTGGTGCTGCTGCCATGCCGCCTTTGCGCTGCGCGGGCGCGGCATCGAGGTCGTGATGGTCAACTCCAACCCGGAGACGGTTTCGACGGATTACGACACGAGCGACAGGCTCTACTTCGAGCCGCTGACGTTCGAAGACGTGATGGAAATCTACGAGCGAGAACGATGCGACGGCGCGATCGTCCAGTTCGGCGGCCAGACCCCGCTCAATCTCGCCGCGCGTCTCGAAGAGGCCGGCGTCCGGGTGCTGGGCACGTCGCCGCGCGACATCGCGCTTGCGGAGGATCGCGACTTCTTCCGGAGCCTCGTGGCGGAATTGGGCGTGCGCCAGCCGCCGAGCGGCATCGCCCATGCCGTCGAGGACGCCGTCGAAATCGCCGCCGGGATTGGCTATCCGGTGCTCGTCCGGCCGAGTTTCGTCCTGGGCGGACGCGGCATGGCCATCTGCTACCGCGAGGAGAGGCTTCGCGAATACGTGGAGGAGGCGGTGCGGGTCTCCGAGGGAAGGCCCATTCTCATCGACAAGTTCCTGACGCACGCCATCGAACTCGACGTCGATTGCGTGTCGGACGGCGAAGCCACGGCCATCGGCGCGATTCTCGAACACGTCGAGGAGGCGGGGTGCCATTCCGGCGACGCCGCGGCGGTCACGCCGCCCGTTTCGCTGTCGCCGGAAACCATCGCCGAGGTGGAGCGGATCGCGAAGGCGTTCGCGGAGCGGCTGCACGTCTGCGGCCTCATGAACATCCAGCTCGCCGTCAAGGACGGCGAAGTCTGGATGATCGAGGTGAACCCGCGCGCGTCCCGGACCGTGCCGTTCGTGTCCAAGGCGGTCGGCTGGTCGCTGGCGGGCGTGGCCGCGCGCTGCATGGCGGGGGAACGGCTGGAGGCAACTTTTCAACCTTTCAACCATTCAACTTTTCAACTTCCCTGCTCGTGCGCCAAGGAGGCGGTGTTCCCGTTCGCGAAGTTCCCGGGCGCGGACATCACGCTCACGCCGGAGATGAAATCGACCGGCGAGGTGATGGCGTTCGGGCCGGACGCGGCGACGGCCTACTACAAGAGCCAGATCGCTGCGGGAAGTCCGCTGCCGCGTCCCGGCGAGGGCGGCATCATGCTGTCGATCCGCGACGAGGACAAGGCGGCGGCGATTCCGCTCGCGCGGCGCCTGGACGACCTGGGATACGAAATCTGGGCGACGCGCGGCACGTCCACGGCGCTCTGGAAGGCCGGCATCGAGTGCAACGCCCTCTACCGCGTGGCGCTCGGCTCGCCCAACGCGCTCGACCTCATGCGCCTCGGCAAGGTCAAATGGATCGTGAACACGCGCGACGGCGGCGAAATGGCCGCCCACGACAGCGCCAAGATCCGACCGTTCGCCGTCCTGCACGGCGTCCCGGTCACGACGACGCTGGCGGCGTTCGCCGAGGCGGTGAAGGGACTCGAAGCCGCGAATGGGCTTCAGGCCATCGAACCAACGTCGCTCCAGGACATTCACAGGAGGAACCCATGAAACGACTGCACGACATCTACCGCGACACGGACGAGCGCAAGCGCGACTGGCGCGAGGTCGAGAGAGCCATCGGCGACGCCGAACTGCGCGAGCAGACCACGCGCTGCATGAACTGCGGCCAGCCGTTCTGCCACGCCTACGGGTGCCCGCTCGGCAACATCGTCCCGGACCAGAACCGGGCGGTCGCCCAGGGCGACTGGCGCCGCGCCTACGAACTTCTTTCGGCGAACTCGGCGTTCCCGGAATTCACTTCGCGCGTGTGTCCGGCGCTGTGCGAAGCCTCGTGCGTCCACGAGCTGGACGACGAGGCCGTCATGATCCGCCAGTCGGAAAAACGGATCATCGAGACGGCGTTCGAGCGCGGCTGGGTCGTTCCGCGTCCGCCCGAGCGCGAAAACGGCAAGTCCGTCGCCGTGATCGGGGCAGGTCCCGCCGGACTTTCGGCGGCCGTGACGCTCCGCGGGCGCGGCTTCGCCGTCACGGTTTACGAGCGGCGCGAAAACATCGGCGGCCTTCTGCGATACGGCATTCCGTGCTTCAAGCTCGACAAGGCGCTCATCGACCGGCGACGCAAGGTTCTCGAAGCCGAGGGAATCCGTTTCGTGACGAACTGCGAGGTCGGGCGTGACGTGTCGGCCGCCTGGCTCCAACGGAGACACGACGCGGTTGTCGTCGCCATCGGCACACCGGCGGCGCGCGACTTGAACATCCCCGGCCGCGAACTCGGAGGGATCCACCTTGCGCTCGAATTCCTCGAAGGACAGAACCGCTTTCTCACGGGCGAAATCTCCGAGCCGCCGGTTTCGGCCAGGGGCAGGCGCGTCCTCGTGATCGGCGGCGGCGACACCGGGAGCGATTGCGTCGGCACTGCGATCCGCCATGGCGCGGCGAGCGTGGCGCAGATCGAGATCATGCCGAAGCCCCCGGAGTTCCGCGCCCCGTCGACGCCGTGGCCCCTCTGGCCGAACAAGTTGCGCACGAGCTCGAGCCACCTCGAAGGATGCGAGCGGCGGTGGGGTCTCAACTCGCTCCGGTTCCTCGGCGAGGACGGCCGCGTGGCCGGCGTCGAGGTAGAAACCGTCGAGTGGTCGCTGTCGCCGGAAGGCCGGCCCGTGAAGTTCGCGGCCGTGCCCGGCTCGCGCGAGACGATTCCTGCGGATCTCGTGCTTCTCGCCATGGGCTTCACGGGCGTTCCGAAGGACTCCGCGCTTGTGGAGCAGCTGGGGCTCGCGCTGACGCCGCGCACGGCGCTCGTTTCCGATCCGGAGCGCAGGATCTTCTGCGTCGGCGACTGCGCGAGCGGCGCCTCGCTCGTCGTCCTCGCCATCGCGAGCGGGAAAAACATTTCACTCTGAAAAAGGAATTTGAAAACAATGAACACGACAGCACGGCAGGGTCTCTACCGGGGGGAATACGAACACGATGCCTGCGGCGTCGGCATGGTCGCGAACCTCTCCGGCGAGGCGGATCACGGCATTGTGGAAAAAGGCATCGAGATATTGCGTCGTCTTATGCACCGCGGAGCCACGGGCAACGACCCCCGGACCGGCGACGGCGCGGGGCTGCTCATGCGCATCCCGGACGCCTTCTTCCGCGCGAAGGGCGCGGAGATCGGATCTCACGCGGAGTCCGCGGGGGGCGCGGAGCTGCCGCCCGCCGGAGAATACGGCGTCGCGATGATCTTCGGCGGCGAAGGCGAGGAGGCGGCGATCGAGGAGGCCGTCCGCGGCGAGGGCTGCGCGGTGATCGGCTGGCGCGAGGTGCCGGTGAATCCCGACGCCATTGGTGATGACGCGCGCCGGGTCATGCCGCGGATCCGGCAGCTCTTCATCGACAGCAATCGACAGCAATCGACCGCAATCGGCGGTGATTCTCATTTTGCGGCGGCCTTCGAGCGGCGGCTACTCGTCGTCCGGCGGCAGATCGAGCGGGCCGCGCCAGAGGCCTACGTCTGCTCCTGCTCGTCTCGGACGATCGTTTACAAGGGGCTGCTGCTCGCGACGCAGATCGAGCGGTTCTACCCGGACCTCTCGGACCCCGCGTTCGTCTCGCCCTTCGCGATCGTCCACCAGCGCTACTCGACCAATACGTTTCCGTCGTGGGAGCTGGCGCATCCGTTCCGCGCCATCGCCCACAACGGCGAGATCAACGCGCTCAAGGGCAACCTCAACGCCATGGCCGCGCGAGAGGCGTCGCTCGCGTCGCCGCTCTTCGGCGCCGACCTCGCGAAACTCCTGCCCGTCGTCCGTCCCGGCCAGTCCGACTCCGCGTCGCTCGACAACGTGTTCGAGCTGCTCGTCGCCGCCGGGCGCGACGCGCCCCACGCGATGATGATGCTCGTGCCGCAGGCCTGGGGCGCCAAGTACCACATGGGACACGACGTCCGCGCCTTCTACGAATACCACTCCGCGCTCATGGAGCCGTGGGACGGCCCAGCCGCCATCGCGTTCACGGACGGCATCGGCCTCGGCGCCGCCCTCGACCGCAACGGGCTGCGCCCCGCGCGCTGGACGCTGACAAAGGACGGTCTCTTCGTGCTGGCGTCGGAAACCGGCGTCCTCGACATCGCCCCCGCCGAAACGGCGCGCCACGGACGCCTTCGGCCGGGAACGATCCTGTGGCTCGATTTGGCGGAGCATCGGCTCCTTGAGGACGCGGAGGTCAAGAACTACTACGCGCGGCGCCGCCCCTACAGGCGCTGGGTCAAGGAAAACCACATCCCCGTCACGGGGCTCTTCACGGAAATCGTGCCCTCAACGGCCGATTCCATCGCATCCGCACCGGCGGACCGGAGTCGCTTCGGCTATTCGCTCGAGGACGTGGAGCTGATCCTGCGTCCCATGGCGGAGACCGGCGCGGAGCCGGTCGGCGCCATGGGCAACGACGCGGCGCTTGTGTGCCTCCGGAACCGATTCAACCTGTTCGACTGTTTCCACCAGCTCTTCGCGCAGGTCACGAACCCGCCGATCGACCCGATTCGCGAAGAGCTCGTGATGTCGATCATGACCTACATCGGCAACGAGGGCAACATCCTGGCGGAGACTCCGCGGCACGCGCACCTCGTCAAGATGACGCGTCCGGTCCTGACGGACGACGAACTCTGCCGTCTGCGCAACATCCCGGGCTTCCCGGCGGAAACGCTCGGCCTGTATTTCGACGGCGGACTGAAACCAGCACTCGATGCTCTAGCCGCAACCGCGCTGGACGCGGCGAAAAACGGAGCGAAAATCATAGTTCTGAGCGACCGTGCGGTGAACGGCGGCAAACGGCTGCCATCGGCTGCCACCGGCGGCGACGGCTCCTGCGTTCGCCGCATTCCCTCGATTCTTGCAGTGGCGGCGGTCAACAAGGCGCTTGTCGAAGCGGGACTGCGCCCGTCGGTTGGCATCGTCGTGGAGAGCGGCGAAGTGCGTGAAGTGCATCATTTCGCCGTGCTGCTCGGATTCGGCGCGACCGCCGTCAACCCGTGGCTTGCCCTTGCGACCGCATCGGAAATCGGCGGCAAGGATGCGGTGAAGACCGCCTCGAACTACGTGTCGGCAGTCTGCCACGGCATCATGAAGATCATGTCCAAGATGGGCATCTCGACCTTGCGCTCCTACCGCAGCGCGCGGATCTTCGAGGCAGTCGGCCTCGGCCCGAAGATCGTGCGCGAATACTTCGGCGGCGTGGCGTCTCCGGTCGGCGGATTGGAACTTGAGGACATCGAGCGCTGCCTGGAAGGGGTTCGGGGAAACTCGCTGGAAGGGGTTCGGAGGAACTCGCTGGAAGGGGTTCGGGGAAACTTGCTGGAAGGGGTTCGGGGGAACTCGCTGGAAGGGGTTCGGGGGAACTTAGGTTCCCCCGTCCTTTCCCCCGGCGGCGAATATCGGTTCCGCAAGGGAGGCGTAGAGCATCTGTGGAACCCGCAGAGGGTTGTCGATTTCCGCGAAGCCGTCCGCAACGACGACTATGCGCGCTTCCGCCGCTACACCGATTCCATCGATGCCGAAAGCCGCGTCACCCTCCGCTCGCAGCTGGAGTTCGCCAAACGAGCAAACGATCCAACGATCAAGCGAACAAACGACCCAGTCGAATCGATCGATTCGATCGTGCATCGCTTCGTCGGCGGCGCGATGTCGATGGGATCGCTCTCGCCGGAGGCGCATGAGACAATCGCGCTGGCGCTGAACGGACTTGGAACCATGTCCAACAGCGGCGAGGGCGGTGAAGATCCGGCTCGCTTCGGAACCGACAAGAACAGCGCCATCAAGCAAGTGGCGTCGGCGCGGTTCGGGGTGACGATCGAATATCTGCGCTCGGCGAAGGACCTGCAAATCAAGCTCGCGCAGGGCGCCAAGCCCGGAGAAGGCGGACAGCTCCCCGGCGGCAAGGTGAACGACCTCGTGGCGCGACTGCGCCACGCCAAGCCCGGCACGACGCTCATTTCGCCGCCGCCGCACCACGACATCTACTCCATTGAAGACCTGGCGCAGCTCATCTACGACCTCAAATGCGCCAATCCCGCCGCGCGCGTCTCGGTGAAGCTCGTCTCTGAGGCCGGCGTCGGCACCATCGCCGCCGGCGTCGCCAAGGCGCATGCCGACGTCGTGGTGATTTCCGGCTTCGACGGCGGGACAGGCGCCGCGCCGCTGACGTCCATGAAGCACGCCGGACTGCCATGGGAACTGGGGCTTGCCGAGGCGCATCAGACGCTCGTGAAGAACAACCTGCGCCACCGCGTGAAACTCCAGGTCGATGGACAGCTTCGCACCGGGCGCGACATCGTGATCGCCGCCCTGCTCGGCGCGGACGAGTTCGCCTTCGGCACGTCGATGCTGGTGGCTCTTGGGTGCGTCCAGTGCCGCAACTGCAACCTTGGAAGCTGCCCCGTCGGCATCGCCACGCAGAACGAGGCGCTTCGCGCGAAGTTCGCCGGCAGGCCGGAGCATCTACAGCGCTACTTCCGCTTTCTTGCCGAAGAAGTGCGCGAACAGCTCGCGGCGCTGGGGCTTTCTTCGCTTGCCGAGGCCCGCGGCCGCGCCGACCTGCTTAAGGTAAAGGACGGAGTCCGGTTTGATTTCGGGGACGTTTTGCAATCGATGGCCATCGACCACTATCGACCGAAAGCGACCGCAAGCGAGGACAATCGAGAGCTGTCGACCGGAAGCGACAACTACGACGAGCATGAGCTGATTCCGGCGGTCGAACGCGGCGAAAACGCGCTGTCGCGCGCGATCGGCAACCGCGACCGCTCCGTCGGCGCGGCGCTCTCCGGCTGGCTCGTCGGGCGCGAACATGGCGACATCGCCGTCGAATTCACCGGCGTCGCCGGGCAGTCCTTCGGCGCGTTTCTCAGCAAGGGCGTCACCTTCAACCTGCGCGGCGAAGCGAACGACTATGTCGGCAAGAGCCTTTCCGGCGGCGTCATCACCATCGCGCCGCCGCGGGACTTCGCGGGAATCGCCGAGGAGAACGTCGTCGCCGGAAACGTCATCGCATACGGCGCGACCTCGGGGGCGATCTTCGTGAACGGTTTGGCGGGCGAGCGGTTCGGGATCCGTAACTCCGGGGCGACGCTCGTCGTGGAAGGCGTCGGCGACCACGGATGCGAATACATGACCGCCGGGACCGTCGTCGTGCTAGGCCCCGTCGGCGTCAACTTCGCCGCCGGCATGACCGGCGGCGTCGCCTACGTCCTCGACGAAACCGGCGACCTGGACCTGCGGTGCAATCTGGACTCCGTCGACCTGCATCCGGTCGAAAAGGGGAGCGAGGACGAAACGCGCCTCCGCGCGCTGCTGCGCGAACACGCCGCGCGCACCGGCTCCGCGAAAGCCGCGCGACTTCTCCAGAACTGGCGCGACGCACGGCGGAGATTCGCGAAAATCACTCCCTGAGCGGCCGGCTCGCCCGACGCCGCGCGGCGTCGGGCATCGTCATGGACGATTCTGGCGACAAGCGATCGGGGCATGCCTTGTCCTTGCCGTCGGACAGCGTCTCCGCGACGTTGATGTAGCAGGGCCGGATGTGCTTGAACGCATTGAGGATGTCGAGCTCGGCGAGGACGCGGAAGGGGCGAAGGATCTTCGTCCAGCCTTGCCGTGCCTCTTCCTGCTGGGAGGCGGGCAGGGTTGCGACGTGAAGCTCGCTGCACGAAAGGTAGTACTGGTAATCCGCCGCAATGCGCTTCTTCTCCTCCGCCTCCCTCCGAATGGCCTCAAGCTCCTTGCGGGTGAGAAGAAATCCCCATTCGTCCACCTTTTCCGCCGGCAGGGCACGGTCCAAAAGCTTCGCCATCTGCCTTCCATGGGGCGTCAACTTGCCGTCCTTGTACCAAGTGGCAATCTCCTAGCGCGTCAGTTCATCCACCATTTCGGGGATGGATTGCGAAGATTCGGGTGTTGGTGTGTGGCGTGGCATGGTTCACTCCATCCGTACCATTGATTCAGGTCTCGCCGATAACTTCCCAATGGCCACCGTATTTTGGACCAATCCGTCGAATCACATTACCTTCCTTCAGCTTCTGAAGATGCCACTTAATTCCGTCTGACGACAACCCTATTTCCTTTGACAAGGCGGCCCGGGAAACACCGGGATTCGTTTTAATTATCGCCAGAATCCTTTGGGTAGTTGTTTGGGTAGTTGTTTGGGTAGTTGCCTGGGCGGTACGCAAGGACTGTTCGGCTCCTGTGCTTTTCAATTCAAGGTACGCCGGACATGCCTTGCACAGCACCATAACCCCGCTTTCACCAATCTTATAAATTGGGCGCGGCCCGCCATATTCTTTGCATCCTACCGTGATCTTGCATGGTATCGACTCCATGAGCGACTTGGCCTTGGCCACTCCCACGGGTGTGCCATTGTCCGCACGTCCAATATAGAGCGCTCCACCGTATGCGTTTGCATACCCGCAAATCCATTCAAGATACTCGTCGTGCCACGACTGCTTGAACTCTATCGTCTGTGTCTCTTTCTTCATCACCGTACCTTTTCAGAAGATTATACCCCACTGCCGCGCTCTTCAAACGCCATCTGCCCCGTCAGCCTGCGCAGCTCCTCGCGGATGCGCTCGGTCTCTTCCTCGTCCTCATGCATGACGGCATACTCGAGCAAGGCGTCAAGTCGCTTGATCGCCTCTATCGTATCGTCTCTCTGCGGCATCGCCATCGTCTCTACTCCATCATTTCTACTCCACCAATGGGGTCTGTCCCTCTCGCCTCTACACGTTCACACGAAACCGAAGGCCGCGGGAGAAAAGATAGCGTCGAACCACCAGCTCGGGCTTTGTGTCGCGGCTACGAATTCGGCTCATCATCCAACTTCGGCGCTCTCTTGAAATTGTGTCCGTCATTCAGCAGCGATTATCGTGTTGCAAACATCCATGGCATTCTGCATGCGGCCGATTCTACATCTGCCCCCGCGCCACGTCCAATCCAAAGAAATTGCGGGCTGCCAGACGGTCGGCCCCTGCCGTTAGGGCGCGCTCTTCGCGAGCAGTTTGCCCTGGGAGCGCGGGCTTCCAGCCCGCGATGGGCGGTGCGGCGTCTCTCGCGCGCGCCGTCCCCCATGGGAGCGCGGGCTTCCAGCCCGCGAAAATGCTCGCGCATCGCGCGGCAACACATTGGCGTCCGCGAGCAAGCGGCCCATTTTCCGAAAACTTTGTGCGCTTTGCGTCCTTTGTGGCTAAAAACTGTCGTGATGCGATCGGCAGCAATTGTTTCCTAGATGTCTCGATCATACAGGATATTCTCAAGCGCCTCGACGAGATTCCGGCGCTTCTTGTTTTTCGCAATCAAATCCCGGACTCTTTTCCGAAAAGCCATTGCTTTCCCATTGACGAAAAAAATTGGCTTCATGCAACGTAGCGCCCTGGCAATATTGTCGTAATCGCTCTGCCAGGCACGTGTGCTGTTCGCAATGATCCACTCCCAAATCGCAATCGCCTCTTCTGGCCATATCAGGGCAATGCGATCGGCCATGCTCCAATCAAACGCACAAGCCTCTACGCGTTCTTTCTTGCAACGTTGCGCAACAGCGCGCTTGTAATAGGAAAGAGCTGCATCCGGGCGATGTTCTCTCCATGCCAACTCGGCCAGCAACTCGAATGACGGCGTTGGCTCTTCAACAATGCCACGGCCCAAATCCACAATCGGCAAGGGCCAATCTGTGGCTTTTGTTTCCTCTAAATCCGGACGGATTCCAGTCTCCAACGCGCGAAACACAGCCTTGCGAACGGCATCGGCGACGTTCCCTACGCTGCAAATAGCCATCAGTTGATCATATTTGTCAACGGAAGGATTGTCGAAGAACGCCTCCGCGTCAAATGCCGCCGCCTTTGTCAAATCGCCACGTGAAATGGCAAAACCACGCATCCGTGCCTGCGCCGTTGTCGAGACCCTATCCTTTTCAAGGTGTTTCTCAAACAATTCTTCCGCCTCCTTCGTCAGACCATCGGCGAGGAGCGCCTCAGCCATCCACTCTGCATTGCCGAATCGCCCGAGGATGGATCTTCTGAACGGCGTTATTTCGTCTTCACGTCCGGCATTGCGAAGTGCGGCTTCAATCTCGTCAACAGACGCTTTGTCGTCAAGCCAGCCACGGATGTCATTGTCGCTTATGCCATCGTCCTCGACTTTTGGCGTATTCCTGAATTTTTCGATCTTCATGTCCGCCAGCCGCGACCAATCGTCCTGCGACAGCGTGCTCTTCTTGTCCAACATGGTCGTGGCGAAATCGGCCAAATAATAGATGTCGCGCTTTTGGAAGTCCTCCAGCCATCCGATTTTCTCCGCAAGACTTCCCTCGCACTTCATGAGTGCCTTCAACATTTTCTCCATCCAGTAGCGCGCCTGTCCGGCGCAGTCGCCATCGTCGTCTGATTTTTCAATTTGCGCATTTGCCTTCGTTAGAAGGAAATCGCACATCTCGCAAATGTCGCTGAATTGGGCTTCGGAAAGAAACTCGCGCATCGGATCGTAAAGGATACCGTAGTCCGCACGGTCCCCCTCGTGTTTCCACCCGTTGTACCAGCACTGCTTTTTAGACGCCTGCTCAATGGCTGCACGAAGCCGTTTGGCAGGCTCGCGCATGGTCTTGCGGTGGTACGTTTCCATGATATGCTTAATTTGCTTTTCAGTCATAGCCAAGTGCACTCCTCTTCTGAAAAGACGAACTTATCTGTTTCGAAAAATCCTAACAATCCAATAACGGCGGGCATTTTAGTTTCCATCAATTTCTCGGTATCATCTGTCGCTCTGCGCATCCTTGCGCGTTTCCGACGCGGGTTTTGGCACTGTGAGCGCAAAGGCGCTGTTGGCAAGCGCCATGAACGCCGCCGTGGCGAAAAGGACGCCGGGGCCGAAGCGGTCCCAGATCCAGCCTCCGGCGAGCGCATAGAACACGGTCACCACGTGGTTCACGGAGATGCCGGAGGAAAGGGTCGCGGTCAGTTCCTCCTGGGAGTCGGAAAGCGTGCGGGCGTAGAGGTTCGTCGCCATCGAGGCGTTGCTCAGCACGGCGTCGAGGACGTAGTTCACGCACACCACGGCCACCGCCACGCGCGGCGGGAACCAGTCCTTCGCGAAGCCGTAGAGCAGACACACGAAGAACAGTACGACCGTGTCCCAGATCATCACGTTGCGATAGCCCCATCGGTCCACTAGCCGCCCGATGAGGCGGCCGCCCCACAGCGCGGTGAAGAGCGCGGCGGCGGCGAAGAGGATCGCGACGTGCTGCGTGTCCATGCCATAGACGCGAATCAGCACGAACGGACCGAAGGTGAAGAAGACCTGCTTGCGCGCCCCGTAGAAGAGCTCCAGGATGTAGAACGTCGAATATTTGCGGCGAAAATAGAACGACGGACGCGCGCGCTTCGCGAGCCCCGGCTCTTTCACGGATGCCGCGACGGCGAGACTGGCGGCGAGGAGCAGCGCCACCAGCACCCACGTCACATCATAGAACGCGCGGCGCGGCGCGTCCGACCAGAAGTGTCCGCCCAAGTAGAAGATGGCCGCTACGAGGACGCTTCCCGCGACCGTGCCAGCGTTGATCGCCCCCGTGACGATTCCGAGCGATTCGCCGCTCCGCCCCTCCCGGGCGATTGAAAGCGCGAGCGACTGGCGAACGGGCATGACGAGATGCTCGCCCAACGCCCAGACGACGATGAACGCGACGGCCCACGCCCATCGGACGGGCACCAGCAGCAACACCGCCGCGACGAGGGAACAGGCCGTTCCGAAGCGCAGAATCTTCCAGTCGGAGAACCGGTGGAGCGCGGCGAAGATCGCCACGAGCAGCACGCCCGGCGTCTCGCGCAAAAACTCCAGCACTCCGCGGTCGAAGCCGTTGATGTCGTAGGTCTCAACGAGGAAGTTGTTGAACGCCGCGCCGAAGCACCCGATGCCGACGCCCCACACGAGGATGCTCATGAAGAACGCGCCCGCACCGGCCCCCGGACGGCATACAGCCTGATAGGATGAAAGTGGATTCTTCATTTTAATGACCCGTTCTACCTTTGTCCAACTTGCAGTCGATGTTGAGCGCTTCGCCGCATGCGTTCGCATATCCGCAAATCCATTCAAGGTGCTCGTCGCACCATGACTGCTTGAACCCTGCCGACTGCGTTTCGCTTTCCGCCTCACTCTGTGACATGATATCCCCCAGTCTTGCGACTGCCGCGATACTGGACCAGTCCCTCACGGACAAGAACCGCAAGGGCATCTGTAACCGCCGTTCGACCTCTCCCTGACGCCGCCATTAGTTCTGGAGCTTTAATGCCAGGATGTGATTTTATGGCATCTAAAAGGATGTCTTTTATTGTCCGCTTTATTGTCCGCATTATTGTCCGCCCTTCCTTTAAGACATCATTTACTTTCTCACCCGCCTGTGACACCACGGTATCTGGTGCGGCGTCGATATGCACCATTATATCGCCAGGATCGCCTCAGTCGTGTCGTCTCTCTGCGGCATCGCCATAGTCTATACTCCATCATTTCTGCTCCACCAATGGGGTCCTTCTCACCACCTCCAGGTCAAAAATCCAGACGTCCGACCTTTTCCGAAAAATCCAGACGTCTGGATTTTTTGCGAGACAAGGTAGAACTTGCGCATGTAATTCAAGTTCGAGTGTGCGAAACCCCTTCCCAATCTCAATATCAGGTCATGGGCGAGCCGTCGCATCAATCCATCGCCGTAATCGGCTCGGTCGCGTCCATGCTGCTCATACTCCACGATGTATTCACCCGTCCGCCAGTAGGTCTGAAGCATTATTGTGTTCAGTGCCGCCTTCAATCCGTCGCGGGCGTCCAGGACAAGACCCTCGATGGCTGAAACCAGAGCATCGTATGTCGGCGTAACTTCTGCCGACAGACTTTTAGTTGCAACCTTTTTATCAACTTTTGTTTTTCTCGTTGCCATCTTCACTCCTTGCGCTCACGTTGAAATCATACCACACTGCCGCGCTCTTCAAACGCCGTCTGCCGTCAAACTTCATCCGTCAGCCAGCGCAGCTCCTCGC
This sequence comes from uncultured Verrucomicrobiota bacterium, assembly GCA_946534105.1. Lineage (GTDB taxonomy): Bacteria > Verrucomicrobiota > Kiritimatiellia > RFP12 > UBA3636 > UBA3636. Next base: position 37,027 of record CAMNCG010000008.1, read on the forward strand.
GGATGCGCTCGGCCTCTTCCTCGTCATCATGTATGACGGCATACTCAAGCAAGGCGTCAAGTCGCTTGATAGCCTCTATCGTGTCATCTCTCTGCGGCATTGCCATAGTCTCTATTTCACCATTTCTGCTCCATCAACGAGGTCTTGTCCCTCTAGTTTCCACTTCTGCCAGCAGTCTACATTTCACCTCGATTCTTGAAGGCCTCTTCTATCTGCTGGGCCACGGTCAAGCCACTGGACGCGGAACCGTATATCGTGGCATAAACATATCGGGAACTGTCTCGCGCTGCCCAGAGTTTCCCGATGGCCGTCTTTTCGACCGTATCGGCAGACTGCCCTGTAAGTTCTCCCTTGTATTCCAAAACAAAAAGTCGACCGTCCACAAGTTCCCCGACAAAGTCAGGATAGAACCACTCCGTCCTGCCACCCATTGGCAAGCGAAACGAAGCCGAATCGGAATCCTTGTTCCTGAGCCAATAAAGAACTTTTGCCGACGAATCAATCAGCTTTGCACATTCAAATTCCTCTCCCTCGCCAAATGGCTTCTTGCCGTCAAACTTAGGTATAGCATAAGTCCCCAAATAGTGCTTTTTAAACCGCCAACTTCCGTTGTAAACATCAGCATTGCCCGCATATATGTTTTCGTCGAGTACAAACCCGCCGGGCAGATCCAAAGAAAGCCTGTAATCACCGCCAAGACAGAAGGTCTGCTGGTACGCCTTGCGCCTTGCCTTGCCAAGCGCCTCGCTCAAATGCCATTCCAGCCGTTGCTTGATCGGGAAGCGCGCTAAAACCATCTGCTCGCAGGTCATGCCATGATTGACCAGAAGGTCGGAAACGATCCGAGTCAACCAATGCCGCTTTTCAGACTGCAACAACAACACGCAATCCTTGGTAATTCCGTCCAGCACATTCACGACATCGGCCTCTTCAATCTTGCCTGAGAATCCTTTTAGATACTCGGTATGCGCATCTGTCGCAAACCGTGCGGTCATCTCGTTGCCGTCCAGTTTCAATATGAATGTTTTTCCGTCGTTTCCGCTAATTGATATTTCGTTCGCAGACAACGCCTCCGGCAGAAAGGCAAGAATGGAGTCCCCAATCGTCTCATAGACAGCGTCCGTCGAAAACAGACTGTCCCCGTCTATCTCAACGCCAAGCCTCGGGAACCTCCATGGATGGCCCTTTGCCGGAACCGGCGCCGCAACTTGCGCCTTCTTCTTCTGGTGCTTGAGCTTAAGTTCATGCGCCTTTTCTTGCAAGCTGCACGGCCACTTGCGCTATCTCTCCGTCATCCTCAGCACCAGAAAGCTGTATCTCGCCATCGCCGCTTGCAAAATCTTGAACCTTGATTCCCGCAGGCAAAACCAAGCCATCCAGCGTCGCCTTGTCCAACTTGACCACATCGGACGGCACGGAGAACAAATCGCCCTGGCCGCCTATCTCCGGCAGATTCTCCTGCACGGCCTTGAATGCCTCAACCTCCGAGAAGCCCTTCTTCTTGAGGCCTTCCGTCAGTTCCTTGGCGGCGGAACCGAACTCCTTGCTCATGACGAACGCATACGCACGGTTCAATTCTCGCGTCTTCCGCCGTTTTGCATACGGCATGCGCATCACTCGCCCCAACAGCTGGATCGTGTCCTTGCTGCTGCCGACGTTTGCAAGCGAACAGAAAACATATGCGAACGGGCAATCCCATCCTTCCTTCAACGCTTGGACGGTGATGACATAATTGACCTTACAGGCAGAATCCATGACATTGGCATCATCCAGTTCCTTCTGGTCACCTGTTGCGATCTTGACTTCTTCTTCCGGAATCTTCAGCGTATCCGTCAGATACTCCTTCAGTTTTTCGACTGGAACATCGCCGTTCTTCGGTGTCGCCTGGAACAAGACAATCGGCCGGACATATTTGCCCTCTTTTGCGGCATTCTCCGCCGCCGCAAGTTTTGCCAACTGCGCGCGTTTGGCATTTGCCGACACAACGGCCTTTTCCCAATCAAGCTTGTACTCCGTCAGCTCGATCGGCAACTTGACCATCTCTTCGTCGAAAAGCTCCTGCGCATAGACGCTGTAAA
>CAMNCG010000009.1 GCA_946534105.1 uncultured Verrucomicrobiota bacterium
AACGCAAAGGACGCAATCGCGCGGGCCGATGTGTCATCGAACGCCGCTGCGCGGCTATGACACAATCGGCCCGCTTTTTTTGTCGGGCCAAAAGCAGTGGACTGAAAATGGCGGCTTGTGGCATAGCCGCCAACGGCGGCGTTCGATGCCACGGCCGCCATTTTCCTGGCGCTCTTTGCGTTCCGTTGCATGGACAGTTTCTGGTCGCGGCGGTCGCCGCGTGCTCCCTTGCGGGTCACGCGACCCTGTGGTAGACTTGACCTCGTCAACCACACCGGGCATGGACCGATGAAACGAGAAGAGAACCAGACCTTCGAATACAAGCAATCCTGGCATGACAAGTGCATGGAATGGATTTGCGGGTACGCGAACGCCAAGGGAGGAACGCTCGCCTGACGGAACCCGTGTTTGGAGCCAGGGAACACACCGGGGTGGTGGCCGACGCCATGAAGAACGCAGGAAACGGGAAGACGGCGCCGCAGGACGGAAGTCCTCCGACGATCCTCTACGTCGATTGCCAACCGCGGATCGAGCGGGAGCGGCGGAGGCTGGAGGGAATGCGCCGCTACGCCGCCGGGCGCGGGTGGCGCGTCGAGACGCTCAAACACACGGACGGCGGTCCCCACGCGGAGCCTTGTCGAGTGGGCCGCTTCGCTCCCCCTGCACAGCGCCGTGTTCGCCGTCAACGACGGCTGCGCGTTCATCGTCGCGGACGCCCTGGCGAGGGCCGGACGCGCCTATCCGCGCACGGTGACGCTCGTTGGCGTCGACGGCACGGAGCCGCACATGCCGCAGGACAGGGACATCGCGCCGAAGGTCTCGTCGGTTGTGCTCGACCATGAAATGGCAGGATACCTCGCCGCAAAGTCGCTTGGGGAGCGTTCCCTGCGCAAGGCGATCGTATTTCCGCCGCTGCTGGTGAACCGCCGGGCGTCGACGCGGGGCCATGGCCGGCGCGAACGGCTTCCGCACCGAGTGGGAATTCTGGCACTTCTTCCGCAAGCGGACGGGCCTGCCCCCCCTGCGCTTCCGCAGGGAGAGGCGATAGGAGTTCGTCGGCCCCTGCGTCATGGGAGGTGTATGAGATGTTGTATTTTCGTGTAGAATTCGCTGAAATCAACTTTTGTTTTCGTGTATGATTTCATCATTTCATAGTTGATTTTCGTGATTTCGCGTGGTAGAATGCGCCGTGTTTTCAATGGAAACGGAGGTTTCCGATGGAGTTCAAGAGAAAAATCTACGACAAGCTGCTTGAATGGAAGCGGTCGTCCGGCGGACGGTCGGCGCTGATGGTCGACGGCGCGCGTCGCGTCGGCAAGAGCTTCATCGTCGAGGCGTTCGCCAAGCGCGAATACCGCAGCTATCTGCTGATCGACTTCAACCGGCCGCGCCCCGGCGCGGTCGAAGCCATCACGGAGGAGTCCAACGACCTGGACTTCCTGTTCGCGAAACTCGCCGCCCTCTACGACGTCAAGCTCCACCGGAGGGAGTCGCTGGTGATCTTCGACGAGGTCCAGCTCTGTCCCCGGGCGCGCGCCCTGATCAAGTATCTTGTGGCGGACGGGCGCTACGACTACGTCGAGACCGGCTCGCTGATTTCGCTCAAGGCCAACGTCGAGGGAATCGTCATCCCGTCCGAGGAGGAGCATCTGGAGATGTTCCCGATGGACTTCGAGGAGTTCCTGTGGGCGCTCGGGAACGACACGGCCTACGGGTTCATGCGGGCGGCGTTCGAGGCTGGGAAACCGGTCGGACAGGCCCTGAACCGAAAGTTCGCCAACCTCTTCCGCCAATACGTTCTTGTCGGGGGAATGCCGGCGGCGGTGGCGGCCTATGTCAAGCGGCACGATTTCGCCGAGGCCGACAAGGTCAAGCGCGGCATCCTGACGCTCTACCGCAACGACATTGCCAAGTACACCCGCGGCTACGAGATGCGGGTGAAGCAGATCTTCGACGAAATCCCGGGGCAGCTTTCGCGCAAGGAGAAGAAGTTCCGGCTCTCCTCCATCTCGAAATCCGCGCGGACGCGGGAATACGAGGATGCGTTCGTCTGGCTGAACGACGCGATGATCACGAACCCGTGCTTCAACTCCACCGACCCGAACGTCGGTCTCGCGATGAACCTCGATACGACGACGCACAAGCTCTACATGGGGGATACGGGGCTCCTGGTCACGCATTCCTTCTGGAGCGACGGCTACGCGGAGAACACGCTCTACAAGGCGATCCTCGCCGACCGGCTGTCGGTCAACGAAGGGATGCTCGCGGAGAACGTCGTCGCGCAGACCTTCCGCGCGCAGGGGCGGAAGCTCTTCTTCCATTCCCGCAACGGCGACAAGGCGGACGATCGGATGGAGATCGACTTCCTGATCCGTCGGGACCGCAAGATCTGCCCGGTGGAGGTGAAGTCATCAACGTTCAAGCGGCATTCCTCGCTCGACAAGTTCGTGCGGAAGTTCAGCGGCCGGATCGGACGGCCGTTCATCCTCTACCAAGGCGATTTCATGGAGCGTGACGGAGTTCTGCACCTCCCGCTCTACATGGCGTCTTTTCTCTGATTCCACTGCGGCTTTCCGTCCACGTGGGACATGTGGAAGCTCTTCCCCGCTATCCCGAAGACCGGGACATCGGAACGCTCCGCGAACGGCGCTATTCGTTCTGCCACGGCGTGCCGTGTTCGCGAGTTCGAGCATTCCGAAAAGCAGTTCATGTCCGTGGGGCTCGCGCATTCCCCAGCCAAGGTGCGGCGCCTGTTCGGGACAGAAGTCCACCGGCGCATCGACGCGGCGCGGCATTCCGCGCAGAAGGGAGGCGAGCGCCCCCAGCGCGCGGTATACCGCGGCGAAGGCAGCTGGCACTACGGCGACTGGCTCGCCGTCGATTGCCCCGTGGACGAGGACGGCAACCCGATCCGCGAAGGCGCGCCGACCTCGCATACCGGATCTTCCGGCGGCGCAAGTACCCGTCATGGTATTTCCAGATACTCGACGGCGACGCAACGACGATGTGGGAGCGCTGGAACAGCTACTCCTCGCGCCACGGCTTCGGCGACGCGAACATGAACTCCTTCAACCACTACGCATACGGCGCGATCGGCGAATGGATGTACGAAACCGTGGGCGGCATTTCCCCCGCGGAACCCGGCTTCCGCAAAATCCGCTTCGCCCCCGTGCCCGGCGTGGGCATCGACTGGGCGAAGGCGTCGCTTCTCACGCGCCACGGGACGGCCTCCATCCGCTGGCGCAAATCCTCCGGCGGACGCCTCGCGGTCGACCTCGTCGTCCCCCCGAACACCACGGCCATCCTGGAACTCCCCGGACAGGAGCCGCGCGAACTGCCGCCCGGCCGCCACGCCATGGCGATGCAGTTGTGGACGTTGCTTTGTTGTTTTTCATGACGCCGCGCATTCTTGCACGGAAAAAACGCACAAGCAACCTTTTCTTTATGCCTCCCCCTGCGCAACGGAACCAATCAGCGTTGCGTCATCGGGGGAGGCTTCTTGCATTTCTATGGGATGGTAGTGCTAAAAAGCCTCTTCGTCGCGCTGTCGCCACCCATCCCGAAGCGTTGCGGCGGCGATGGCAACGATGTTGGCAACGGCGCAGACGGAGCCGGGAATAGACCGCCCCGCGGACGCATGACGAGGCCAAGACGACGGCCCCGGTCCAGGCACCGAGAAGCAGCATGTGCGCGACCCAGAACAGGCTGGCGACAGCCTGTCGCATGGCGATGCGCCGCGTCGCGCGGGCGAAGTAGCTCGACACCGTGCGGACACTGGAGAACCACTGCCGCAAGGCGCTTGGCCGGAGCGTCGGCGACGTGATCCGCGAAGCCTGCCTGTCCAATGTCCATGCGCTCGTGGCGGACACCGACATCCCGTTCGCCGAAATCGCCCGCAGGTGCGGGCAGCTCAGCGCCTCCCATCTCGCCGCGGCATTCCGGCGGCGCTACGGAACGACGATGACCGAAGTGCGACACCCCCGCGCGTGACCGCGCGTCAGCCAGGACGTCGGGCCATCCACGCTGCAACGGCCCGACGACCTCTCGGGCAGCGTCACGCGGCCGAGGCTGTACCACTGGAAGGCCGACGCGGGGGCCGGGAACGAGAAGATGCCCGCCAACGAGCCGAAGAGCGGCGACGCGCTGGAGGTGCGCCTCGCGTGGAACAGGTCCGGGCTGATGATGCGCGCCGTCGTGGAGAAGGACGGCTTCCATCCGGGCGGCGAAAACGTGATGAAACTGTGGAAGGGCGACGGCCTCCAGATCGCGTTCGACACGATGAAGAACGCGCAGAAGATGGCGATTGGCTACGACGACGAGGACTTCGAGTACGACCTTGCGATGTTCAACGGCAGGCCTACGGTCTTCCGCCGCAAGGCGTCGCTCGCCTGGTGAAGGGCAAGTGGCCCTACGGCTTCCAGGAAATCGTGCTGGTCGGGGGAGACAGATAATGACGCTACACGCCGCGAAAGAAACTTCCGCTTGGAAATCCTATGGTTCGTGCTTTCATGGCGCACATCATAGCGGTTTCCGCCCACGAAATCAACCTAAATTTTCCATCGCAATTGGAAAAAACGCATTCATTTTTCCAACGGCAATGGAAAAATGCGTGGGAACGCACGATGCGGCGGCGGAGCGCCTGATTGCCGCCGAGGAGCAAGTGCAGACGCGGGACTGGACGGGCCGGGAGGCCCCCTGCGCCGTCCAGGTCGCGCTGAAACGCATACGCGAGGAGAAGAGGCAATGAAACCATCCGCCCCCGCCGGCGTCACGGCGGTCCGCCCCGTCGCGACGAACGAGGCGCTCATCAATCCCGGCATGGGCTGGGTGTTCTACAAGTATTCGAACAGGCTCTGGGCCTACGGCGCCAACACGCCGACGGATGACACGCTCGGCTGGTTCCCCGGCTGCTCCACGATCTACATGCGACTGACGTGGAACGATCTTGAGCCGGAGGAGGGCGACTTCCGCTGGGAGTTGTTCGACACGTTCGCGCAGCCGTGGATCGCCCGGGGAAAGAAGATCGCCTTTCGTGTGATGACGTGCTCGCAGGTCGAGGAGGGGACGCCCGAATTCGTGCGGCAGGCGGACCGACGACGAGAAGGCGCAGAACGACGGCGTGCATCCCGACCGCTTCCCGCCGCCGGAGAAGAACGATTTCCGCCCGTACGACTGCTGGGCGCACGACAAATGGGCGCGTCTCTTCGCGCCGACGCTCAAGCCGGGGACGTACGCGCTCGCCGTCTCCGTCGGCTCGCGGATCGGGACGCCGGAAATCGCGCTGCCGCTGGAAGGCCAGGTCGGCACCACTCGACGCTACGTCCTCGGAGAAGTCGTGGTCGTCGACAATGAGGAAAACCACGGCTTCGTCACCGGCACGAACCACGTCATCGACGACGCCCCCCCCAACTCATTCATGAAAACCAGGACTCCAAAAATGTAAAGCCGGGCGGTGGTGCGCTGCGCAGCACGGACGTGAACGCCTCGGGGTCTGTCCCTGGACGCCCCCGGCGGATGTCGCCGAGAAGCGCATCCGCCACGGCGCCATAGCCACGGGCGGGTGGGGGTTGTCCTTCCTGCATGGATACCATTGTCCCTGACTGGCAGCGAGTTTAATCCCCGGCACATCGGGAATCAAGCCCGGTATATACCGGTTTCCCAGGGGTGGGTTCCGCAGGGGCCTACTTGGCGCCGATGGCCTTGCGCCGCCAGGCGGCCGGCGTTTCGCCCATGCGCCTGCGGAAGAACCGGACGAACGCGGGCGACGAGGAGAAACCGCACTCGGCGGCGATGAGCGCGACCGGCTTGTCGGACTTGCGCAGCATTTTCATGGTCCGTTCGGCGAGCGCGCGCTCGATTTCGTCGCCGATGGACCGGCCGCGAACCTCCCGGAAACGCAGGTCGGCGAGACGCCGCGAAACGCCCAGGTGCGCGACCACGTCCGAGACGCGGAGCCGACCCGAGGCGTTCGCCTCGATGTAGGACAGCGCGGTCGCGATGATCCGCGCGGCGGGCGGCACGAGGCGCGTCGAGTCGCGCAGGACGACCTCCTTCACCGACCTCTCGAACACGATCTCGCGGCTGTTCCCGCCGTGCATGACGTGGCGCAGCTCCTCCGCCGCGAGGAAGCCGAGCTGCTCGTGGTCGGGAAGAATGCTGGAAAGCGGCACGCGCGTCGATTTGCACAGCACCTCGTCGTTGTCCACGCCCAGCACGGCGATCGTTTCCGGCACCGCGATGTCGAACCGACGGCATGTCTCCAGAACCGTCACGGCGGCGCGGTCGCGCACCGCGAACACACCCGCCGGCGCCGGGAGACGTGAGATTTCGCGGCGGATCGCCTCGAACTGCGTTTCGTCCGACGCCGCCTCCGGAATGACGATTGTCTCCGCAGAGAGGCCGTCTTCCCCAAGCCGCGACCGGAAGCCCCATTCGCGGTGCTCCGTGTATGGAAACTGCGGCTGGTCGATCACGCATGCCAGCGAGTTGAATCGGCCGCGCGAGAGCAGATGGTCGGCCGCCGCCCGGCCGATGGCCGAGTCGTCGAGACGGACGAAGGACGCCCGATGCCCCGCGAACTGCTTCGGCGACGCCGGGATGTCCACGAAAACGGATGGAATGCCCGCTTCCAGAAGCGCGTCGAGGTCGCGGTCCTCAAGGGGAAGCACGAAGAGGATGCCGTCGGGGGGCCAGCCGGCGTCGAGGCGTTCGCGCAGCGCGGCGCAACGCTCGAAGACCTCCAGGGTCCACCGCCGGCCCGTGTTGACATAGCGGAAGATGCCAGTAAGGTAGTCGCGCCCCGCCGCGTTGGAGAAGGAGGCGGCGACAGCGATGCGCTCGAAGGTGCGGTCTGGGGAGCTCATGGAGAAGGGGTGGTGTGTGTTTGGCTGAATCGTGACAGAAAGCGCGGCTTCCGTCAATGCCGTTTGCGCCCCGCGCTGCATCATGCTATCATGGAAGCCGTCAACGCCACGGAGTGCGCATGAAACCCATCAACACCGGCACTGCGGATTTCGCCGACCTCATCAAGAACAACGCCATCTACGTCGACAAGACGGCGTATATCCATCGGCTTGTTTCCGACACCAACAACCGGGTGGTCTTCATGTCCAGGCGAGGAGACATTCCCGGAATATGTCAAAGACCCCCTTGTCGCGACCGGGTTCGAATACGATGACAAGGTGGACTGCACACTCAATTTTGCAAGGGCCATCGAATGGCTTGACGCGAAGTCGCGCGATGACCACGCCAAAGATCCCGCGCATCGGGGCGAGGGGGTCGTCATCCTCATCGACGAATACGATGCGCCCGTGGGCCATGCGCTGGACGACCTCGCGAAGGCGAACGCCATCCGCGCCCGGATGTCGGCCGTCTATTCGCAGATGAAGAACCGCGTCGGGTGCATCCGATTCCTCTTCATGACCGGCGTCTCCAAGTTCACCAAGCTCTCCGTCTTCTCGGCGCCGAGCAACATCCGGGACATGACATGGGACGCTTCGCTCGGGGTGAAACTGCTTGCGGCGGATTGGCCCAGGTTCTTCATCGGCCTGAAGTCTCTCTATGCGCATCTGCCCTACGGCCCGACGGAGGAATCCGTGCAGGAGTTCTCCTACGAGCGCGTCCTCTACACGCTCCTTGCCACGCAGGGAATCGAGGTCGTGGCGGAGGACCGGCAGTCCAACGGCCGCTCCGACATCGTGGCGAAACACAAGCGCGGCATCTACATTTTCGAGCTCAAGGTCGGGGGCCCCGTGGACAAGGCGTTCGCGCAGATATGCGCGAAGGGCTATGCCGATCCCTACGTCGCCTCCGGCAAGCCAATCTGGCTCGTCGGCCTCTCCTTCGACCCGGAGTCCCGCAAGCTCGTCGAGTGCGCCGCCGTGCCGCATTCTTTGAATTGATAATTATCTCTTGCTTGAATTGGTAATTCAATCCCTTGTCTCGCGGTAGTCGTTGCATGTATGATTTTGCTCCGGCACCAACCAAAGGAGTCAAGCCATGCACAGAACGAAGCAACGAATCCCCGCGCTCGCCGCCGTAGCGGTCGCGCTTCTGATCTCCGCCGCGCCTGCCGCCGCGGACGACATCCCCTGGACGATGACGGGCTACGCCGAACCTGTCGCCGTCTCGACGGCGGACAGTGCCGTCTTTGACAATTTCTTTCACAGCGTCTGGTCCATCGCAGAATCTGCCTGGGCCAAGCTTGTGGAGGAATTCGCCACTGTCCTCTACGTCAGGTAACCCTCTTCCCTCTTCCTTCTAACCTCTAACCTCTTCCCTCCATGAAAGCCATCCATCTCGCAACCCTCACCACCCTTGCCGCCGTTTCGGCCTGGGCCTCTTCCCCCGTCGTCTCGAATGTCTCCCTTGAGCAGAAATCCGTCAAGCGGGCCGAAATCACCTACACCTTGAGCGAGGACGCCGTCGTCACGCTCGACATCGTCACCAACGCCCCCGGCGGGGGCTGGGCGTCCATCGGAGCCGAGAACGTCGTCAAGGTCTGGGGCGACGTGAACAAGCTCGTCACCGGCGCCGGAACCCACATGCTCTACTGGGCGCCGGACGCCTCGTGGCTCGACCAGACGGGCTTCGGCTCCGAGGTCAAGGCTCGCGTCAAGGCATGGGCCACGGACGCGCCGCCGCCCTACATGGTGATCGACCTCGAGATCGCCAGCCGCGGTGGCTCGGTCCCCGCCGACTTCATCCGCTACTATGAAACCGCCGATCAACTGCCCGACGGCGGCCTCGCGAACGACATCTACCGCACCGAGCGCCTCGTCATGCGACGCATCCCGGCCAAGGGCGTCACCTGGCGCATGGGGGCGCCGACAACGGAACGGTGGCGCGAGTGGGGCAATGGCGGCAAGGAGACTCCGCACTACGTCACGCTCTCCGAAGACTACTACATTGGCGTGTTTGAGACGACCGTTACCCAATACCACCAATACATGGGAGGCGACACCCAGTATTCGGGCACGCTCGCCGCAATCAATGTCACCTACGAGGGGCTTCGTGGCGAAAACACCTCGTATGACTTCCCGGCAAACGGCCACGCAGTCGCTTCAGGATCGAAATTCGGAATTCTGCGCGCCAAGACGGGCGGCATCGCGTTTGACCTCCCGACAGAAGCGCAGTGGGAATTCGCCTGCCGGGCAGGAGAAGGCGGGCCATTCTCGCCGGCAATCGACATGTCGGATCTTGCGAGCCATATCAACTGGACTGCCAATTTCGAAGCAATCGGCTGGTGTCTGGGAAAAGACGATGCCGATCGGACGAGCTTCGAACGCTACCGTGTCGGGGGAAAACAGCCCAACGCCTGGGGCCTTTACGACATGCATGGAAATGTCTATGAACTTTGCCTTGACTGGTACAAATACGACCTCGGCTCCGCCAGCGTGACAGACCCGTCTGTTTCCGTGGCGGAAAGGACGGACTCCAAGAAAGTCTGCCGCGGAGGTTCCGCCCACTATGCTTGCCAGTACCAGTGCCGTGCCGCATACCGGTATCCCGGAAAATACGTAAACGCCACGGACAATGTGGTGGGATTCCGCCTTGTTTGTCCGGCTGTGGCGTTCTAGCGGCAGGAGCGGCGGCGGGACGGCTCCGTTCCGCCGCCGCCCGGTTCCGGCAGTTCGCATCGCCCAGCAGGAGCGCGTACGGCCATGACGCCACTCGCATTCGTCCTCGTCCTGTTCTCGGCCTGTTTCCATGCCACGTGGAACATGATCGGCAAGAAGTCCGGCGTGAGCCTGGCCTTCTACGCGCTGCTGGTCACCATCGCGCTCTTCTGGACAGCATGGGTGCCGTTCGTCACGCCACTCCGCCCGTTTCCCCAGCCTCTTGCGTTCTACGCATGGCTTGGCGGCGTGATCGCCTCTGAATTTCTCTACGCATTCGGGCTCAAGCAGTCCTACAGGCGGCTCGACATGTCCACGGCGTATCCGATGATGCGCGCCTTGCCGCTTCTCCTGCTTGCGGCCATTACGGCGGCGTTTGGACTGGGCAAGCCGTTGGGGGCGCGGGCGGTCGTCGGCATGGCGGTCGTCTTCACGGGTTGCCTTCTGGTGCCGCTCGACTCGTTTTCCGACTTCAGGCCCCTGCGCTACGTCAACCGGGATTTCGGCTGCGTTCTGCTTGTGGCGCTCGGCACAACCGGCTACACGTTGTGCGACAGCCAGGCGCAACGTGTCATGGTCGCCGCCGCCAATGCCGCCCGAATCGCGGTCTCGAAGCCCATGGTCTCGCTCTCCTACTACTTTTTCCGCGACGTTCCGCTTTGCGCCGCACTATGGACGGCGGTGCTGTGCGGACGGGAAACCCGCTCGGAGGCGGCGGAACTCTGGCGACGCCGGTCGTGGATGCCGCTGGCGGCTGGCTGCTGCTCGACGATGACCTACGCGCTGGTCCTCATGGCAATGAACTTCGCCACAAACGTCGCATACGTCCAGGCCTTTCGCCAGATCGGCCTCGTGTTCGGCCTTCTCGAAGGAGTCCTGATCCTCCGCGAACGCTGCAGGGCCCCGAAGCTTGCCGGCATCGCATTCATCCTCGTCGGCCTGGCAGTGTCCGTCCTCTGACGCAACAACCCCTATTCGCACGATGAAACAATGCATCTTCTTCGTAGGCGTCGCGCTCGTCCTTTCCACAGGGTCGCCCACCTCACAGGCGGCCGACCACGCACTCTCTGAGTATCCCCGCCTTCCCGGCGAGACGGACGACGCGCCGCGCCTCCAGCGCGCGGTGGACGCGACGCCGAGCGGCGTCCTCGACATCGGCCCAGGCCTCTACAAGATCGCGCAGACCGTCTCCGTGACGAACCTCTGCTCACTCCGGTTGGACGGGACGGCGCGCCTCGTGGCCGTGGCGCAGATGGACTTCGTGCTGCGCGTGAACAATGCCCCGCTCTACGAGTCGCTGGACTGGTACAGCGCACGGCGCAACGATTACGGCATGTTCGTTTGCGGCGGCATGATCGACGGCAACGGCCTCTCCTCCTGCATGATGCTGGACGGCTTCCACCACTACACGCTTCGCGACACCACGTTCCTCAACGGCAAACGCTATGGCCTCGCCGTCGATGCCGAGGACGGCACAGGTTACGAACTCGTGGCAAAGGACCTCAATTTCCGATGTACGATGCCCGGACTGGCCGGGAACACGGCATTTCTCCTAAACGGCGGCGACTGCCACGCCACGGACTGCATGGTCGTGGATTACACGATTGGCTTCCATCTGCCTCGCAAGGGCGCGAACCGGCTGACGCGCTGCCGCGTCCGCTGCGGGGACATCCCGCCCCCCGCCGTGGGCGAGCCTCCCGAAATGCTGAAGGATTCGGTCTGCTTCAAGCTCGGCAGCCACTCGGCGATCCTGCGCGACTGCCACGCCGACGTCGGCGAGACGGGCTACGAGATCGACACCAAAGACACGCGGCTCATCGGCTGCTCCGCCGGCGGCGGCGAAGCCGTCGGCCTCGGCAGCGTCACCCACATCCGGCACGTGTCCGGGCGGCTCCTCGCGACTGACTGCGCGTTCGCAAAGAACGCCGCGAACTGCCAAGCATACGAGGGCTGCGGCCGCGTGCAGTGGCGAGACGCGATCTATACGGGCTTCGGCCCCGGCGACGACTGCCCCGGCGCCGCCGATTTCGGGAACTAGCGACAAAAGGAAGCATGAAGATGAACGGAAGGTTTTCAACGATGGCCGCATTGGCGGCCGCGACCGCGCTCCAGGCCGGAGCGCAGCCAACGGTTTCGCAGATCGGCATGACCCAGGTGTCATCACAGAGGACGAGAATCGACTTCACGCTGAGCGAGGACGCCATCGTCACGCTTGACATCGTCACCAACGCCCCCGGCGGCGGATGGGTCTCCATCGGCGGGGCGAACGTCACCAATGTCTGGGGTGATGTGAACACGCTCGTCAAGGGCGGGGGAGCGCACACGATCTGGTGGGCGCCGGAAACGTCGTGGCGCGACGAGACCGGCGCCTCCGTCACCGTCAAGGCGCGCGTCAAGGCGTGGGCGCTGGACGCCCCGCCGCCCTACATGGTGGTCGATCTGTCCATCGCGGAAACCAGCGCGGACATGGCGGACTTCGTGCGCTACTACGAGAGCGCGGAGCAGCTGCCCGACGGCGGCCTCGCAAGCGACATCTACCGCACGGAGCGCCTCGTCATGCGCCGCATCCTCGCCAAGAATGTCGTCTGGCGCATGGGTTCGCCGACGACGCAGATGTGGCGATCGTGGGCCGGCGGCGGGGCGGAGACCCCGCACTTCGTGACGCTTTCGTCCGACTACTACATGGCGGTCTTCGAGACGACACAGGGGCAGTACCACTACATGGGCGGCGCGTCGTCCACCGGGACGCTGCCGGTTTCCGAGACATCCTACGAGACCCTGCGCGGCTCCAACTCCTCCTACGACTTCCCGGCGAACGGCCACGACGTATCGCCAAGTTCCAAAATCGGAACGCTTCGTTTGCTGACGGGCGGCATCGAGTTCGACCTGCCGACCGAGGCGCAGTGGGAATTCGCCTGCCGCGCCGGCGAGGGCGGTCCCTTCTCGCCCGACATTCCCATCACGGGCAACAACGCCACGACGGCGTTCGCGCAGATCGGCTGGTGCGAGGCGACCGAAAACGCCCAGGTCCAGTCCAACGCCAAATACCGCGTTGGGGGGAAACGACCCAACGCATGGGGCCTGTACGACATGCATGGAAACGTCAAGGAACTCTGCCTCGACTGGAAGAAGAACGATCTTGGCGGGGAAAGCGTGACCGATCCCGTCGTTCCGGTGTCCGAGCGTTCGGCGGCATACAAGATCGTCCGCGGCGGCGCGGCGGGCTGGTGCTGGCAGTACCAGTGCACGAGCTCCTACCGCGACTCCATCGACGGCGTGGCGAGGGGATACGGCAACATCGGCTTCCGCCTCGTCTGCCCGGCGGTGGCACGGAAAACCTGTCGCTCGCTTTCGGAGTTCCCGCGCCTTGCCGGCGAGACGGACGACGCGCCGCGCCTGCAGCGCGCGGTGGACGCGACCCCGGGCGGTGTCCTCGACATCGCGGCCGGCACCTACGAGATTGCGCAGACCGTCTCCGTGACGAACCGCTGCTCGCTCCGGATGAACAAGTCGGCGCATCTGCGGGCGAAGGCGCAGATGGATTTTGTTTTGCGCGTGGACAACTCGCGTTCTGGCACCCTCGACGGCGACACGTTCATCACGGGCGGCAAGATCGACGGCAACGGCCATGCCGGCTGCATGGCGCTCGACGGCTTCCAGCACTGCACGCTGCGCGACATTTTCTTCTTCAATGGCAAGGGCTACGGTCTCGCGGTGGGCACGGGCGACGGCATCGCCCGCGAGCTTGTGGCGGACAACCTGTATTTCAAGTGCATCCTTTCCGGGCTCGCCGGAAACACGGCGTTCCATCTGGGTTGCGACGACAGCCATGTGACGGACTGCATCGCGGTCGATTACACCGTCGGCTTCCATCTCGCGGGCGGGGCAAACCGTCTGACGCGCTGTCACGTCTGGGGCGGGCCGGTTCCTTCGCCCGCGCCGGGCGAACCGCGCGAGATGCTGAAGGATTCGATCAACTTCAAGATCGAAGGCGACTCGGCGATCCTGCGCGACTGCTACGCCGACACGGGCGAGACGGGCTACGAGGTGAACGCCGCGGACACCAGGTTGCTCGGCTGCTCCTACCTTAGCAACACCACGTTCGGCCTCGACTACATCACGATTGTCCGGCATCTATCCGGGCGCCTTCTTGTTGCCGACGGATTGTTCACGAAGAACGCCACGCACTGCGAGGTGTACGAAGGAAGCGGCCCCGTGAAGTGGCGCGACATGATATACTCCAACTTCGGCTCCGGCGACTACTGCCCCGGCGCCGCCGTGTTCGGAAACTAGGAGAACACCATGAAACACTTGTTCGCCGCGCTTGTGCTTGCCTTGGCATCATCGACGGCTGTCGCGCAGATGTCCGACCACACGCTGTCTGAGTTTCCACGTTTCCCCGGCGAGACGGACGACGCGCCGCGCCTCCAGCGCGCGGTGGATGCGACGCCGAGTGGAGTCCTTGAAATCGGGAAGGGCCTCTATGAAATCGCGAAGACCGTTTCCGTGACGAATCTCTGCTCGCTCAGGATGCACAAGTCGGCGCACCTGCGGGCCGTGGCGGACATGGACTTCGTGCTGCGCGTGAACAACGCACCGCTCTACGACTCGCTGGAATGGCACGGCGACCGGCGCCAGGACTACAACATGTTCGTCACGGGCGGCAAGATCGACGGAAACGGCCTTGCCGCCTGCATGATGCTCGACGGCTTCCACCACTACACGCTGCGCGACATCACCTTCTTCAACGGCAAGCGCTACGGCCTCGCCGTCGATGCCGAGGACGGCATCGGCTACGAACTCGTGGCGGAAAATCTCTACTTCAAGTGCGTGAAGCCGGGACTTGCCGGCAACACAGCGTTCTTCCTCAACGGCGGCGACTGCCACGTGACGGACTGCGTATCCGTGGACTACACGATTGGCTTCCACCTCGCGCGGGGCGGCTCGAACCGCCTCACGCGTTGCCACGTCTGGGGCGGGCCGATTCCGCCGCCGAGCAAGGGCGAACCCTGCGAGATGCTGAAGGATTCCATTTGCTTCAAGATTGGTGGTTCGTCGGCGATTCTGCGCGACTGCTACGCCGACACGGGCAAGACGGGCTACGAGGTCAACGCCTGGGACACGCGGCTCCTCGGCTGCTCCTATTTCAGCAACAAGGTCTTTGGCCTCGACGACATCACGATCATTCGGCACGGCTTCGGGCGGCTTCTCGTGGCCGACGGCGGGTTCGTGAAGTGCGCACCCCACTGCAAGGTGTACGAGGGCTGCGGCCTCGTCAAGTGGCAGAACATGATGTATTCCGGCTTTGGCCCGGACGACGACTGCCCCGGCGCCATCGACTTCGGGGACGGTGCCTCCGCCCAGCCAGCGCTCAAGCTCGCGGAATAACGGCGGAGAAGGTTGCCCCCGAAGCGTTAGCGGAGGGCTTCCACTCATCGGAGTTGATGCCGTCATTGAACTCCGATGAGTCCGATGGCTTCGCTAAGAACGCCTCGGTGTCTGTCCCTGAACGCCCCCGGCGGATGGCTTGCGATCGGTTTCGGCCGATTCACGTGCGCCGCCGAAGTGCTGATTTTTGCATCTAGAACGCGGCCAGCGGCGGACGGCCCGGGACGAGGCCCGGAGGAAATCCTCCACGGGCAGGACGAGGATGCCGTCGCGCAGGAAGCGCTCCTCCCCGCGGTAAAGCAGGACCGGACGCGCTTCGGGGTAGTCCTCCCGGAAGGACGCTCGGGGTCTGTCCCCACTGGGTCCGGGGTCTGTCCCCCACTGGGTCCGGGGTCTGTCCCCGCTGGACGCTCGGGGTCTGTCCCCACTGGGTCCGGGGTCTGTCCCTGCTGGGGTGTTTACAAAAAAAATGCAATCATGCAACTTTTCATGGCCTGAAAAATGGCATTGTTGCAATTTTTCATGAAATCTGATATCGTCCGCCTCCGTCAGGAGGTAAACCATGCTGAAGCGCAAGTTCTACCAGTTCCTGCTGGACTGGAAACAGAAGCCGAATCGAAAGCCACTTCTGGTGAAGGGGGCGCGTCAGGTCGGCAAGACGTTTCTCATCGAACGGTTCGGCCGCGCCGAGTATGCGGGATATGTCTATCTCAACTTTCTCGAACGACCGGATTTGGTGCGGGTTTTCGACGGATCGCTTGACGCGGATACCGTTTATTCGCGCCTGTCTCTGGCATTGCGGGATGCGAGGATCGTCCCCGGACACACACTGCTCTTCCTGGACGAAATCCAGGAATGCGGCGAGGCGCGCACGGCGCTCAAGTTCCTCGCCTGTGATCGGCGCTGCGACGTCGTTGCCTCCGGCTCCCTGCTCGGCATCCAGTACAAGAAGGTGCGCAGCATTCCCGTCGGCTATGAGGAACAGGCGACGATGCATTCGCTCGACTTCGAAGAGTTCCTGTGGGCGAAAGGCTTCTCCGAAACGCAGATCGCCCCGTTGCGCGAGGCGTTCGAGAAGCGCGAAAAGGTGGATGACTTCACGAACGAGGTCTTCCACGCCCAAGTCCGCGACTACATGGTCGTCGGCGGCATGCCGGAAGTCGTGGCCGCGTATGCCGAGCGGAAGAATCACGGCGAAGCGGACGAAATCCAGCACCGCATTCTCCGCGACTATCTCGATGACATCATGAACTACGCGCCGACGGCGGAGAAACCGAAAGTGAAGAGCTGCTTTCTATCCATTCCCCGGCAACTCGCCCGCGAAACGGAAAACCGCAAGTTCAAGTTCTCCGAAGTCGAAAAAGGGGTCGGGGTCCGGAAGTTCGGCAATTCCGTGGAATGGCTGCGCGATTCCTCCATGGCGGACATGGCCCACAATCTCACAGCCCCTCTCTTCCCCCTTGTCGCCTACGAGGACGAGTCCGCCTTCAAGCTTTACCTCTCCGACATTGGCCTCTTGACCGCGCTTTACGGATTCGACATGAAGACGGCCGTGGTGGACGGAACGCTGAAAGGCTCGGTAAAGGGAGGACTTTACGAAAATCTCGTGGCCTCCATGCTGGTGCGGCGGGGCCATCCCTTGCGTTACCTCCGTGACGCTCACGATCCGCTGGAGGTGGAATTCCTGCTTGAAAAGGACGGCGCCGTGGTCCCGGTCGAGGTCAAGGCCTCCAACGCCTCGACGGCCTCGCTGAACCGGCTTCTCGCCCGCGACGACATCGCAATGGGCTACAAGCTCACGGGCGGCAACGTTGGCGTCGTCGGCAAGAAAGTCACGCTCCCCCACTACATGGCCATGTTCCTGTAGTCGAATGCCGCAGACGATCGCGACGGCACGATGACGCTTCACCGAAATCGAGTCAAGCAGCGTGAAAAGGCTCTTCGTCACGCCGCTGCGCCTGATGACATCCGCGGCGGTCCTCGCACGGCGCGCTGCGCCGCAAAGATTGTTTCAGCCACAAAGGACACAGAGTTCACAAAGGCTTTGTGTTCCTATGTGTTCCTTGTGGCTAAAAATTCCACCCGCAGCGCCCCTGCCTTGTGCGCGCCGGCGCGAGATTATTCGTCCAAGACCGCAAGGCGGGAAAGGGCCATTTCGCGGAAACGTTCCTTGAACCCGACGGAAAGGAACGAGACGGCAAGAACTTCATCCAAAACGGAGCGCACAGACGCGCACATTTGCGTGACAGTCCGTCGGTCTTGCGCTTCGGAAAGTCCAAGCGACAAGGCATCTCGATGACTTCTTCACCGCTTCGCCTCCATGACGCTTGCGGCGCCAATGCAGTCCCGACAGCAGGCGAGCAGAAGCCCCATGCGGTCGCGCGGATTCAGTTTCCAGGTCTCCTCCGCGATGTCGAGCAGCCATCCCTCGGGGATGAGGCCATCGAAAAACGGATGAAGAAAACGGCTTGGGAACGGTTCTTGGCGCAGCGGCAGCGTGAATGAAAGCGGTGCCGCGGCCGGCAACGCCAAATAGGCAGGATCGTAGCGGAACGAGTAGCCGCCTTCGTCGCGTTCGTCGAGTCGTCCGGCCAGACGCCCGAAAAGCATGATGTCTGCACTGCGCATTTCAAGCGTCCTCCATCCTGTTGATTGACTCCAGCGACTCGCGCTCGACGGGGACAGGGCCGAGGCGCGCGCCGAAGAGATCGAGGACGGCGTTCACCTTGTCCATGCGGAGCGTAGGCTTGCCGGCCTCCAGTTCGCGGACGAACCGCAGTCCGACGCCCGCGCTCTCCGCAAGGCCGACCTGCGTAAGGTGGTATTGCTTCCTCTTTGCCTTGACGAATTGCCGAATGTCCATGATTGTCCCCGAACGGGTATGTTTCTAGCACTTTTTTTTGAAATCGCACCCTTTCGGGTGTGATTTGCAAATTTGCCTACGGTCACTCGCCGTTTTTCCCCCTTGACATGATTGCGTTATTGCGTATAATGCGGGCGAAAAACGGAGAGTCCGCAGCATGCGCAATCAGAAAGTCCCCTTTTTACTGAACCCGAACGACGGCCGCCCGCTTGTTGGGCAGCTCGCAGACGGGCTTCGCCAGGCGATCGTGGAAGGCCACTATCGCCCCGGAGACGTGCTGCCAAGCTACCGCGACCTTGCGCCGCTGCTCGGCGTGAGCGAAATCGTCACGCGCGGCGCCCTGCGCCGTCTCGCCGCAGAGGGGCTGGTCGTCCAGCGCCCGCGCATCGGCACCGTCGTGCGTGATCGCGCCGCCAAGCAGTGGCGCGGACACGTGGTGCTGGTCGGGCCGGAGGGCGACGACAACTACCTGATGGCCATACTCTCCGGCGCGCTCCGCGATGGGCTGCTCGCCGAGGGCTACCTTTTTACGTGGGTCCGCGTCCGCAAGCAGCCCTGGGGCAGACTGGACCTCCCCCTGCTGGACGTGGCCCTCTCGCGCTCCGTAGATCTGGTGGTGGCGCTCCACGACTACCCCGGCATTTTCCGCAGCCTCGCCGCGCGCAAGGTGCCCTATGTCAGGTTCGGCAGGGGCGCGGCGCGATCGCGCGGCGCGGCGGGCTTCACGGCGTTCGACTACAACCTCGCCGTGCCGGGCTTCGCGGCCGCCTGCGCGAAGGCCGGCGTGGGGGAGGTCGTGGAGGTCTATTGGGACAACAACATGTGCGACATCGCGCCAGGGTTTGCCGGAACGGGAATTGCAGCGCGCAAGATGAAAGTCTCGATTGACTGCAAGAACGGCGCGCCCCTCGGCGTCGAGCGGGCCGGACGCCTCGCGATGGAGAGAATGATTGAAGATTGGTCGAAGGTCGAAGGTCTGAAGGTCGAAGGTCAAGCAGCTAACCTTCCAACTTTCAACTTTCCAACGAACAAGCGGTGCCTTTTCTTCGCGGACGACCACCTCGCCCGCGGCGCGCTGGCGGCGCTCTCCTACGCGGGCCTTAGGGCGCCCGACGATATCCTCGTCGCCACCTGGGCGAACACGGGCCTAGGCCCAGACTACCCGCGGGAACTCTCCCGCATGGAGTTCGACCCGGCCCTCGCCGGCCGTGAAGTCGCGCGCTGCGTCGTCGAATGTCTCAAGACGGGCGCCTACCCCACCGGCGGCACCATCGGCCCGAAGTGGATCGACGGCGAGACGATGGGAGGTCTCGCATGAAACGCCTGCCATGTTTCTTGTCAGTTGGACTCTTCCTATGCGCCGCCGCGACAACGCCGGCCGGCCCTGCATCGGTTAATGACGATGGCCATGCCGAAGACTACCGCCAGTTTTGCGAGAGGTCTGCCCTGTCCGCATTCCAGTCGCCGGACATGGCTGTCGGGATGGCGTCCTCGATGGAGAAGGTCATGCCGAAGGGGCGGTTCGTGGCCCGGCCGATTCCTGACGAGGGCCTTCGCGTCCGTCTGGCGCGGAACGAATGCGAGAGCATCCAGGTGCTAGTTGCACCGAGGGGCGCGGATTTGAAGGGCGTGCGGATTAAGGTCGAGGGAGATCTCGTGTATGCGGGAGGGCCGCGCTCCGTCGCGGCCGTTTCCACGTCCCATGCGGCCCGGACGGAGCCGAGCCCTCCTCCCATTTTCGCCGTCGCGAACATCTCCATCTCGCCGGTTGGCTACGTGAACGTCACGAACGAAGCGCCCTATCCCGTCGGGCGCTGCGAAGAGTCCGACGCGGTCCCTGGCTATGCGCGGCGGACTCGCAAGCCCGAAACGGGCTGGTGGCCAGACCCGATTCTGGACTTCCTTGACAAGGTCGATGTTTCGGGCACCGACGTGCAGAGCTTCTGGGTGCGGGTGCGGTGTCCCGAGTCGCAGGGGGCCGGCGTTTACCGGGGCGCGCTCGTGGTTTTCGCCGAGGGCGCCGCCCCTGTCAGGATTCCTTTCGCCGTCCGCGTGAACGACTTCGCGATCGGCCGGGCGTCTCCGCTCCCGATGGCGATCACCTTCTGCCCGGAGTCGCCGAACAGCGGCGGCGAAGCGGCGCCAGCCAGACTGTGGCGGAGGCACAGGGAGAAATGGGCGGACTTCCTCGCCGACTACTTCATCACGATGGACGACCTCTACAACGGAGGTGGACGGGAGATTCCGTTCGACCTCCTGGAACGACTGAAGGCCCAGGGGCGGCTGGGGGTCTTCAACCTCGGCTACTGGACGCATCCAGAATCCACCAACGAGACGGACGTCGCCACATGGCGAGCGAAAACGGTGCCGCGGCTGCGCAGGGTTTACGACGAGGCGAAGAGGAGAGGTCTTCTCGACCGCGCCTACTGCTACGGGTGCGACGAAACCAAGCCCGAAAACTACCCGCTCGTGCGGCTGGCGGCCCGTGAACTCAAGGCCGCCCTGCCGGGAGTCCCGCTCGTGTCGGCCTTCTGCTGCGAATACGGCGTCGGCGCGACGCTGGACGAAATCGACTGGCTCGTGCCGCAGTCGTGGCAGTATGGCCGGCGACAGGCGGAGGAAAGCCGCGAGGCGGGGCACCGGGTATGGTGGTACATCTGCTGCGGTCCCCAGGCCCCCTACGCGAACATGTTCCTCGAATGCCCGGCCATCGAGGGGCGGATCCTCATGGGCGCGCAGACGACGCGGATGCGGCCCGACGGGTTCCTCTATTTCCAGCTGACGCTCTGGCGGCGCTGCGAACGGTGCATCGAGTCCGGCCCGTTCACCGACTGGAGCCCGAAGAGCACCTTCAACTGCACCTACAACGGCGATGGCTCGTGGGTCTGCGCGGGGCCGGACGGGACGCCGCTCCCGACGATCCGCCTCGAAAACTTCCGCGACGGCCTCGAAGACTACGCATACGCGATGCTGCTGGAACAGAAACTCCGCGAAATGGGAGAGCGTGTGTCCCCGCGCGCTACGGCGGCCGGGGACGGCCGCCATCCTGATGATTCGACGGCAATCGACAATTGGCTAACCCGCGCCCGCGCCGCGCTCGCCGTCCCGGATACCGTGCTGGATGCGCGGGACGAGCCGGACGACCCCCTCGCCCCCGGCGACTGGAAGGGAACCGCGAAGATGTATTCGATGTCCAACTTCACCGACGACCCGGAAGCCGTCCTGCGCTGGCGCGACGAGATGGCCGACCTGATCGAGGCCTGCGACTTTCACCCACAACTGTAAACAAGGAACCAAGGAGAAAAACATGAACAAACGACTCATAATCGGCATGGCGTCCGCGCTGTCATTTATCGCGTTGGCTCCCGCCGCCCGCGCGGACGGCTCCCGGTCGCCCATTTTCGACACGTTCGTGAACTTCAACGACCGCGGCAAGGCCTTTGGCGACAATTCCGGCATCGTCGTCGGCAACGGCCGCGAAGCGTGTTTTCTGTTTGATGTCACGGGTCTCGCGAACGTAGAGGAGGCGCGGATCAGGCTCTACATCACGCAGTGCGGCACGACTGCCGGCGTCGTGTGGCCAATCTACGCCCGCATCATGCGCAACGACCGCTGGAACGAGACCTCGCTCACGTGGAACTCCCTCCCGGAAGAGTTCCGCGTCAGTCCGTCGCCTGTCCTCGCCACAAACGACATATCCCTCGCCGGCTACGCCGAAATCCCCGCTGGGTCGCAAGATTCCTGGTTCGCCATGGACATCACTGAAGCCGTCAGAAACGCCGCCGCGCGTGGCCGAATCGCACTTCACCTCTACACGACATGGGATGGCACCAGCGGCGACAACACGCCGCTTTCCTTCGCCTCCTCCAACAATGGCGACGCGACGATCCATCCGTTTCTCGAATTCGCAGGCACTGCGGATTCGTCCGCATCGTCGCTCACGCTCCTGCCGGCCGCGGACACTTTCGTGCGCTCCGGTTCTTCCGCCGCCACCACTCAAAATGGCGACCTCGTCCTCGTCGACAACGCCCAGCGCGAGGGATTTCTCAAATTCGACCTCACCGGCATAGGCGTTTCGTCCGTCGATTCGGCTGTTCTTTAGGTACGGACGTATTCCAGCCCCGGCCAGCCAAATCACACGTCCGACAGCGCGCTCCAGTTCCAACTCATGGGCGACAATTCCTGGACGGAAGCCGGTCTCACTTGGGACACGGCCTCATCATACGGTGCAACGCCGGGCACAGCATGGACGACGGAAGCGCCGGCAAACGCCCTTCGGGCAGCAGGGGCGGAGACCAACCGCTTCCATTCCATCGAGCTTGCCCCGCTCGTGAACCAGGTCCTTGCCTCGGGCGGCACCACGATGTCGCTCCACATCACGATGCCGGACACCCCCCAGCGCTTCTTCATCTTCTACTCAAAGGAATATGCCGACGAGGCTTGGCGTCCGAGGCTTCTTGTGACACCCAGGGCCGATGCGGCGCTGGCGACCCGTGCACCCCTGCAGGAGACGTTCTTGTCCGACTACAGGGACGCCAACAAGGACTTGTCGTTCTACAATGGGGATTACGCAAGCCATGTCCAAATTGGCTGTTCCGGCAACAAGGTCCAGTTCGCGACAATGCTCTTTGACCCGACAGGTCTGGAGAACGCAGATTTCGTGCGATTCCGCGTCAAGTCGAGGAACACGATCTCCGGCGGTCCTGGCGCTTTGCGCGTCGTGGCGTGGACGACCGACCGCTGGAGCGAGACTAACCTCACGTGGAACACGGCGGGGCCGTGGTTCCCGCAGCCGACATCCGTTGCGAACGGCACTTCGCTGGACGGGGAGGTTGCGAACGTGAGGCTCACGCAGTCGAAGTCCGGCGCATACTTCGAGGTTGACGTGACTGCCGCCGCCCGCACCGCCGCGTCTGCGGGGCGGATGCTGACGCTCGGCCTCTTCAGCAACGCCAGCTGGCCGGAATTCTACAAGGGGGCGAGCGACGCTCCCGCCGTACTTGTCTTCCCCAACCCCGACGCCACCTTCGGCGCGCGTGTCACTGCGGCGCTCGACGAGAGCGGCGCGACGCCGGCCCTGCGCCTTTCCTGGTCGCCGATTCCCTCCGGCCAGGGAGACTACATGGTTGAGCGCCAAATCGGCGAAGGCTCGTGGAAGACAGTCGCCACTGGTCTCTCGGTAGCGACCTGCCTCGACGCAACCGCCGAGCCTGGCATCGCCCATGCCTACCGCATCACAGGCTACAACGCCGCCGACGGCTCCTCCACCGTTGTCGAGGCCACCGTTGCGTTTGATGCGAAAAAGACGGTCTTCGCCTGCGCCGACACCTATGTGCGGAACGGCGGCAACGCAAATGCCACATTCGGCACTGCGGCGTCGCTCGTCCACAAATATGAATACGGCGAAAACTCCGGTGGCGTCCGCGAGGCGCTCTACCGCTTCAACCTCTCGGAAATGCCGGAACGTTTTCTGTCGGCGACGCTGAAGCTGTACCCGGCCGGCAACGCCGAAGGCGTCTCCGCCGGCGCGCATTTCGACCTATTCGTGTATCCGGACTTCGAATGGTCGGATTCGGCGCCACCGGCGTGGAACGACATTTTCGGCAACGGCTGGGCGACGCCCCAGGCCTACAGAAACCACCCGGATGGAAGGCGCCCGAACGAGACGCAACTCGGCACATACTCCTACGATGATTCCGGCGACATCACGGCCGACGTGCCGGTCTGCTTCGATGTGGCTGACGCCATCCGCACGGCAAAGGCGAACGGCGACTCGCACATCACGCTTCACACTTCGGCTTACAGCGCCGGCAACTGGAATTTTGGCATCATTCCGCGCGAGCGCTCCCAGGGCGTATCATGTGCGCCGCAAATCGAGTTCGCCCTCAAGAACTGGGTGGCAAACCCCTTCGTCATCGTCGTGCGGTAAAACCCGCAGGCACAGCAGGGCCTGATTTCCATGCACTGGATAGACTGGCTGCTCTTCGCCATCCCCGTGGCCATCGTCGTCGCCGCCGCCTGCAAGGCGCAGCGCTACGTCCACGGGGTGGCCGACTTCCTTTCCGCCGGGCGCATCGCGCGGCGCTACGTCCTGTGCGTCGCCGACGGGGAGTCCGGCTTCGGCCTCGTCACGCTTGTCGGCTGCCTGGAGGTCTATTACAATAGCGGCTTCGCCTACAGCTTCTGGAGTTCCGTCCTCACCCCGCTCGGCATGGTGCTGGGGCTGATGGGCTACTGCACCTACCGCTTCCGCGAGACCCGGGCGATGACGCTCGGGCAGTTCTTCGAGATGCGCTACAGCCGGTCGTTCAGGATGACGGCCTGCGGCATCCAGCTGCTCTCCGGATTCCTCAACTACGCGATCTTCCCCGCCGTGAGCGCCAGGTTCCTGATGTACTACATGCGTCTCCCGGTCTCGTTCGGCCTCCTCGGCGCCAGGATCCCGACCTTCGCGGCGCTGATGCTCGCCGCGCTGGCGCTCGCGTGCTTCATCGTGTGCGCCGGAGGGCAGATCACGATCATGGTGACGGACTGCATCCAGGGACTCCTCAACTATCCCATCTACCTTCTCGTCGCGGCGTATCTGCTCTGCCGCTTCTCGTGGTGGACGGACCTCCGCCCGGCTGTCTCCGCGCGGCCGGAGGGGCTGAGCTTCCTCAACCCCTTCGACACCTCCGGCCTCCGCGACTTCAACGTCTTCTACGTCTGCTCCGGGGTGATCGGGATGTTCTTCAACCGCCTGCTATGGGGAGGGCGCGGCTACAACAGCGCCGCGAAGGACGCGCACGAGTCGAAGATGGCCGGCGTGCTGGGGACGTGGCGCAGCGGGTTCAGCACGATGATGATCCTCCTCGTCGCCGTCATCGCCTATACTTGGAACAACAGCCCGAAGTTCGCGGCGGAGTCGCACGAAGCGCGCGCCGCGCTCGCCGCCAAGGCATACGCGGACGTGGCGTTCGCCGCGCCGCGCGGCTCAGTCCCGGACGGCGAGGTCGAGGCCATCGGGGCGGCCTTCGCCGCCGCGGAACCCCGCACCGCCTTCTCCACGCGCGAGGACTACCTCGCCATTGGCGACCGCGAGGAGCAGAAGGCGCGATTCAAGGCGGAGACCGCCGATCCGTTCCTCAAGGCGGCATCCGAAGTGCTGGGAGGGGAAAGGACTGAGGCCGAGATCCAGGCCATGCCCGCTTCCGAGAAGGCGGCGTGGAAAGCCAGACGCGCGCGCAACCAGACCTTCGCCGCCATCTTCACGCAGCAGCGAGTTCCCTCGGCCATCCGGGCCATTCTCCCCGTCGGCCTCGCGGGGCTGTTCTGCGCCCTCGCCGTCTTCATGATGCTCACGACCGACACGACCTACATCCACGGCCTGGCGAGCGTCGCCGTGCAGGACTGCCTCCTGCCGCTCCGCAAGACCCCCTGGACGCCGCGCCAGCAGATAATGCGCCTCAGGCTGGCCGTCTGCGCCATCGCGCTCGGCGCGTTCCTGTTCGGGAACTACTTCGCGCAGATCGACTTCGTCTTCATGTTCCTCGCCATCACCGGGGCCCTTTGGAACGTCGCCGGCCCCGTCGTCACCTTCGGACTCTACTGGAGGCGCGGCACCACGGCCGGGGCCTTCACCGCCATGCTCGTTGGCGCCTCCGTCGCCATCGCGGCGATCTTCGCGCAGAAGCTCTGGGTCCCGGTGCTCTACCCGTGGATTGCGACGCATGGGTGGGGGCCGGCCGTAGATTCGCTGCTGCGCGCCCTGTCGTCGCCGCTGGAGCCGTGGGTCCACTGGGAACTCACGCCGGAAAAGTTCCCGATCAGCTCCGTCGAAGTCAGCGTGTTCAACAACGTCTTCACTATGCTGCTCTACCTCGGCGTGTCGCTCGCGACATGCCGCCAGCCATTCAACCTCGACCGCCTTCTCCACCGGGGCGCATACGCCGACGAGACGGAGAGACGGCGCGAAACCATCCGCGTTCCGCTTTTGCAGCGCGTCGTCGGGATCGACGGCAACTACACGCGCGGCGATAGGGCGCTCGCATGGTCGGTCTTCGCGTGGTCGTTCGGCTGGTGCTTCTGCCTGTGCTTCCTGGGCAACGTCGCCTGGCATGTGCTGGGGGCGAAGGGACTGCTTCCGGCGCAGCCAGACTCCTGGTGGGGCGTCTATTTCTTCATCGTGAACTTCTGCGTGGCGTTTGCCGTTGGGATCGTCTCGACGTTCTGGTTCGGCATCTGCTCGACCCGCGACCTGGTACGGCTCTTCCGCGACCTCGACGCGCGCGAACGCGCGGGCGGCGACCAGGACGCGCTGGACGACGGCAGCGTCGAAGGCCATGTTTCCCTTGCCGACCGCCCCCTGCGTGACAAGACCTGATGGCGGACTTCATGGAGAATACCCCTTGCAATGGACGACTGCCGCATGACGAACAAGTTTGAAAGGCCCGGCTACTACGAGCGGTTCATGCCGCTCGAGCTTCCCGAAACGCTCACCCCGTTCATCTACGCGAACGCAGGCACGATGAACCACCGCGTCGCCGGGGACTCCCCCTACAACGTCTTCTGCGCCTACAACTCGGAGGTCGTCGCCGACGACGTGATCGTCGTGGGCGACGACGCCACACGCCGCTACGTGCTCGTCGGCGCGACCACGGCCATGCGCTCGCTCACGCACCTCTCGGCGGTCTGGCGCGGCCGGCGCTTCCGCGGCGTCCGCGTCTGGCAGCCTGAAATCAGCGAGGGCGCGGAGCCGGAGAAGATCGTGATTTGGGAGGGCGACGACTGGCGCGAGCTCCTCCGCCGATACGGCGACGAGGTTGCAAGGGAGATGAAGGCCGCGCCACCGCCGCCCGGCGCCGCGAACCTCACGGGCTACTGCTCCTGGTATTACTACTACGACGACGTCACCGAAAAGGACTTCCTCGAAAACGTTGCGACATTGGCCGGGATGGGGTCGTCGCCGTTCAAGGCGCGCTTCGTGCAGATCGACGCCGGCTACGAGACGTTCCAGGGCGACTGGCTCGACCGCGACGCCTTCTGGCCGACGCCCCTCGACGAGATCGCGCGCCGCATCCGGGCCGGCGGCATGGAGGCCGGCATTTGGACGATGCCCTTCCACGCCTCCACGGCCAGCCGCGTCTTCCGCGAGCATCCCGGCTGGTTCGTCAAGGGGCCGGATGGCAAGCCGCTCGTGGCGCGAGGCTGGTTCGAGCCGCCAGACGACCTCTGGGCCACCCTCGACACCACGCAGGAGGCCGTTCTCGACCATCTGCGCCATGTCTTCCGCACCTTCCGAGAATGGGGCTACACCTACTTCAAGATGGACGGACTCGGCTTCGCCCTCCTGGACGGCGTCCGTAGCGATCCCGGCGCAACCAGCGTCTCGGCCTTCCGCCTCGGGCTGCGGGCGATCCGCGAGGCCGTTCCGGACTCGTTCCTCCTCGCCTGCAGCCAGCACTTCCTCCCGTGCGTCGGCCTCGTCGATGGCGCGCGCTTCAGCGACGACACCCATGCCTCGACGGGGCCGATCCTCAGCGCCTTCAACCAGACGGCGGCCCGGTTCTGGATGTTCGACCGCTTCTACTGGGCAGACCCCGACTGCATCATCGTGCGCACCGACCGCGGGACCAACACGCCTGGCGAGTCGCGCATCTCCGCGCTTTCCGGCATCATGACTGGCGTCGCCATCACCAGCGACAACCTCGCGCTCGTCCCCGACGACCGACTGGCGCTGCTTGGCCGCGCCGCGACCCTGCGGATGCGCGACGTGAAGCCGTCGATGGCGCATGCCAACTTCGGGCGCAACCGCTGGCCGATGGAATTCTCCGGGAAAATCAACGGGCGGCCGGCAGTGGCCCTGGTCAATCTTCTCGACCGGCCACAGACGTGGAAAATCTCCGAACTCGACGGCTTCGACGGACCCGTGTGCGAGGAGCTTCTCCACCCCCTCGGCGAAGTCCGCGGCGAAATCACGCTCCAGCCCCGCGACGCCGCCCTGCTCGTGCAGTGTGGCCGCGCCTAATCGAGGAGAAGGGCGGCAACAGGAACTCCTGCCTCTTCGCAAGTCAGGCGAGTTTTTCGAAAGATGCTGATTGTCGGCGGATACGGGGCCCCGCGGCAGACGGGCGACGCAACCGTCCGGCCTTATGCGTTCCAGAACGGCCGGGATTTTCTCGTACGGCATGCCAACCGTCGATACTGCAACCACTTCCCAGCCGCGGATTGCCGCATAGCGCCGGACGCCGTCCAGTTTCGGCTTCAGGCCATCCACTGCTCCCAAATATAGCATGCGCGCCGTCATCGCAGATGCCCTGTCGCCGGTAGCGTATGGTGGTTGTCCGGATGGCACGGATTCGCCATGATGGAGGATTTTGCCATGGCGCGCCCCTTTGCGTTTGCGAGGTCAAGTCTAGCAAAACGCCGGGCGGAATGCAAAAATCGGGCGCGGCCCGCGAACTGGCAGTCCGTCGCCATTCCCCGAAGGGTTTTTCAGAAAATGGCCGTCCACGACTCAGTTGGGGTGCGGGACCTGGACGACGCCCTTTGGAACCGACAGGGAGAAAACGGGAGCGGATCCGGGTCGGCGCTCGGCGCGGACGCGAATCTCGCCAAGGGTCGAGCGGTGTCGGATGTCGAAGGCTTCGACGCCTTCCGGCAGATGGGGCCTGATTTCCACCTTGGCGAAGCCCGGTTCTGCGATTCGGATGCCGGCCAGGAATTCGAAGGCCCACGCGGAGAAGTCTCCGAACATGACGTGGTTGCGCGACCCGCGGCCGGGGCCGACGTCGTCGAACGTCTCGCGCAGCGTGTCGCCGTCGCGCATCCAGGAGGCGAATCCGGGCGCCTCCGGCTGCGTGAAGATGCGCCAGGCATCATCGATGAAACCATGCATGGACAGCGCCCGTGGAATCCACTTCGAGCCGAGGATGCCGAAACAGACATGGTGCCGCTCTTCCCGGACGCGCCGCGCCAGCGCCTCCGCGACAGCGTGTTCCGCGCCGTCGGCGCAAAGTCCACGGAAGAAGAGCGGCGCCGCGAGCGAGGTCGGCTCCCCGCCGGCGTAGAGGCCGCCGCCCTTGTGGAATTCCCGGTTGAAGGCGTCCCGGACGGTCGCGGCCAGTTCCCGGAACCGCGCCGACGACGACGCGTCGCCGAAGCGGTCGGCCCAGAACGCGGTCTGGCGCAGATCGTTCCAGAGATAGGCGCTGTCCGTGAGCAGGACCGGCGCGGTCGCGACGCCTTCCGGCGCGCTCCAGTCGCCGAGTCCGTGCTCGACGAGGCCGTCGTCGCGCGTCCTTGACAGAATGAACGCCAAATACCGGAGCATGGCGGGGTATGCCTCGCGCGCCGGCGCATCGTCGCCGTAGAAGCGGAAGATCTGCCAGGGAATTTCAAAGAGGGCGGCGTCCCACGCCGGTCCGGAACTCCAGCCGTAGCCGAAGACCTCCGTGCAGGGGACCATGCTCGGAAGTTGCCCGTTCGGGCGCTGCGCGTCGAGGATCATGCGCAGGAAGTGGACATAGCCGTCGCAGGCGTCGAAATTCCAGAGCCCGGTCTCGACGGCGAGCTGGGCGTCGCCCGTCCAGCCGTTTTTCTCGCGGGTCGGGCAGTCGGTGGGGATGCCGGTGAAGTTCGAGAGGTAGCTGCGCCGCGCCGCGTCCTGGAGGCGCGAAAAGACGGGATCGGAAATCTCGACGGAGCCGGCGGAAGGCAAATCCGAATGGACGAACACACTGCGGATGGCCGTGAGCGAGACATTCCCCGATGTCCGGACGAGGGCGTAGCGGAAGCCGTGGTAGGCGAAGCGCGGATGCCAGCGTTCGCCGCCGGGACGCCCCGCCAGCGTGTATTCGTCGTGCTGCGCCGGACGCGGATCTCCATTCGCCCGGACGAACGCCGTGGCGTAGCCGAGGAGGTGGCCGTCTGCGGAAAGTGCCTCGTCGTAGTCGAGCGTCACCTTCGCCCCGGCTTCGCCCGCAACCTCGATTTCGCACCATCCGGCGCGGTTCGTGCCGAAATCGTAGATCGTGCCGCCGTCGGGGTGCGGCAGCGCGGCGACGGGGACGACGGGTTCGAATGCGCGGCAGGGCGGCGCGTCGTCGGGCGACACTTCCGCGAAAGGCGGGTACTTCACGACCTCGACGGGCCGCTCGTTCTCGCGCATCCCCTCCCTGCGGGCGTCGTACCATTCGCCGTTGCGGAAGGCGTCGAAGACGATGGGCGAGTCGTAGGCCGTCCAACGGCCGTCGGTGACGAAGACGGCTTCCCCGCCGGGGATTTCAAGCGCCCCGCAAATCGCGGGGGCAGCGGACCAGGGCGCATGGGCGAAGTCGGCGCCCTCACGCGTGATGTAGTTGAACCAGCCGTTCCCGAGCAGCACGGAAACGACGTTTTCGCCCGGCTTCAGGAGCGGGGCGATGTCGCGGGAAACCGAGGAAATCCGCCGCATGGGATGGCACGTCGCAGGGTGCAGGACCTCGTCTCCGGCGCGGACGCCGTTCACGAAGACCTCGTGCCACCCGGCGACGGCGAGCGTCAGCGTGGCGCGCGCGGGAACGGCGCCGAGCATGAAGCGCCGTTCGAGGAACGGCGCGGGCTTCTCCGCCTCCTTCGTTCCGCCGGAGATCCACTTCGGGCAGCCGAGTTTTAGAAAAGACGAGTCCATTCTTATCGAGAAGCGTTCTCAAACGCCCGCTCGGCGAAAGCAAGCGCCCAGGCCCAATCGATGCCGGAGAGGCCATGTGCGCCGCCGCGTCGGACATAGCCGAGGTTCGGGCCGACAAGCGACAGGTCGTAGGGTTCTGGAAAATCCCCGTCGGGAAGCCCCGGAATGCCATGAAGTTCCCATGCTGGCGACGCGGCACGGCAGGCGAGAAACTCGCCCTTGGTGTCGAACCATGGCTGGCCGAATCCTTCCACGAGCAGGGCACGCGGCGCAACGGCGGCGAGCAGCCAGTGCTGGTCGAAAGACATCGTCGACTCCTTGCCGGCGTATTTCGCGTAGGCGCGGCAATACCAATGAGGGAACATCTTCACTTCGGTGGCCGGGTTCTCTCCGAAGAAGCGCTTGGCGAGCGGCGCACCCCCGCCGCCGGTCTGGCACGGGACGCACACGGCGAAGCGTTCGTCCCGTGCGGCCGCGAGAAGCGCCGCCTTTCCGAGGCGAGAACAGCCTGTGACAAGCGACCGAGAGGCGTCGATTTCCGCGATGCGTTCGGCCAAGTCCAATCCGCGTGAAAGGGCCCACGCCCACGCGCCAAGCGAACCTGGCGCGCTTTCGTCCTCCGGGTCGCGAGGCCCCCACAAGTCGAACACGCCGGTCCATGCGAGGTCAAGCGGATCGCCTGCGCCGACTTCGATGTCGGGAGAAATCTGGCAGTAGCAGCACCCCATCACGGCAAAACCGCGCGCGAGAAACATTTCGAGCGGACAGGAGTAGCTCCCCGTCGTTTTTCGGAGCGATCCGCGACGATCGGTCTGAAGAGCGAATGTCCTGTTTGCCCGCGATTCGGCCCAGCGACACCAGACGTTCGTCGGGACGATGACTTCAGCATCGGAAAGGAGCGTGTGGTTGCCGCTGTAGTTGAGGAAGAGCGCGACAGGGACTTTTTGGGGGTTCTCGCAGACGATGCGACCGTTTCGCGTCTCTGGCTTTTCGCCACTGATGCGGTTCGGAACGACCACGAGCCAATCCAGCCACGGGCCAGAGCGGTCCTTCCGAAACCACATCCGATATTGGCGACGGATGGCGAGTCCGGCGGCTGTCGGTCCTTCCTCGACGAGTTCGCATTCAAGAGACTCCGGCGCGGGCGGCTCCCGGCCATACATCTCTCTGGCGAAAACACCGAGAATTTCCTCCCGCCGTAAAGGCCAGTTAGTGGCGGATTGGACGTCTGCCCCGTCCGCAAAGCGCAGAAGTTCGGGAAGATCGTATGGCGGAATCGCCGTCTCGTCGTAATTTACCTCCTGACCCATGGCTGCGGGATTCCCAACGCAAAACACGCAAACTGCCACGAAAAAATGCGCAACGTTTTTCATCACAAATGCACTCCTATTTCAAGAGCCGGAACCAGCACGTCTCCCCGGCGGTGATTTCCACGGGAAGAACCATTCCTTTCGTCCCCTCCCTTTCGCCGCTTTTCAAGTTCACGACCTCGCACTCGCGCGGGAGGAGGAATTCGTAGCGACCGGGAACGAGGCAGTGGAGTGAAACGAAATCGCCGTTCATGTCAACCTGGACAACACCTGGCGGGAGCGGCACGTAGGCTCCGGCGGCGCGGGCCTCGGCGTTGATCCGTCGTGCGTCCATGAATGGCGTGTTCCGGTCGTAGCACAGCAGATAGGCATAGCGGGCGGCGATTTCCGGATGGCGTTCCAGATCGCTCTTCAGGTAGGAGTCGAACGGCACGCCGGAGAGGGCGATTTGGAGAACCATTGAGTCGATGTCGGAGGCCGGCTTTTCGTTTTCCCCGCTCGCCTTCTGGAGAGCCAAGAGATCCGCTTCGTCAATGACGAACGCCGCCGTCGGCCGCCACGGGTCGGGCGGTTCCAGGTAGATTGGACGCGCCGCCTCGACGATGGACGCCATGTCGGCGGCGATTTCTGGCAGGTCGAACGATCCCTTGTCGAAGTCGTACCACCAGAAACCCGTCCGGCGCGCAATCATCTGCCCGGCAGTCTTGCGGTCAATGGATCGCCACTCGTCGATGTCCTCCGCCTGGCTGAGATCGGGCCGCCGCCACGGTTCCTCGCGTGGTGGCCATGTGGCGTAAGTTCGGAGGTCATGCTCATGGACGAGGAGTTTGCCGTTTAGATGGAAGGATGAAAACGGCGTCTTCACGCCGACGGCGCAACCGGGGGAACGGTTGTGGTAGCCGACCTGCGGCACGATGGCGTCGATTTCAGGAGAATCGGCGAATTCGCGAATGTCGTGCGTGGATTGCTTGCGGGGGCTGAAGGCGCACATGCACCAGCGGAAGACAGCGATGTCCTTGCCGAACGCCTCTCGCGCAAGCCGTGCGTAGTCCTCCTGCATTTTCATCGGCTGCCGTTTAAGGAAAGCGGCGTAGTCGCTTTCACCCGATTCCGCGAAGGCGCGCCGCGCAGGTTCTGACCAGTCGGGCATGGCCGGGGTGAACTGCGCGTCGTGATAACCACCGAAATGGAGGCCGACGATTCGCTTCGAAAGCCCAGTACGCTTGAGTTCCGCAATGAGTTCGACAAGCATCGCCTTGGTCTCGTCGCGCAGTACGCGCGAGTGGTAGGACGGCCACCGCCAGCACGGCCATTCGGGCGACGGGACGGGACCGAAGGCGTGCGCGTCGTTGCCATAGACCGGCTCCCCACTTTCCGTGCGCCAGATTTCGTTGGTGTGCGTATCGCACCAATAGGCCGGCGCGTTGAGGTGGATAGTGAGGACGTAGAGTGCGTCGGGCGCGGTGAGCATGGAGCGCTTCACGTCCGCTACGGCTGCAGCGGCGTCGAAACCGTTGGTTGTCCAGTAGCTTTCCCTGAAGCCTGCCTTGTTGCACCTGGAACCCGGCCACACCTGCGCGACAAGTAGTGGAATGCCCGCTTCGTGCATTCGTTTCCCGCCAAACTGAAGGTCTTTCGTGCGGGCATGGCCGCCCTTGAAAAAGATCGGCGGAGTCGGTTCTCCGTCAACAAGCAACTTCGCGTAGTCGCCGTCCTTCACGATTTGCGCCGTGTGTTCGAAATCGACGGCGAGTTTCGCGTCAAACGCGGCTGGATCGGTCAAGTCTGCAATGAAATCGCGCGCCTCGTGGCCGATTCGGGCGTTTGCCTCGGCCTTTTCGACCTCCTCCATCGAATCAACACGCAAATTTCGCCATGTGCTGGCGCTTGGCCCGCCCTCCACGCAAATCGCGGCCCTCCAGTTGCCGTCGTCTTCCTTTGGAAGCCGGAAGGAAATGGCCTTCAAAAGAGGTCGCCCCGGTGCCGTGCAAATCAACTTGTCCTGCTTGAGGGACTGGTCGAGGCCCGGTGCGGCCGGGGCGTCCATGCCCCACCAGCGAACGGCGCGAACGTTGGCGAAGGCGTCGCGCGGATAGCCCGAAAAGGCCTCCATTTCCGCCGAAAGCCGGTAGCGGCTCGACGAAGACACTTTTGCGAACGGCCTGTGCGCCACCACCCAGATGGTGCCCTTGTCGTTGGTCTTTTCGATGCGGATCGTGCCATTGGAAAAGGACACGACCCCTTCCGCGTTTCGGACTTTCACCACATCGAAGGATCGTTCCCCCGCATCGACAGGCGCGAACCACGCCTTCGACGGGTCCGGCAGTCCCGTGATTTCTCGCGGCGGCAACGCCCATCCTTCCGTGAGAGGACCGCAGCTGGCCGGATCGGGAGGCGGCGCGCTCCCGCCATGGGCCGTCGAGGAGACGGCCAACACGGCAGAAAACGCCGCCGACAAACGCAAAAGCGACATATTCATTCGCAAATTCTCCTTTGCGGGTAAGGAGGCGCCGCCGCCCGCCAATCCCCTACCTGAAGATTACGGTTGTCGGCAGTTGGCTTGGAAAGAGGGTGTGAACCGCACCGGCAAGGACTGTGCCATTCGCATGGAAGAGGAGCGGATTGCCTTCGACGTCGGCGGAACAGTAGTTCGGCCATGTTGTTGAAATTGGGTCGCCGGAGGCGTATCCCGCCGCGCTTGACGCAACGCCCGCCGAAATCGCGGGCGAGTCATCTTTCACGTGCATTTTGTCCGTCCAGAGGCGCGGGTTGGCGAATGTCCCGGCCGCGCCGTCATCGACCGTCGCGAAGTTCCAGAAGATGTTTCCCTTTGAAACCATCGATGATCTGACGGCGCTGCCTCCGACGGCGATGCAGTTGTAAATGCGCATAGCGGTCTTCGCGAAGGCGCTACGGCCGTCCGGCACCACGAGCGTCGAGAACCACGCCTCGCAGTTCTGACCGACATACCCGAAATAGTCGCTGCTGCGGGTCGTGTTCGGCCCCACCCACGTGCAGACGATGCGGCCCCATTCGCCGGAGAAAAGCGACTCGTTTTCGGCGACATTGCCGAAAATCCGGCACCGGTATGCGGCCGACTTTTGGCAGATGTCGCCGTAGGCGTGGCAAGCCGTCACGATGCAGTCGTGGAGGAAAATGTATTGGCTGGCGGTGCCAAACGCAGCCGCGCCAAACCCCGCCTTGTCGGTATCCGAGGAACATGCGCGGGTCCAGCCGTTGGAGAGCGTGAAGCCGGCGAAGAATGCCGACTTGCTCGACCCGACGCAACGCCATGCGCGATCGCCCAGGCCACCGGTGCCGGGATCCGGTGCGCCGACGATGACGGTCCGCTCCGCGCCGGAGACGCCAACGACGCGGACATTGGAGTTCGTTATCCACACGCGGGTGTTCACGTATGGTGCGGCCTCCCGGTCGGTCGAGACAACGCCGCCCTGATTGTAAATGCCGGGAGCGACGTAAACGACCGTGTCGCTTCCGCCGGCATCAACGGCCTTCTGAATCGTGGCGAACGGCGAGGCTTCCGCGCCGCTGTTGCTCGTGTCGTCGCCGGCCTTGGCATCGACCCAAAGAGCCTTGGAGTAGAGCGGTTCGTTGGTCGAGGCAACGCCCGACTTGGGCGGCACCATCATCATGAGCGAATCATCGAATGCCGGAGTGAGAAATAGTTCATTGCCGGAACGGCGCCGGACGGTCCGCAGATACGTCGTGGACGAGCCGGATGTCCTGCTGCGGCCGAACGCCACGCGATACTGCGTGAGAAGATTCGTCGTCTGGAGATAGGTCGGCATACCGTCCGGCACCGTTGCGCCGTTGCAGGAAAAGGGGCCGGCGAGACGCAGCACGCCACCGTCAGTGGCTATTTTTTCCTGAACGGCCCCGGCATGGACGTTTGCCGCCGTGAAGTCGATGTCGTTTCCGGCGAAATCCTTCCCGGCCAATCCGGGGTAGTATTCAGCCATCAACGTGGCGTTGGCGAACGACACTGAGGTCAGCCGGGAAATGTTCCCCGCCGAATCGGCCGCGCTCCCCGCGACAACGCGCCAGTCGTTGGCCAGCGGAGAAAACACCGGATATCCGGCGGTTGTGCAGTTATTGTAGGTGTTCGCGTCCTGTTGGTCGCTGTAGCCGTGTCCGCAGAACACCGTGTTGTAGCAGGTGTTTTTCACGTTGCTGTTGTTGGGTCCGCTTCTGCCACGGTTGCAGACGACTGTGCAGTTCACCAGTGTGGCCTGGCTCACAGCCCAGTCCCTGGCGCTTGATTCGTCGCTGTCCCCGTTGCCCGCGATGACGCAGTGGATCAGATTTGCAGCGCCGACTGCCGAAGCATGCTGACCGTCGGAGGTGGCGTGATTGCAGCGGTTTCCCGTGAAGAGGCAGCGCGCCCATGTGCCGCCGCGCGCCCCGCCATGCGAGTAGGATGCACAGTTAGAGACGATGCAGTCGGAAAAATAGATGTCGCGCAGCCCGTTCAAGTGCTGGAAGCCACCGGCGCGGTGATAGTTGCCGACACCATCGTCGCCATAGCCGTCGCGCAGCGTAAAGCCCTTCACGGTTGAACCGGAAGCCGCATCTTTGGCGAAGATGCAACGGACGGCGTTACGGCCTATGCCGCCGGTGGACGGGTCCGGCGCGCCAACGATGTGCGTTGCGCTCGCGCCTTCGGTCGATTCAAGGTTAACCCTCTTTTCCAGCAGAATGCGGTTCATGTGGTCGATGCCACTGCTCGTGTTCACGGCGCCGCCTTGGTCGTAGATTCCCGGCTTCACCCGAATGGTATCGCCATTTGCCGCCTGGTTGACGGCATATTGGATCGTCTGGAACGGACTTGCCTCCGAACCGCGCCCGGCGGCGTCCACGCCGTCGGTGGCGACGTAGTATTCCGAAGCAATCGCAGAGGCGGAAATCGTGGCGGCGGACAATGCCACGAGGATTGAGGCCGTCCGCGGGGCGGCCACGACTGTGGCGATAGACGAATGGCGAATGCTTCGCCAGATGAATGGCACGTGCATGATGAATTCCTTTGCTTGTGTTTGCGTCGCGAGATGTCGCGCCCCGACGAAGGGCACAGACCGCGCGAACGGCATCAATTGTACAGGATTGCCCGTAATAATTTCGGACAAATGGAACGGCTATTTTCAGACAAATCAAACGGTATGCGTCCCGCCCCTTGTCCCGGCGGTCACGGCCCGTAGTTTTTCAGCACCCACTTGCGCGGAGTGGTGCCGAGGCGACTGCGGAAGTCGCGGCGAAAATCGTCGGTGGAGGCGTAGCCGCACGCGGAGGCGACGAACTCCGCGCGACGTCCCCTCAACAGCAGCTCCTTGGCGCGGGCGAGGCGGACGGCATGGATCTCGTCGAGGATCGTATGGCCGGTGGCGGCGCGGAACACGACGTCCGACTGGGTTCTCGAGATTCCCATTGCCTTCACCACGTCGCGCGGGCCGAACTTCTCGCGGCAGGCGTTTAGCCGGATGAACTCCTGCGCCAGCGCCACGCGGCGGTCGCGGCAGAAACGAGCGGAAGCGCGCAGGACGACGCCCAACGCCGGGACGGCGCGGGACGCGAGTTCGCGCCGCGCCCGTTTGTCCATTAGTTTGGCGAGGAGGGAGACCGCCGCCGAACATTCGGACATGGAATCCTTGGCCACGCTGGAGAGCGTCGGCGATGTCGCCTCGCAGATGTGTTCGATATTGTCCACCCCCACGACCGCGATGTCGTCTGGGACCCGGAGTCCGGTTCGCGCACAGGCGCGCAGCACATCCTCCCCCGTGAGGTCGTTCGCCGCGAAGACGCCGCATGGCTTGGGAAGCGCCTCAAGCCATCGGTCCAGCGCATCGGCGCACCCCCGCCGGCCCGCCGCCATCTGGAAAACGTGGAAACGCTTTCCCGATTCGCGGACGAAACGCCCGAACGCCTCTCCGCGCTCGCGGCTCCAGACCGTTTCCAACGGGGAAAACGGGACAAAGGCGAAATGCCCGTAACCGGAGGAGAGCAGAACGCGCGAGGCCCGCATGGCGATGTCGGTCTGGTCGGCGAAGACGAAACCGGCGGGCGCCGTCTTCTCCGCCCCCGGGTCCGGCGTCCGTCCGAGGAAAAGAAGCGGGGGGCCGTTGCCGGACAACTGGCGCGCCTCGTCGAACGGAATGGTGTCGCTCAGGAAAACGATGCCGTCCGGGCGGATCGTCTCGACCAGATCCGAAGGGGATTCCGCCGGGCAGGGCGAGCGATCGAGGACCAGGCCGCCGTCGTTGGCGCGGTGGAATTCCGCCAGAAAGACATTCCATCGGCGCGCCGAGCCAATCCTCCGGATACACTCCGCCTCGACGCGGCTCTTTTCGTCCAACTTTGGAAGAACCGCCAAAACGGTCCTGGTTGGAAGTCTCGTTGACATGGGACGAGGTATGTCGGTCGGAACCTGGTTGATGACCTTTTGTCATGCATGCCCGTCACGCCTTCTCGATGACGGGAATGTCGATGTTGCGCTTGCGGGAGGAAAAGTTGATGCCGACGAGGGTGACGGGGCGCCTGCCGCCCTTCCACTTGTCGGCGTAGCCGCGCTCGCGGATCTGCCGCATCGCCGCCTTGGAGGACTTGTTGCACTTGAACTCGAAAACGTAAACGGTTTTTG
>CAMNCG010000010.1 GCA_946534105.1 uncultured Verrucomicrobiota bacterium
CGAGGTGCCGGACGATGACGGCGCTGCACGCGGTGGTCTGCGACGGCCTCGGGCTGGTGCGGGTGCGACGACGGACGGCGTAAAGGAATGCATCGTTCTCGCATCCATAGTTGCATGACGGACATTCTTTCACCAGAGCGTCGCAGCTGGACGATGAGCCGCATTCGGAGTCGAGACACGAAACCGGAGCGGATGGTCAGGCGCTATCTGTTTTCGCGCGGATTGCGCTTTCGCGTAAACGTGTCGTCCCTTCCAGGTCACCCCGACATCGTTTTGGCCAAATACCGGGCCATCGTTGAAGTGCGCGGGTGTTTCTGGCACCGACATCCCGGATGCGGAGCGGCAACGACGCCAAAATCACACGTGAGGTTCTGGAAGACAAAGTTCAAGCGGAACGTTGAGCGCGATCGTCTGCATGAGATTCTGTGGGCCGAGGCGGGCTGGCGCGTATTTGTCGTGTGGGAATGCGAACTGCGATCGGCGGTTTGCGCCGCTACGCTGGAGAAGCTTCACGATGCCATTGTCGGGTCGAACGAAGCATCCGCCTGCCGTGTTCCGGAAGATGTCGGTTTCCCTGTGATGGCGGCCGAGCCGGATGGGAAATATCGTTGAATCCGTCTGACTTGAACCGAGCGAGGCGTTTCATTTTACAATATGAATAATCAATTGCGTATTAGAAAATAATTATTCGAGAATTCGGTGAAAAGTCGGGAGGGCGGAGGGGAACGGGACGGGAGAGAAGCGGGAGATTTGTTCACACTTGAACGAATGAGGTCCAAAATGCGGATTTTCGCTTGACGAACGACTGGCGTTTTCCTACCTTTCGGCCTCAGGCGATCCGCATCGCCGTGCTTCTCCGTCCGTACCGACACAACAAGCCATGCCCTCTCTCAAAGACATGCGAGGCCGCGCAAAGGAAGCCGGT
The DNA here is from genome assembly GCA_946534105.1 of uncultured Verrucomicrobiota bacterium. GTDB lineage: Bacteria > Verrucomicrobiota > Kiritimatiellia > RFP12 > UBA3636 > UBA3636. Next base: position 926 of record CAMNCG010000010.1, read on the forward strand.
CTCATGAAACTCGACCGGCTCATCGCCGCCCGCCAGCGCATTCCGGACTGCCCGCTGCGCATTCCCGTCAAGGAGCTTTGCGAACGCTACGAAAAGCTCTACACCGGCGCGATCAACGACGTGATGCGCGAACTCACGCTTCTCGACCAGAATCTTCCTTCCGACATCATGCCGCTCCGGGACCACATGACGGTCTGCGGCGAGGCGTTCACGGTGAAGAGCGCCCCGAACGTGATGATCGAAGGCGAAATGACCTTCCGCGCGCAGATGCTCGACGACTTCAAGCCGGAAGGCGTGGTCGTGTGGGACACCTCCTCGGATGTCGAAGCCAGTCTCTGGGGCGGCGTCATGACCGCCACCGCGAAGACGAAGGGCATCCGCGGCGCCGTCATCGCCGGCGGCATCCGCGACACGAAGCAGATCCTCGAACAGGATTTTCCGGTGTTCTACCGGTACCGCACGTCGAACGGATCTCTGGGCCGCTGCATGATCACGCACTATCAGGTGCCGATCAAGGTCGGGAAGGTGACCGTCCGTCCGGGCGACATCATCTTCGGCGACATCGACGGTGTGCTCTGCATTCCCCGGGAAATCGCCTGCGACGTGCTGGAGCGGGCCGAAGGCATTGAAAAGAACGAAGTGGACATCTTCTCCTGGGTCCGGCAGGGGGACACGATCTCCGAGATCATCGACAAGGGCGGATACTTCTGATGGCCGCCGCGTTCGATCTTTCCGGCCGCACGGCCCTTGTCACCGGATCGTCGCGCGGCATCGGGCGGGCGGTCGCCTTCGCGCTCGGACGGGCCGGCGCGCGCGTGATCTTCCACGGCGCGTCCGATTCTCAGGCCCTGCGCGGCGCCGTCGAGGCCGCCCGCGCGGAAGGCATCGCCGCCGAATCCCGCACGGCCGACCTGGGCGACTCTGCCGCGTGCGACCGCCTTGCCTCCGACTGTTCGGGAGCCGACATCCTCGTCCTGAACGCCTCCGTGCAGAGTTACGGCCACGTGGGGGATTTCGACGACGCCGAATTCGATCGCATGGTTCGCACCAATCTCCGCTCCTCGTTCCGGCTCGTCCGCGCGTTCGGCCCCTCGATGGCCGCGCGGGGGTGGGGCCGGATCGTGTCGATCGGGAGCGTGAACCAGGCTCATCCCGCGCCGCGCCTCGCGATCTACGCCTCCACCAAGGCCGCGCAAAAGGCGCTCATGCTCACCGCCGCGAAAGAGTGGGCGGCGCGCGGCGTCACCGTCAACACCGTGACGCCGGGCGTCATCGCCACGGACCGCAACGCCAAGGTCCTCTCCGATCCGACCTTCGCCGACACGCTTCGCGAAAGCATCCCCGCGAAACGCTTCGGTTCGGCGGAAGATTGCTCCGGCATGGTACTCGCCCTCTGCTCGGACGCCTGCTCCTACGTCACCGGCGCCGACATTCCCGTTGACGGCGGCATGTCGCTCTGACGCCCGCCTCCCCCGCGAAACGGAACCGGACGAGCCCTTGCGCGCGGAACGTGGTCGGTGGTATTCTCCGGCCCCGGACGCGCGGCCGGAATTCGCCGCCGCGCACCGTCCCCGGTTTTCCATGAACGATTTTCTCCAATACGCGGTCTCCGGCGGTCCGGTCATGTGGCTCATCTGCGCGATGGGGATCGTGGCCGCGGCGGTCTTTTGCGAACGCTCGTTCCAGCTTCACCGGGAGCGCATCGATTCGCGCGACTTCCTCGCCGGCATCTTCAACGCCATGCGGCGCGGCAACGCGGGCGAGGCCGTGGCGCTCTGCGAGGAAACGCCCGGTCCGGTGGCCCGTCTCGCGGCACTCGCGATCCGCCGCCGCGACGAACCGCGCGACCGTCTCGCCGCCGACATGGAGGACGCCGAGCGCATCGAAATCGGGCGCATGGAGCGTCGGCTTGCCGTCCTCGCCATGGTTTCCGCCGCCGCGCCGGTCGCGGGGCTCATCGGTACGCTCCAAGGCCTGCTCTCGTCGCTTCTCGCGTACCGCGCGGCGCTCCCGCTTGCGGACCAGGACGGGATCGCCGACGGTCTTGCGCTCGGGCTCGCCACCACGATCGCCGGACTCGTCGTGTCCCTTCCGGCCCAACTCGGCCGACACGTCCTGCTCGTGAAGATCGACCGTCTCGCGCTCGACCTGCGCGACGCCCGGGCCGAATTCCTCCACTTCATTTTCGGGGACGGGTCCGCCGCTCCCGGGGGAGGCGTCGCGCCGTGAACGGAAGGCGGGCCGTGCCGGATCCGGCCTTCGAGCCGGGCCGGCGCCTCACGGCCGCGCGCTTCGCGCCGCGCGCCCTGGCGCTCGTGCCGTGGTTCGATGCGCTTCTGCTGGCGGTCGCGGAGCTGCTTTTCGTCAACGCGACCGCGCGCGTTCCCGGGCAACGCGTGGCGCTTCCGGCGCTTCCGTTCGAAGACGGCGTGCGCCTTTCCTCGCTCGCCGTGGCGGTCGTCGCCGCGCCGCAGGCGCACGTCTCCCCGGACGATCCCGACGCCCTGCCGGCGATCGCGTTTCTCGACAACGAGCGCTACGATCTCTCGTCTTCCGGACGCGTCGCCGAATTCCGGCGCGACCTTGCGGCGGCCGCCGCCGCGGCTCTTGAAAAACGGGTCGTGGTGTATCTCGACGGCGAGACGAAACACCGCGACGCGATGCGCCTGGCCCGCGCCCTGCGCGGAGCGGGCGTGGAGGAGGTCCTGTTCGCCGTACGGCCTCCGGTGGAGAAATGACGCGCCGCATCGCAAGTCGCCGGCCGGCGCGGCGCCGGTTCCACGCCCTCCACCTTGACTTCCTGTTCGTCGCGGCGGTCGTGGCCCTGCTGTTTGCCCACGTGACGCGTCCGGACCGGCCCGCGAAGCGCCCGCGGGGGCCGGCCTCGCACTTCACGGCGGTTTCGCTCGTCCTCTCGTCCCCCGAGCCCGATCCGCTCTTCGCCCCGGACTCCGTCGCGCACGGATCGCTCGGCATTGCCGGGGAACCCGCGGTGCCGCCCCCTCCGGATCTCGCGCTCGCCCCGATTCCCCCGCCGCCGGTTCCTCCGCTCCGCGCGGCGGACATCCGCCTTCCGGACCTTCCCGCTTCGGTGGCGAAGCCGTCCTTTCCCGCGGCCGCCGCCCCGTTTTCGGAGACGCTCGCGCCGATCGGGCCCGTCGGCGACGCCGGCCATGGTCCCGGCGTCGCCGAAGTCTTTCTCTTCCGGGATCCCGGCGCTTCGTTTCCCGTGGTGTTCGTGAACGCCCCCGGGACGCCGGCCGCCGAAATCCCGGACCTCGAGCGCCGGGCCCTGGCGCTTGATCCGGGGCTTCCGGCGACATCGACCGTCGTGCGCGTCGAATTCGGACCGGAACGCTAGGAGCGCCGCTCCGGCGCGCGGAGCTGGACAAAGACGACGGCGACGAACACCGCCGCGCATCCCGCGAGCTGTCGCGGGGAGAGCGTCTGGCCCAGGAGCGCCCAGCCGAAGAGCGCGGCGAAGACGGCTTCGAGGCTCATGAGCAGAGACGCCACGGCCGGCGGCGTGCGCGACTGCGCAACCGTCTGGAGCGTGTAGGCGACGCCGGAGGAGAGGATTCCCGCGAAGCCGATCGCCGGCAACGCCGCGCGGACCGCGGCAAGCGACAGTCGAGCGGACTCGGAGGGCAGGGCGACGAAGGGAATCCCTTCGACGAACCCCACGAAAAATTCGCCGGCGCTCAGCGCCACGGGATCGACGTCCGCCGCGAACCGGTCGATGCAGAGAATCTGCACGGCGAACAGGGCGGAGCAGAGGAGCGTCAGCGCTTCGCCGCGCCCGACGGCGAGCGAGGCGTCCGGCCCGACGCAGATCGCGAACAGGCCGCAGAGCGCGATCGCGACGCCCGTCCAGACCGCGCGAGGCGGACGGCGCCCGACGAAACACCCAAACACCGGGACGAGCAGCACGTACACCGCCGTGAGAAAGCCGGAAAGGCCGGCCGTCGTGTACTGGAGTCCGACCTGCTGCGCCATGGACGCCGTGAAAAGAGCGGTGCCGCACGCCACGCTTCCGATCGCGAGGGCGCGCCGGGAACCGACGGGACGCCGCCTCCACGCGATGACGGGCAGGAGCGCCAGCACGGCAAGCGCGTTGCGCACGACGCCGAACGTCCACGGTCCGACATGGTCCATGCCGAGCTGCTGCGCGAGAAACCCCGCGCCCCAGATCACCGCCGTGAGCAGAAGCATCGCCGGACCCGCGAGCCCGGCGAGCGTCCCGCCTCCGCCGACCGGACTCATGCGCGGATGACCGCCAGCACCTCGTCGCGCTTCGCCGCCATTTCCTCCGGCGTCTTCGCTTCGAGGTTGAGGCGGATCAGGGGCTCGGTGTTGGAGCACCGGACGTTGAACCACCACGTGTCGAATTCGACGCTCAGGCCGTCGAGCTCGAAGGCTCGCCCGGCGGAAGCGTAGCGGGCGCGAAGCTCGTCGAGTACCTTCTCCGCGGCGTCCTTGCTCGCGAGCTTGGTGTTGATTTCGCCGGAAGCGAAATAGCGGTGGATCGGGGCGACGAGCTCCGAGAGGGGCTTCCCGGCCGCGGACACGATGTTCGCGATGCTGAGCGCGGCGAGCGACGAAGACTCCGCCGTGGAGTTCGCCTTGAAGTAGTAGTGGCCGGAAAGTTCGCCCGCGAACACGGCGTCGTTTTCGCGCATCTGCTGCTTGATGAACGCGTGGCCGACGCGGCTCATCATCGGCCGGCCGCCGCATTCGGCGATCGTCTCCTTGACGGCCCAGCTGGAGCGCAGGTCGTAGAAGATCGTGGCGCCGGGATGGGTGCGGAGGATGTCCTTCGCGATGAGGGCGGTGATGATGTCCATCGGGACGATGTCGCCCTTTTCGTCGACGAAGCCCGCGCGATCGGCGTCTCCGTCGAACGCCACGCCGAAATCGTATCCGCCCCTGCGGACTTCGGCCTGAAGGTCGGCGAGCGTCTCGGTCTTGAGCGGGTTCGCCTCGTGGTTCGGGAAGTTGCCGTCCGGTTCCGGAAAGAGGGCCGTCGTCTCGATCGGGAGGCCGTCGAACGCGCGGGCCTCCCACGTGCCCATGCCGTTGGCGAAGTCGCAGGCGATGCGGACCGGGCGCTTCAGGTCCGCGAACGAGCGGATCCGGGCGCAGTAGTCGGCGGCGCAGTCGGCCTGCGACACCTTTCCGGGAACGGCCGCCTCGGGGGCGAAGGCGCCCTCGGCGATGATCTTTTCGATGTCGGCGATGCCGGTCGCGCCGGAGATCGGCACGGCGGCCGCCCGGCAGAGCTTGAAGCCGTTGTACTGCTTCGGGTTGTGCGAAGCGGTGATCATGACGCTCGCGTCGCAGCCGAGCGCGGCGTTGGCAAAGTACGAAATCGGCGTGGAGCAGAGCCCCAGGTCGACCACGTCGGCGCCAAGGAGCGTCGCGCCGCGCGCGAATTCCCCGAAGAGAGGCACGGACGACGGCCGGCAGTCGCGGCCGACCGCGATTTTTTTGCAGCCGAGAAACGTGACGAGGGCGCGTCCGAGGTCGAACGCCGTTTTTTCGGTGAGTTCCGTGCCGTAGACGCCGCGGATGTCGTATGCCTTGAAGATGCCAGCCATGGAATGGTCCTGAAACGCCGGGAGAGGCCCGGCCCCGCGCGCCGGATGTCGGCGCACGGGTCCGCAGAATACCAGAACCCGTCCCCCCGCGCAACGCGTCCGAGCTCCTCCCGCCCTTCGGCGCGTTTGCCTTTTGGCGCGCGGGGTTGTATCATGCGCAGCGGTCCATGCGCGCGGGCCGGAGTCCGCGCCGGAGCCCCGCACGCGATTTCCACGACCATGCCCGCCGATTCCGTTCTCGTTACGCTTCTCGCCCAGACCGGCGTTCTGGCGCCGGACCAGGCGCTGCAACTTTCCGCCGCCGGTGCCGGCTCCGAAGCCGGCCTCGTCGAAACCGCCGTGAAACTCGGCTTCGCGCCGGAGGAGGATTTCCTGCGGGCGGTTTCAAAGGCGCTCGGCATCGAATACATCGACGTGTCCGAGCTCGACCTGCCGAAGGAAGTCGCGGAAAAGCTGCCGGCGCGCGCGGTCACGCAGTACCGGGTCGTCCCGGTCCGCTTCGAAAACGGCGTGCTTTCCGTCGCGACCTCCGAGCCGCTCGATTCCACGCTCGCCGACGCCCTCCGCCTCGCCGCCGGCTGCGACGTGGCGCTCGTCGCCTGCCCGCGCGAGAAGATCATCCGCCTTTCCAACAAGGTCTACGGCGTCGGCGCGGACACACTCGCGAAGATGGCCGAAGACGGCGTGTACGACGCCGATTCGGACGCGAACCAGGCCAACAAGTTCGACCTCTCGGAGGTGAACCAGGAGGCCTCGATCGTCAAGTTCGTGAACCAGATCATCGCCGAGGCGGACCGCCAGGGCGCGACGGACATCCATTTCGAGCCGATGGAGACGGAGCTCCGCATCCGGTACCGCGTCGACGGCCTCCTGCACCGCGTCGAAGTGCCGCCGCAGCTGCACCGCCTCCAGGCCGCCGTGATTTCGCGCATCAAGGTCATGGCCGGTCTCGACATCGCCGAAAAGCGCCTCCCGATGGACGGCCGCATCGGCATCCGCGTGAACGGCAAGGAGATCGACATCCGCGTGGCGACGTGCCCTTCGGTCTACGGCGAAACCGTCTCCCTGCGCCTGCTGCAGAAGGGCGGCGGCGTCATCCGCCTGGAGCAGCTCGGCTTCTCGGAACGCGACGACAAGGTGATCCGCCGCACGATCGCGCGCCCGAACGGCATCGTGCTCGTGACGGGCCCCACGGGCTCCGGCAAATCGACGTCGCTCTACGCCTTCCTCCACGAAATCAACACGATCGACAAGCGCATCCTCACCGCCGAGGACCCGGTCGAATACGAAATGGCCGGCATCAACCAAGTGCCGATGAAGGCCGAGATCGGCCTCACGTTCGCCCGCGCGCTGCGCTCGTTCCTGCGTCTCGACCCGGACATCATCATGGTCGGCGAAATCCGCGACCGCGAGACGGCCGAAATCGCGATCAACGCCTCCCTCACCGGCCACCTCGTCTTTTCCACGCTCCACACGAACGACTCCGCCGGCGCGTTCGCGCGTCTCATCGACATGGGCGTGGAGCCCTTTCTCGTCTCCTCGTCCGTCGCGGCCGTGCTCGCCCAGCGCCTCGTGCGCCGGCTCTGCCCGTTCTGCAAGGCCGAGGGGGCCCCCGATCCGGCGCTCGCCGCCGCCGCGGGAGTCGAAATGTCGTTCTTCGCCGGCAAGACCGTCTGGAACCCCGCGGGCTGCCCGCGCTGCAACCAGACCGGCTACAAGGGCCGCGGCGGCATTTTCGAGGTGCTGCACATGAGCGACGCCGTGCGCGCGCTCGTGACCGCCCACCGCCCGACGTCGGAAATCCGCGCCAAGGCGGTCGAGGAGGGCATGACGCTCCTGCGCGACGACGGCTGGGCGAAGGTGTTTTCCGGCTTCACGTCGGTCGGCGAAGTCGTCCGCGTCACCGAAGACGCCGAGGACTGACGCGGGGAAAAAAAACGTCCGCCGCGCGCGACGCGCGCGGCGGACGTTCCGCGTCCCGCTCCGGGATCAGCCGATCTCGATCTTGCGGGGCTGGTTCTCCGGACGCTTGTCGAAGGAGACCTTCAGCAGGCCGTTTTCGACGGTGGCCTTGATCGTCTTGGGATCGGCGAGTTCGGGCAGATCGAGCGTGGCGGCGTAGTTGAGCGCCGGGTCGAACTCGCGGAGGGTTTCGCGGAAGCCCGCGGGCCGCGGCTCGGCTTTCGCCGAAGTGCGCAGGCGGAGCGTCCTGCCGTCCACGCGGAGGTCCACGGCGCCTTTCGGCACGCCCGGGATCGAAAAGACGGCTTCGTAGCCGGTGGCGGTCTCCTGCATCCGGGCGTCGGGCAGGGCGTAGCATTCGTTGCAATCGTTGCTCATGGTTTTTCCCTTTCGTTCAAATCGGTTGGCATTTCACGTTTTTCCCGGCGCCGCCTCAGGCGATCTGGATGCGGTGCGTGGCGACTTCGACCTTGCGCGGCAGGCGGATCCGCAGGATGCCGTCGCGGAACTCGGCCGAGGTCTTCGCCTCGTCGATGCGGAACGGCAGCTGGATCGCGCGCTTCCAGGCGGGCTCGGGCTTCTTGGCGCCCTCCCCTTCCGGCGTCGCCGGATTGTCCGCCACGGTCACGGTGTCGTTTTCGATCGTCAGTTCGACATCCTTTCCGGATTTGCCGGGGAGAAGGACCTCGACCACCGCCGCGTCGTCGTCGGTGAAGGCGTTGACCGGCGGAAAACGCCCGGCCGCGCGGCATTCGAGATTCTTCCAGACGCGGTCGAACCGGTCGTTGCCGACGTTCAGCAGGTCCTGCAGGAGGCCCCATGGAGTCGCTTCGAAGAATGCGTTCATTTCTTGTTTTCCTTTCCCCCGCTCTCGCGGGATTTTTTTTCCATCGTTCTGGCGCCTCGCGGCGCCCATTGTTTTCGTTGACGCTTTGACAGGAGCATCAGCCGTGCCAACTTCGCGCTTCCACGCGAAAAAATGGTTTCTCGGCGCCCGCCGGACCCGTCCGCCCGCGACACGCGACATCCTGTCGCGCCATTTTGTCGCATTGCGGCGCTTTTCTCTAGAAAGTCGCAAACATTCGGGCGCGAAAGCGCGTTTTTCTGGTAAAATGGGGGCGTCATCCACACAAAACCGCACCGACATGATCGATCCCGCCCTTTTCGGCCGCCCCTGGGAAATCCCGGAGCTGACTTCCATGAACCGCCTCCGGGGCCGTTGCGACCTCGTCCCCTTCCCCACGCCCGCGGCGGCGCTTTCGCGCAATCCGCGCCGGTCGAAATGGTTCCTGCCGCTCGACGGGGACTGGTCGGTGTCGTACCACGGCCGCGTCGAGGAGGCGACGGCCGCGGAGGTCGCCGCCGGCGCCGACGTGTCGAAGTGGCCCAAAGCCGCCGTTCCCGGCGACCTCTGCACGCAGGGCTTCTCGCATCCGCACTACACGAACGTGCAGATGCCTTTCGAGAACCGGCCTCCGTTCGTTCCGGACGACAATCCGTGCGCCGTGCTCCGCACGTCCTTCGATCTGCCGAAGGGGTGGGCGAAGCGCCGCACCGTCCTGCACGTCGGCGCCGCCGAGTCGCAGGCCTGGTACTACGTCAACGGTCGGTTCGCCGGCATGTCCACCGACAGCAAGCTGCCGTCCGAGTTCGACGTTTCGAAGTTCCTCTCCGAAGGCCGCAACGAACTGGCCGTCCTCTGCGTCCGCTGGAGCGCCCAGAGCTACGTGGAGGACCAGGACCACTGGATGGAGCTGGGCATCCACCGCTCCGTGTACCTGCTCTCGCAGGGCGACAAGTTCGTCGAGGACCTGACCGTCCGCGCCGGATGGGACTGGGAGGCCGCGAAACCCGCCGGCACGCTGGACGTCCGCGTCAAGGTGAACTACGCCGACATGCCCCCGCCCCGCGAGGGTTGGGCCGACATGGACGCCCCGATGAACGACTGGAGCGCGGATTTCGCCCTCTTCGACGCCGCCGGCCGCCCCGTCCCCGGCGCGTCCGCGCTCTCCACCGGGCCCCAGTCCGTCGACTGGCGCTCCAACGAGGGGGAGGCGTCGGTCTCGGCGCGGCTTCCGCGCGTCCGGCCCTGGAGCGCCGAGACGCCCGTGCTCTACACGATCGTCGCGACGTTGCGCGACAAGGACGGAAAGGCGCTTGAATGCGTTTCCCAGCGCATCGGCTTCCGCGACGTCCGCGTCGCGGACCGGCAACTGCTCGTGAACGGAAAGGCGACGGAAATCCGCGGCGTGAACCGCCACGAGTTCCACGAGAAGCACTGCAAGTTCTGCCCGGCCGAAACGGACGAACTCGACGTGAAGCTCCTCAAGCGCTTCAATTTCAACGCGGTGCGCTGCTGCCACTACCCGGACGACACGCGCTGGCTCGATCTCTGCGACGAATACGGCATCTACCTCGTGGACGAGGCGGACATCGAGTCCCACGCCAACTACGCGCGCCTGGCGCACGACGACGCCTGGCGCCACACCTGGTTCGAGCGCGGTTCGCGCATGGTGCTGCGGGACAAGAACCACCCGTCCGTCCTCCTCTGGTCCCTCGGCAACGAGAGCGGCATCGGGGAGAACCACATCGCGCTGGCGGACTGGATCCGCGCCGCCGACCCGACGCGCCCGCTGCACTACGAAGGGCCCATGCACGGTTCCTGGAACCAGGGGGCGTCGATCTTCGGCTCCCCGATTTCCCACCGCGCGACGGACATCGTGAATCCGATGTATCCCTCGATCGAGGACTACATGGTCCGCTACGTCGAAAAGGTGCCGGACGACCGTCCGTTCATCATGTGCGAATATTCGCACGCGATGGGCAACAGCTGCGGCGCCTTTGCGGACTACTGGCGGGCCATTCGCTCCCATCGCGGCCTTCAGGGCGGGTTCATCTGGGATTGGGTGGAGCAGGGCGTCTGGCGCGAGGACAAGGGCGACTGGGGCTATGGCGGCGATTTTGGCGACGTTCCGAACGACGTCAATTTCTGCTGCAACGGCATGGTGAACCCGGACCGCACTCCGAAGCCGCAGATGTGGGAGGTGAAGCACGTCCACCAGCCCGTCGCGTTTTCGCTCGAAGACGCGGCGAAGGGCGTCCTCCGCGTCGAAAACCGCGACTGCTTCCGCGCCGCCTCCGACTGGCTCGACGCCACCTGGGAAGTGCAGGTGGAGGGCGAAGCGGTCGCCCGCGGCAAGGTCGCGCCCCTCGCGGTCGCCCCGCAGAACGTCGCCAAGGTGAAACTCCTCGGCTGGGACTGGAACAAACTCCCCGCCCTCGCCGAGGGCGAAGAGGCGTTCCTCTACGTGAGCGCCGTCCTCGCCGACGCCGCTACCTGGGCGCCGAAGGGACATCAGGTCGCGTGGAACCAGATGCCCCTGCCGCTCCGGATCGACGAGGGGAAGGACCTCCAGGCGCCGGCCCTCCTCGTCGAAAGGGATGGCGCGCAGGTCGGCGTTCTGGAAAAGGACGGAACGCCGGTCGCGCTGGCCGCGGGACGCGTCGTGCTTGAACTCGACGCCGAAAACGGCGGCATCGGCGCGCTCAAGGTCGGCGGCAAGCCGCTCCTGCTCGGCGGCCCCGCGTTCACGCTCTGGCGCTCGCCTACCGACAACGACGGCATCAAGGCCCGCGAGGACGGCGACCGCCACAACATGTGGAAGGCGATGGGCCGCTGGTGCGCCTTCGGTCTCGACAAGATGGAAGAAGAACGCGTCGCGTTCGCGCTGAAGCCCGAAAAGGACGGCGCCGTGCGCATCGAAACCCGCTCCGTCTTCACGCCGGCCGGCCCCGACATGGCCAAGGAAGGCGTCACCGTCGATCTCAAGAACAAGTCCGGCGCGTACAAGTTCAGCGGCCGCCCGATCCCGGTCGAACACAAGGCGAGCTACCGCATGGAACCGAACGGGGCCCTGCTCTGCCGCCACGTCTTCGTCGTGCCGAAGGGACTGGACGACCTTCCGCGCCTCGCCGTGCGCATGAAGCTTCCGAAGGAGCTGGAGAACCTCACCTGGTTCGGCCTCGGCCCCGTCGAAACCTACGCCGACCGCAAGGACGGCGCCATCGTCGGCGCCTTCGCCTCGACGGTCTCCGACCAGTACTTCCCCTACATCGTCCCGCAGGAACACGGCCACCACTGCGACACGCGCTGGCTCACGCTGACCGACGCGCGCGGACGCGGCCTCCAGTTCCAGGCGGAAGGCGCGAACTTCGGCTTCAACGCCACGCACCTGCCCGACGAAATCCTCGATCCGGCCAAGCACCCCTCCGAACTCGTGCCGGAAGCCGAAACGACGCTGTACCTCGACGCCGCCATGCGCGGCCTCGGCACCGGATCGTGCGGCCCCGACACCCGCGACGAATACCGCATCCATCCCGGCACCTACCGCCTCTCGTACTGGGTGTTCCCGGTCTGACGCCGCCCCCCATCCCCTCAACCTCCAACCTTCGCCCTTCCGCCCTTCCGACCTTTAGACCTTCCGGTCTTCCGACCTCCCCCCCGTCGGCCTCGCTCGCATCTGCGCGCGAGGCCGACTGCTTTTTTGGGATTGAACCCGCCCACGTTTTCCGGTAGCATTCTCCCGCAAGGAGACGAGACCATGCCCTACGACCCAAGCATCCCCGAAGAGGAACTGAAGAATCGCGTCGCGCGCGACGTGTTCGGCGCGTTCGACTGCGCCCGCATTTTCGGCAAGGTCGATTTCTGCGTCTCGCCCCACGTGGAGGGGCCGACGCTCTGGGAAACGGAATCCCTTCTCTGGGCGGAGGCCAAGAAGGGCGCGCGCGCCGATTTCGCCCCGCTTTTCGCCCAGCTCGTCCTCACCGTGGGCGGCGAACGGACGTTCGAGAAGCACAGCCCGCCGCCGTTCCTCGGCGCGTTCGACTGCGAGAAGATCGCCTTCCTCCCGTGGCACGCCGCGCTCGACCTCTTCTTCCGCAGCGACGTCGATTGGACCGCCACCCCCTCCAAGACCGACTCCCCCGCGTTTCAGCACGTCCTTTCGCTCCTGCGCCCGATCCTCGCCGCGCATCTCGTCTCGTTCCCCTTCGGCGACCCGGACCTGCCGAAGTTCGTGAAGAAGAACCTCTTCGTCGGCAACGACCGCACGAACCGCCTTCAGGTCACGCGCAACAACTTCCCCTTCGTCTACCAGAAGTGGGTGAAGGCCGTGAAGCCCTCGATCGCCGTCAACTGGGAGGGCGCGCGCCAGCAGGGCATCCACGACGCCGACTTCTTCCTCGCGGACCTGCTCTCCAAGGACAACGCGACGCTCATGGAGAAGCTCTTCGTCGTCCTGCGCGGCGACCACTACAACCTCGACCGCAAGCTCGACGCCGCCGGGTTCATCGACGCCAAGCGCGCCGAATTCAACGACGGGCAGAAGGCGCACGCGCAGTTCTGGAACCAATACAAGCGCCCTCCGCGCCGCGCCTTCTGGGACTTCATCAACGAGCGTCGAGACCTACTGATGCCCGCCGACATCCGCGAGCGCCAGGGCTCGTTCTTCACGCCGCAGATCTGGGTCGAAAAGGCGCAGGAGGCCATCGCCGCCGTCCTTGGAGAGGACTGGCAGGACCGCTATTGCGTCTGGGACTGCGCAGCCGGCACCGGCAACCTCCTCGCCGGCCTCGACCCCAAGGCCAAATACCGCGTCTGGGCCTCCACGCTCCAGCAGGCCGACGTGGACGTCATGCGCGAGCGCATCCGCAACGGCGCGGCCCTCCTCGACTCCCACGTCTTCCGCTTCGACTTCCTCAACGACTCCTTCGACGCCCTCCCCGAGGGCCTCCGCGAAATCGTCAGCGACCCCGAAAGGCGCAGGAAACTCGTCGTCTTCATCAACCCGCCGTACGCGGAAGCGACGAACGCCCGGACCGTGACAGGCACGGGCAGCAACCGGCCGGAAGTTGCCAAGGGCACCGCGACCCACGCGAAATACAAGCCGCTCATCGGTGCCGCCGCAAACGAAATGTTCGCGCTCTTCCTGATCCGCATTGCAAAGGAAATCCCCGGATGTACCCTCGCCCAGTTTTCCACGCTCAAACACATTCTCGGTTCCAATTTCGCGGCATTCCGACGAACCTTCTGCGCCCGGCTTGAAAAATCCTTTCTCGTCCCCGCCAACACGTTCGACAACGTGAAGGGGGATTTTCCCATCGGGTTCTTTGTCGTTCAAACCGCCTCGCCGGAACCGAAATTGGACATCCAAGCGGAAGTGTTCGACGCGAAAGGAGACCTGATCGGCGACAAAACCATCGCCCCGCCTACGGACAAAAGCATCAACCGCTGGCTCAAAATCTTTGATTCCAGCACGCCGAATCCCATTGGATACATGGGAAATCCCGCGCCGGACTTCCAGCACGACTCGCAACTCTACATCGCGTCAAAACCCGGCGTCGAACACTTCAATTTTTTCAGAATCGAACGGTCGAACCTGATTTCGGCTTGCGTCTATCTCGCCGTGCGGCAATGCATCGAGGCAGACTGGCTGAACGACCGGGACCAGTTCCTGTGGCCGGAGGATTCGTGGAAAAACGACTACGGATTCCACCTGGACTGCCTCGTCTTCACGCTCTTCCACGGGCAGAACCGCATTTCATGCAAGGCGGGAAATCTTAACGCAGAGACGCAGAGCCGCGGAGAACGCAAAGACGGGAGCCTCTGCGGCTCTGCGCCTCGGCGTGAGGAAAAAATAGTCCCGAACCACTGGATTCCGTTCACGGAAGACGAGGTGGGCGCGAAGGACTGCTTCAAGTCGCATTTCATGGCGGAATTCCTCAAAGCCGTCATGGAGACTCGCGCAGAGCCGCAGATCCGCAGAGTTGCAGAACCCGTGCCCGACGATGCCGCCTCCGCATCTCCGCGCCTCTGCGTTGAACGTTGCCTTGCTCCCTCGCAGGGATTGCTTTTTGCAGCGGATAAGGGCGCGCCGTGGGACGGCGGCGGCGGGAATGCGGCCTCCGGCCGCGTCGCGGGCATGGACGCGGCTGAATGCCGCATCCCCTCCACCGCAGCGCTTGCCGTCCTCGACGCCGGGCGCGCGCTGTGGCGCCACTACCACGCGCAGCCGGGCGCGCTCCCCGACGCTTCCTTCTACGACATCCGCGGGCACTTTCAGGGCTTCAAGCCGAACGGCCACATGAACCCCGACTCCCCCGACGCCGAATACACACGCCTCATCGGCGACCTCCGCGCCGCCGAGCGCGCCCTCGCCGACCGCATCGCGCCGAAGGTCCGGGAACACGGATTCCTGCGATAACGAGGACTGGACCCCATGCATGATTCCACAGCCATCGCGTTCGCCACCGCCATCAGCCTCGGCTGGTGCGCGCTTGCCTTGGCGTGGATCGCGCGTCGTTCGGGAATCGTGCCCTACCTTCGCCGTCGCTGGCGCGGCAGCGGCGCATTCACCCGGATCGCCGCCGTCGCCGCGCTTGTCGCGGTTTCCGTCTACGGCGGGAGCAAATCCGGCGGAACGGGCGGGACGCGGCCGGAAGGCCGCATCTCCGCCGCGATTCCGCGCCCCGTTCTCCCCGCCTCCCCGGGCGATTCCTCGACGAACGCCCTCCGCTTCACGGCGTTTGCCTTCGACGGCGATGACCGGTTCGACTTCGCCGTCGCCTGGCCTGCGACCAACCTTCCCGAGTACGCGGCCATCGACGTGTTCCACAAGCGGACGCTCTCCGATCCGGCGTGGCGCTGGATTTACCGCCGGGAAGTCTGGCCGGAGAACGGCGAAACCGAGTTCTCCCTCTCCGGCGACGACCTGCCGTACTGGGAAGAGGTGGTTTCGCGGCGCTTCCGCGTGTACACCAACGAGGTCGAATCGCCCTTCGGCGTCGTGTTCACGAACCTCTACGCCCGCGTTCCGGAACCCACCGACGCCGCGCCGCGCTCCGCCTTCTTCATGCTCGCTGGCCAGCGCGACACCGACGGCGACGAACTCTCCGACGCCATCGAGCGCAGTCTCGGCTATGATCCCTCCGACCCGGACATGGACGGTGACGGCCTGCCCGACGGGCAGGAACTAGCGCTTGGAGCCAATCCTCTCGCGACGGATTCCGACGGCGACGGGCTTGCGGATGGAGAAGAAGTCTCGTGGGGGCGCTCTTCCACGGACGGCCTTTTGCGCTGGATCGACAACTCTGCGGCAGCCCGAACCGTCCTCTTCACCGACGCCGATGACGATTGCGTTTCCATCCCGATGCCGTTCCCAATCCACGTTGCTGGCGCGGCGATGACGAATCTGACCGTCAACGCCAACGGATTGGTCGGATTCTCGGCGGGTGAGGCTGCATTTGGCAGTGGAATGCGCTCGAATGGCAACGCTTCGTCCTTGCCGCTGGCGGATGGCGCATCCGCGACAGTCGCGGCGTTCTGGGACGATTTGAGAGTCCTGCCGGACATGGATTCCGAAGTCGCGCTTTCCGTCTGCGGCGAATCATCGGAGCGGGTCGCCGTCGTCGAGTTCTCGCGCGTCGGATTCTATTCCGGCGGAACGAACGACTGCGTTTCATTCCAGGTCCAGTTCCGGGAAGATGAGACCAACGCGGTTCATGTGGCATTCTCGGAGGCTTCCGGTTTTGGCACCGGCGCATCCGCCACGCTCGGCGCGCGCTCCTCCCATGATGACGGGGTGGAATATTCGCGAAACGAAGCCGGCGCTGTCTATCCCGGGCTTCACATCGAATACCACTTCGGCATCGGATCCGACCCGTCCAAGGGAGACACCGACGGCGACGGCCTTTCGGACCCTGAAGAACTCGCGCTGGGCACCGATCCCGGTGACGGCGATCCCGACGGGGACGGATTGACCGACCCGGAAGAACTTCAGATGGGAACAAATCCGTTCCTTGCCGACACGGACGGCGACGGCATCGGCGACAAATGGGAGACGGACCACCCGCCGTTCGATCCGCTCGACCCCTCCGACGGCCTTGCCGATACCGACGGCGACGGGCTTCCCAATGCATTTGAAATCACGGAGTCACACACCGATTGGACGCTTGCCGACACAGATGGCGACGGACTTTCCGATTTCGCGGAATGGAATGGGGTCACCGATCCACTCTATCCCGACACGGATAACGACGGGTTGACCGACGGCGAGGAATCGACACTCGGCACCGATCCCAACGACCCCGACACCGACGACGACGGGATGCCCGACGGATGGGAGGTCCGCCACGGTTTCGACCCGATCGACGACTCCGACCCATCGGCATCGGACGATCCGGATGATGACGGACTTTCCAACCTTGAAGAAGCCGGATTCGGCACCAACCCACTTCTCGACGACACCGATGGCGACGGCCTGACGGACGGGGAAGAGTGCGGTTTTCTTTCCGCGCTGTCGCTTCCGCCCTTTGACATGTCCGGCGCGACCGACATTCTTGGCGGGTTTTCCGATTTGGACGAAGGCCGCAGTTCGATTCCGTTGCCGTTTGCCATCCAGCCCTGGCGCGCCGCCGCTTGCTCCAACCTCGTCATCGGCATGAATGGAATCCTCGCGCTGGCGACGGACGGAGATTTCTGGCTTCCAGCGCATCCAGACAACGACAGGCCTGTTGTCATCCGGGCGTTCGCCGACGACCTGCTGGCCTGCACGAATGAACTCGGTAGCGCGCTTTCCGTGGCGACCTTCGGAACGAATGGCGATCATCGCTTCGTCGTGGAATACCGCGCGTTCGGGTTCTACGGGCTTGACGCGGCCGCGACCAACTCCGTTTCGTTTCAAGTCGTTTTCGACGAAAACGAACCGAACGTCGTGCGCGTCGCATATTTCTCGCCCGTTGGGCAGACAAACCGGCTCTCCGACCGGGCCATCGGCTCAAGGGCGGAATTGGGCATCGAAACCGAATTCTGCAAGTTGACCTATTCGGACGCCGAGTCCATCGTGGTTCCCGGTCTTTACATCGAATACCACCTTGCGACCGGGACGTCGCCGGTTCTTGCCGACACCGACGGCGACGGACTCTCGGATTCGGCGGAATTGACATTGCGCACGGATCCGTCGGCTTTCGACACCGACGGCGACGGCTTGCCGGACGGGTGGGAATGTGCAAACGGACTCGATCCGCGCGACGCCTCGGACGGTTCGCTCGATGTCGATGGCGACGGCTTGACGAACCTGCAGGAGTTTTTGAACGGAACCAACCCCGGCGATCCCGACACCGACGGCGACGGAACCCATGACGGAAGCGAAGTGTCGTGGGGATCGGATCCCTGCAACGCATCGGATGGCGGCATGGCACCGCCGCAGGACAGTCTGTTTCCGATGCCGTTCCACGTTTACGGCGATTACGCCGCATGGGAAATGGACATTTCGGCTCGCTCCGGCGACACGAGGACGTTCCGCGTCCTGACCGACGCCCCCGGCGAGTCGAACACCAAGACATGTTTGCTCCGCAAAGGTGCCACCTACGAAATTTTCCTGCGTTGGCGCGGCTCCGGCGAACATCGAGACCCTGACTGGTATTGCTGGGAAGCACAACTGGGCGACCCGTTGCTTCCGGCGATCCCCTGCTTCTGTGATTACGATTCTACCCGTATCGATGGCAACGAAATCCTCGTCGGCGACGGCTGGATCTGCGAAAACGCCGACGGACTGCTCACATCCCATGTCCACACGAAGGACGGCGAAGGCGGGAACATAGCCGCCGGGAAAACGGCGACCCTGCACGTGCTTGGCGGCTCCATTCGCGCAGACCTCGACCGCGACGGCGCAATAGGCGCGACCGAGACCGCTACGACGTCATCGCCGCTGCGGATGTGGCTCAACAACGACGACGACAGCGGTGCGGTGCAGGAAAGCGCCACCGGCGACATTCCGGGGGCCTCTTCGCCAGATTGCGGAAACGACGTGGTGGACGGACTCTCCGATCTCGTGGACTTCTTCCCCGTCCACATCGACTTCGGCGAGGCGCTGGAAACCATTCTTGGCATTCCCAGCGTGGACTCGTCCAAGGTGGAAGTCCGCCTTTCGTGCGACGGCGCGGCGCTGGGATGCGTGGAAACGGACTTCACGGCCGACGAGGCCGGGAAGCCTCTCTCGGATCCAAATGCCGGAGTCGAAAGCGCCGCCGTCGTCCCCGTCGGGACATCTGCGGCGGCGCTTTCACAATCCATCGTATCGGCCATGGAGCAAGACGCGTCCGCTGGCGTCGTGCTGCTGGAAGGGAAGACCCGCAGCGCCGAAGGAACCCCTGCCACGCTGACGGCCGAAATTCTCTACGATGGCGACCTCGCGCTGTCGGCCACTCTCCCCGTCCTCGTCGCGCCAGTCGAGGAGTTCTACCGGTGGTACAACTTCCGCGCCGCATCTGGCGGCCAAGTCTCACGCTCCACCGACACCCTCGAGCCGTCCGCCCTGCCCGATGACGCGACCGACAGGCGGAACGTCATCTTCATCCACGGGTTCAGGGTTGACGAGGAAAAGGCGTACGGCTGGAGTGCGGAGATGTTCAAGCGCCTCTGGCAATCTGGATGCAACTCCAAGTTCCATGCTGTGACATGGCGCGGAGATTGCGGCCTTCCATCCGGCCTGTTCTATCACGAGAACG
This sequence comes from uncultured Verrucomicrobiota bacterium, assembly GCA_946534105.1. Taxonomy (GTDB): domain Bacteria; phylum Verrucomicrobiota; class Kiritimatiellia; order RFP12; family UBA3636; genus UBA3636. Next base: position 20,050 of record CAMNCG010000010.1, read on the forward strand.
TCCATAACGCCTTTTTGACCGCCCCCGCTTTCGCGGCTCAGTTCTCGTCACTCATCGGTGAAACCACGGTTCTGGCGCACAGCCTCGGCAACATGGTCGTCTGCTCCGCCATCCAAGACCATGGTTTCCGGCCCGACCGATACTTCATGCTCAACGCCGCCGTCCCCGTCGAAGCGTTCGACGCAACGCTCGGCGCAGACTGTTCGCCTTCAAATACGCTTGTCCATCCCGACTGGTATGCATACCATTCCCGCACATGGAGCGCACGGTGGCATGAACTGTTCACTTCGGGAGACGACCGTTCTAAACTTACATGGCGCGGACGATTTTCGGACGTAACATCATTCACGGATTTGTACAATTTCCACTCCGGAACGGAATCGACGCCCGGAGACGAAGTCCTCCAAATCCGCGCCACGCCGCCCGACATGATCGATGATTTGCATTACGGATTCCCCGCCTCTCTGGACTTGGGACACTATTCTTGGCACAAGCAGGAAATGGGCAAGGGACGGCTGACTGTGTTAAACCCGCTCATTGCCGGAACGACGTGGGCGGGCTGGGGTTTCCACCAAGTGGCAACATGGGAGGAAAGTCCGTCTGGAAATACCGGTGGCTACGTTTACAATCCAATCCCGGCAGCTGTCGCCAACGCGATGACCGATTCAGAACTTCGCGCCACGCCCGTTTTCCTGCATTCCCCGTCCGCCATGTTCTCGTCGACGATTTCCCCAAGCTCGGTGGCTGAAATCCTGGCCTGCGGCATTCCCGCCCTCTCTGGCCCATCCGGAAGCAGAAGGCTTTTCGATTTCGGTGACTACGACATGAACGATTTCGATGACAATGCGCCATGGGGAAGAAATTCCGGTCATTATGTGAATCGTTGGTTGCATAGCGACATAAAAGACATGGCCTTCCCTTTTACATTCCACGTGTTTCGGCAAATCAGAGAGGACATGAACGGCAATGAATAGACATCTCCTTTCAATATGCTTGGCTGGCGTCGTATTTTTGGCGGCACTGGCGTTTTTGCCGCATCTGAAGCGGCAAGAGGGTTCCGCAATCGATGCGCCGCAGAATAGAATTGAGATCGGGCGCGTTTCAGAAACAATGTCCGGCGACTCCATCGCTTTTCCCGAAGAACCTTCCGCGACTGAAAACGACTTGGGGCCTGGATGGCATGGGGAGGATCTCCATGCGGGCTTTAAAATGATACGGGACGTTCGGTCCAATCTTTACGACTACAATAGACGCCTTGCCGAACGTCCAAAACCTTATCCATTGAGCGAGGACATCGCAAAAGCGGAAACTCGCGGCGCGGACTTCAAACTTTCGTTTGCCGTGAGAGATCAACATGGCGAGCCGGTGAAACGCGCTTCCGTCGTTATCGGGGCGTTTCAACGGGGACCCGGAGTGGTCTTTAGTGGGGAAACCGATGACAACGGCATCGCAACGATAACCGGCTTTGGAACAGGTGAACTGCTTGTCACCTTCACCAACCTTACGCATTACGGCTCTTCTTTCAGATATGAATTCTACGACCCGTATTTTGAATGCGCGAAGGATGGTCGATGGTTGCCGTGGAATCCGCTTCTTCCGGTGACAATGGTGCGAAAGGGCAAGGGCGAGGTGTCTTTGTCATACGATGCAACTTTTACAATCCCAAAAGGAGAGTGCGAAATTGGCGTTGATTTGATTCGAGGCGAGGTTGCCACACTTGAAAAATTTCACGGCACCCCGAATTGCATTCTGCGCTTTTCGTTTGCGAATGCCGAAGACGGCGAAGAAAAGCCCATGACGCTATGCTTCGATTTCATGGAGGAGGGATGCGGCGGGCGGATGGACAAACGAGATATGTTCAGTTTCTTCCCTTTCCCGACTGTTGCACCGCACGAAGGATATGAGCGGCAACTTCGTTTCGCATGGTGCAGGGAAAATGTCTCATGCCATCTCCCAAGAATGATGGAAGATGATACGATGCTATTCCGAGTTCGCGCTGAAGATGGACGATTCCGGTACGGAGTCATAAAACGTCCATTGTCTGGAACCAGTTCAGGAACATATTTGAGACTCATGGTTTCCGTAAACGCGGATCACCCGGACAGCCGTAATCTGGAACCAGCTTCTGGAAGCAAAGTGAAATACAAGCATTTCAAGATTGGCAAGAACGTTTCGCCTCAGTCCGGCGACGCCCGAAAAGACGGGGACTTGAAATCCAAGTGCGACATCTACGTGCGGGAAAAATCGTCCCGAAACCCCGACTTTTCATCCCCTGTTGATACGGCTTTTGATAAGTCGAAAATTCATTCTAAATCAGCGATTCTTCCTGTTGAAAAATCGCAGATCCCAAACTTTATCAACAATTTTATCAACGCCTGTTGATAGATTTTCCTTGCATTGACGGCGAATCCCGGGCATACTGCGTCCCCATGCAAGACACGCAAATCGCCACGTTGCATCTCGCGCTGCGCCGCGCCCGCCAAGCCGCCAATCTGCGGCAGGGCGAGCTGGCGAAGCAAGTGGGCTGCACGCAATCCGCGCTTTCGATGTACGAAGGCGGGAAGGCGACCGCGCTTGCGCAGGAAACGGTGCGAAAACTCGCCGAAACGCTCGGCGTGGCGCTTCCGGCCGGGTTCGGGGAAGAAGGAAAGCCAGCGTCCGCCGCTCCGCTTCCCGCCGTGCCGGCGCTTCCGGGCGCGGGCGTCGTTCCCATCCGCTTCTGCCCCAACTTCCAGTGTCTTTCGAACCTTCCCTACTCGGTGGGCGGGCAGACGCTCTTCCTGCCGCTTGCCGCCGCCGGCGGCGCCGCGCACTGCGCCGTCTGCGGCGAACTGCTGGAGAAGGTCTGCCCCGCGTGCGGCGCGCCGGTTCTGCGCCGCGGCGGATGCTGCGGCGAATGCGGGGCTCCGCTTGTCGTCTGGCCGGAAGGCTTCGCCGAAGACCCGTCCGCCTGGATCGCCGCGCAGCGCGCCGCGATTTCGGACCTCGGCTTCCTCCCGCTCCGCTGACGGTGTGCGCCGACCGGCGCGGATCCGTGTATAATGCCCGTTCCCCTTTCCGAAAAGGAACCATGACATGAACACACCTTCCGCCCTTTACGAAATCCAGCTCGCCGCGGCCGAAAAGAAAGCCGCGCTTCCCTTCGGACGCATGGTCGCGCTCGGCGCGATCGCGGGCGCGTGCATCGCGCTCGGCGCCTGCACCAGCTCGATGGCGGCGCACGGCGTCGTGAACTACGGTCTCGCCCGCCTCGTCGCCGGGGCGGTGTTTCCGGTCGGCCTGATCCTCATCGTGCTCGCGGGCGCCGAGCTCTTCACCGGCAACTGCCTGATGGAGATGGCCTGGTCGGCCCGCCGCATCGGGACGCCGGGCCTGCTGCGCAACCTCACGTGCGTCTGGTGCGCCAATTTCGTCGGCGCGGCCGCGGTCGCGGCGCTCGCGTGGGCGTCCGGCCAGTGGAGCGCGGGAGGGGGCGCGCTCGGCGCGTACACGATCAAGGTCGCCGCCGGAAAAGCCGGCATGGCCCCGGCCGCGGCGGTCGCGTCCGGCATCCTGTGCAACGTTCTCGTCTGCCTTTCGCTCCTCGCCGCCGGCGCGGCCAAGGAGGCGGTCGGCAAGACCCTCGCGATCTGGTTCCCGATCATGGCGTTCGTCGTCGGGGGCTTCGAGCACTCGGTCGCGAACATGTACTACCTGCCGGCGGGGCTTTTCGCCCTCGCCGACTCCGCCCTCGCGGAAAAGGCCGCCGCGCTCGGCGTCGACGCTTCGGCGCTCACGGTCGTTCACGCCGCGCGCAACCTTCTGTTCGTCACGCTTGGCAACGTCGTCGGCGGCATGCTCTGCGTCGCGGCGCTCTGGAGCGCCGCGCACCGTCCGGCGAAGGGCGAGGCCTGATTTCCCGTCATGCTCCCCGACACGGCGAAACCGCCGCGGCCGGACGCGACCCTGCGCGCCCTTCGCCGCACCGACCTGCCGGATCTCGAACTCGCGCGGGACGTCGCCCGTCTCGTCCGCGCGCTTGGCGGACGGGCCCTGCTCGTCGGGGGCTGCGTTCGCGACGCGCTTCTGGGCCGCCCCTGCCACGATTTCGACCTTGAAATCCACGGCGTTCCCGCGAACGTGCTGGAAAGGGAACTTTCCGCGCGCTGGCCGCTTGACCAGGTCGGCGCGTCGTTCGGCGTGCTGAAGGTCAAGCACGCCGCGCTCGACCTTTCCCTTCCGCGCCTTGAAAACCGCCTTGGCGCCGGGCACCGGGACTTCGCCGTGGCGACGGATCCGAATCTTTCGCCGGAGGAGGCCGCCGAACGGCGGGATTTCACGGTCAACGCCGTGATGGCCGACCCGCTCACGCTTGAAACGATCGACCCCAAGGGCGGCGTTGGGGACCTCGCGCGCGGCGTCCTGCGGCAGGTCTCTGAAAAATTCGCCGAAGATCCGCTGCGGGTTCTGCGCGCGATGCAGTTTCTCGCGCGCCTCCCTTTCCTCGAAGCGGCGCCGGAACTTGTCGCGACCTGCGCGGGCATGACGCAGGAGGCTCTGCCTCGGGAGCGTCTTGCCGGCGAATGGGAAAAACTCCTTCTGGACGGGGAAAAGCCGTCACGCGGGCTGGAGTTTCTGCGCGCCTGCGCGTGGCTTTCGTTCTACCCGGAGCTCGCCGCCCTGCCGGGCTGTCCGCAGGATCCGGTCTATCACCCGGAAGGCGACGTGTGGGCGCACACGCTTCTCGCGCTCGACGCCGCAGTCGGATTGCGCCGCGGCGACGCCGAGGACGATCTCGCGCTGACCCTCTCCGCCCTCTGCCACGACCTCGGCAAGCCCGCCGTCACGGCGCGCGGGGCGGACGACGGCCGCTGGCACGCATACGGGCACGAGGTCGAAAGCGTTCCGCGCGCCCGCTCCTTCGTCCTGCGGCTCTGGAACCGGGAAAAGCTCGTGCAGCTCGTCGGCCGCCTCGTGGAATCGCACATGCGCCCGATCTCGCTCGCGCTTTCCGGCGCCGGGGAGAAGGCCTACCGGAAGCTCGCCGTGCAGGCGGGTCGGCCGGATCTGCTCGCCGATCTCGTGGAATGCGACATCCGCGCGACGACCCCTCCGGGCGGCGATCCGTCGGCGCAGCCCTCCCTGAAGCTCGTCCGCGCCTTCCGGGAAAAGTGCGCCGCCCTCGCCATCGAAAAAGCCCCGCCGCAACCCCTTGTCCGGGGCCGCGATCTCGTCGCGCTCGGCTTTCGTCCGGGGCCGGCGTTCGGACCGGTCCTGAAGGCATGCTACGAGGCGCAGCTCTCGGGGGAAATCCGGGACGCCGCCTCGGCCACGGCCTTTCTCGGCGCCCTCGACCTCTCGGCCCTGGACCGCGCGACGCCGACCGCCGCGAACGCGAGAAGCAGCGCGGCGCAGGGGTAGCCGAACAGCAGGTCCCCGAACCGCGCGTACGGCGGCGGCGGAAGGGCGTCCTTTCCGGGCAGCGGAACCGAATGGACGAACAGCGCCCCGCCGTCGGGAGTCCGTTCGCCGGACGGCGACACGACCCCGGAAAGGCCCCGGTTCGAAACGCGCAGGAGCGGAACGCCGTTTTCGATCGCGCGCAGCGCCGCCTCGCGGTGGTGCTGCGCGCTCTCGCACGAGCCGTCGAACCAGGCGTCGTTGCTCGCGGAAAGGAGCAGGTCGGCGCCGCGCGCGGAGGCGCGGGCGGTCGGCGCGTCCGTGTCCTCGAAGCAGATCAGGGCGGACACGCGCGCGCCCGCGATCTCGAACGCCTCCGGACCGTCCCCGGGGGTGCAGGTGACGCCCGCCGGCGCGAGTCGTCGCAGAAGGGGGACGTGTTCGTCAAGCGGAATGAATTCGCCGAACGGGACGAGATGGCGCTTGACGTAGGGGCGCGACGCCCCGTCCCGCGAAAAGAGCCACAGCGCGTTGCGCACCGGCTCGTCCGGCGCGGCGTCCGGTCCGGAGAGCAGCGTGCCCCCGGCGACGACCGGGACGCCGATCTCGTCCGCGAAGGACGCCATTCCGGCCTCCAGACGCCGTGAAGGCATTGTTTCCCAGAGGGAGGTCTCGGGCCACGCGACGAAATCCGGCTTCGCGGCGGCCGCCGCGCGCGTGAGCCCGACAAGCCGCTCCGTCGCTTCGTCCCACTCGTCCGAATGGCCTTCGAAGATGCACGGAAGTTCCGGATCGACCGCCGCGACGCGGAGGAAGCGCGTCGCGCCGCGCTCCGCCGCGCGCACGGCGCGCACGCGCGCCCCGCCCCACCCGAACGCGGCGAGGAGCGCGACGAGCGCCAGCGTGAGGTCGAAGTGGCGCCGCGTGGCGCCCGGCGTGTGCACGACGCCGTCCCACGCCCGCAGGAAAACGCCGGCAAGGGCGTCGGCGAGAAGCGCGACCGAGGCGGAGACGAGCGGGGCGCCGCCAAGGGCCGCGAGCTGCCACAGCGCCGGGAGGTCCTCCACCGCCGTGCCGAGCCCGTACCACGAAAACCCGCCGCCGATCCGGGAGCGCAGACACTCCGCGCCGGCCCAAAGCGCCGCCGCGACGAACGGGCCGACGACCTCCCAACGCCCGGATCGCCCGCGCAGGGCCGCGAGTTCGGCTGCGGCGGCATCCTCTTCCGGCGATCCGTCGGCGGCCTCGACAAGGCGGCGCCGCGCCTCTCCGGCGCGCGAACGGAACGAGCGCCAGGGCGCCCAAAACGCCGAAAGCGACCAGGCGGCGAGCGCGGAAAACGCGGCGCACCACGCGCCGAGACCGGCGATGCCGAGCAGCACGAGCGGAAGCGGTCCTCCGTTGCGCACGAGCGGAAGAAACCACGAAAGCGCGCCGAGCCAGAAGGCCGCCATTCCGGCGAACGCCACGGCCGCGGCCCGTCGGGGGGGAAGGAGCCGCGCCGCCAGCAGAATCGGGACGGGAGCGAGAAACGCGGCGCCGCCGCCCTTTGAAAACGGCGGAAAGGCCGTGCGCAGGAGAATGCCGCCGCAAACGGCGGCGGCGAACGGCAAAACGGCGGTGAATCGGGCTTTCGCGCGGCTCATGCCGTCGGATCATACCATATCCCGCTCCGCTCGCCGTCTACCGCACGACCATCACGAAGGGGCTCTTCGGACGCAGCGGCTCGATCTTGAGCATGTCCCAGTCCACCCAGTTGTTCTTGTTCGCCGCGGCGAAATCGATGTGAATCGTGTTTTTCCCATCGACAAAAGGCGAGTCGTCGGCATCGACCTTGAAAACCGTGGTGGCTTTGGCGTACGTCGCATGGTTGTCGACGTGAACTTGCGTCCCGTTCACCGTGAACACCAGCGGCTCGTTGCCGCCTGAGTCGGCGGTGGAATACAGGAACTTGTAGGAAAACTGCATTCCGAACTTCTCGGCCGCGCCTGGCGGCAGCGTCCACTGGATCGTCGTCGGGCGGTGGGTGCCGTTTTTGCTGCGCTGCGTGGCGCGGACGAAGTCCATGAGGTTTCCGTCCGCGGCGTACCACGTGTCGTAGTCAAAGTAGCCGAGCGAGGCAGTTGTGCTGGCTGAAGCCATGTCGGCCTCGCTCCCATCGGCGGCCCCTGCGCAGATTGCGCCGCCGATTTCGATTACGTCGAACTTCACGTTGCCGGTTCCGTTGTCGGACCTCGAAAGCGTGAGCACGTGGTCGCCAAGCGTGAACTTCTCGCCGGGAACCCAGAGGTAGGAATCGCGTCCGGAGGAGACGCCGAGCGGATCCAGGGCAACGCCGTCAAGTGCCACCGCGACCGTTCCGGCGGCGGAGCCGCTCTGCGCCCTGAAGCGGACCCAGTGCGCGGTGTTGGTGGCATACTTGTCAACCGCAAACGGAATCCGGAACGTCGCGCGGGGCGTGAGGACGGTCGGGAAGTCGCGCTTGTCGTTCACGAGCGGGTCGAGCGTCACGGTCGCGCCGGCCGCGGGCGCCGCCCCGCCGAACATCTCCGCCGCGCAGTTCTCCTCGCCGAGCCGGAAGAGACTGGGCGACCCGCCACCGAATGCCTCGACGATTTCGGCGTCGGAAAGCGCCCGGTTCCACAGTCCGAAAAGCTGGATGTCGCCGCGGAAGGAGTCGAGGTTGCTGCTCGTTTGATTGCCGTAGCGGACACCTCCAAAATAAAGCCATCCTGTTTTCGGCGTGAAATTGGTGGTGTAGCTGGAGTGGTTGAACGGGATGTCGTAATCGCGCCACAGGCGCGTCTCGCCTTCGTAGGCCGATGCAAAGCGCATGCAGTTGGTGATTGTCATCTTGCCGTTCACCTCCACTGGCAACGAGGGATGCACGACCATGGCGAGTTCCACCCATTTGCCGGGCTGTGCCTTGATGTTCGTAAACGCCCAGCGGGTGTTGCCGGTTGTGACGCAGAGATATTGTTGTGAATCGGTTGAGTTGTTTGGGTTTTTGCCCCATCCAAGCCGAATTTCCTTCTCGCCGCCGAGGTTGGTGGTTTTCAGTCCGAACACGTATGCGATGGTGGAGATGAACTCCTCGTGGCGGCAACGGATCAGGACGGTCCATTCGTTTCCGGAAACCGGGCATTTCGTGTCGTTGAGGAACAGGTTTTCGAAGGAATATCCGCTGTTGTATGCCGCCTGCGGGAAATACAGGACGGGCATGTTGACCGTCCTGCCGCCGCAGCCCGGCATGACCACGTCCTTGTTGACGATCCGCACCCCGGAACGTGAAATGACGCCGGAATCAGACGAGCCATAGGCCAACCTCTGGCTTGAGGGGTTGGCGAGCGCCGCGTGGCGGGTGTCGCGTATCTCCGCCGTGGCGGTGTCGCCATCGTGCTTGTTCGCGGCGGTTGCCGGCGTCCAGCGACCGTCGCCGTTCAAGTCGGTGGCGCCGTCGATGCGGATGTAGGCGTCCTCCCAGACGCTCGCCGCTTCCGCCGGGACGGCGGCGAATGCGACGGCGGCAAACGCCGCGGACGTTGCGAAAAGGCGGCCCAAGCCGCACAGGCTGGTCTTGCTTCTCTGTTTCATCGTCATGTTTCCATGGGTGGTTTCTAGTCGGGACGGATTGGCGATCGTGGCGAGCCGTCTGCGGGAACGGGACGCCCCGCGCCTCGACAGTATGCCGGATCTTGGCGAAAGAAACATGACTTTTCGCCAAAAAAAACATCACGCTTGCCGTCCCGGCATCGCGTGGAGGCGCCGCCACTCGCGCATCGGAACGCCGAACCGGGAGCGGAAGGTCTTCAGGAGCGCGTTTTCGCTTTCGAATCCGCAGAACGAGGAGATGGCCGAAATCGTCATCCGGGTTCCGGCGAGAAGAAGACACGCCTTTTCGAGCCGGACGTGCAGGATTTCGTCGAGGATGGAATGGCCGGTCGCCTCGCGGAAGCGCAGATCCACGAGGCTGCGGGAGCCGTGGACGCGCCGCGCCACGTCGGCCGCGGAGAGTCCGGAACACGCTTCGGCCCGGATGATGCGCATCGCTTCGAGGATGTTCGGGGCGGCGCGCCGCGTCCCGCCCGTGGAGCGGCGGCGCACCACCATGGACGGGCCGAACGAGATGCCGCCGGGATCGACGTCGGCGCCGTGCATCACGGCGTCGAGCGTGCGTGCGGCGAGGTACCCGGCCCGCTCGAAATCGATCTGGACGCTGGAGACGCCGATGGAGGCGTCCGGTTCCGTCGCGTCGCGGTTGTCGACGCCGATGGCCAGAAGATCGCGGGGCACGGAGAGGCCCGCGTCCGCGGCGGCGGCGAGCACGGCGGCGGCGAGGTTGTCGTTCACGCAGAAGAGCGCGGTCCGGCGCGGGAGCGACGCGAGCCAGGCCTTGAGGCGCGCGGCGTCGGCGCTTGACGGATGGATGCAGTGCGCGAAGGAATGGCAGGGCGAACGGGCCTCCGCCGCGAGGGCGCGGAACGTGTCGGCGCGGGGCTTCGACCAGAATCGCGCCTCGCGGTAGGACACCACGCCGAGCGCATCCGGACGCAGCGAGCGCAATTCGCCGAACGCCAGCCGCACGACGGCGTCCTGGTCGCACACGACCGTGGGGACGCCGGGGTCGAACACCCCCTCGCGGCAATCGAGCCACACGGCCGGGATCCCGGCGAAAAGTTCCGGCGAAAGCCACGGGCCGAGCGATCCGGAGCATTCGACGATGCACCCGGCCGGACGCTCGCGCCGGAGCATCGACTCCACCTTGCGCCGCATTTTCCGCGACCAGGTCGCGGCGGAAACGCTCCATCCGCGCGCTTCGGCGTAGCGGGACATTCCGGCGAACTTCGCGCGATGGCCGGCCTCGGACTGCGTGCCGGGGGGCGTTCCGATGTAGAGAACGGAAGGGGGACTCGGCATGGGCGCTCCTGAAGCGACGGCACGCGCTAGCGGCGCTTTTCCGGCACACCGCGCAGGGCGCGCACGCCGCCGATGAAAAAGGCGCAGATTTCGCGCGCGAACTGTTCGATCTCGGCGGGCGTCGGCTTCTCGGCGCGGAACAGTTCGCGCCGCGCGGTGCCGTTGAGGGCGAGCGAGCCGAAAATGGCGTTGATGGCGAAGACGCAGCAGCCGATCTGGTAGTCCGTCGCCTTCGGACCGATCATGGCGCGGAGGTGCCCGTCCAGCTCGGAGTAGCGCGGGGCGATGTGGTTCGCGAGGACGTCGCGCGAAATCGGGGACGGGTCGGCGATTTCCCGGGTCATGAGCTTGCGCAGGATGCCGGGCATCCCGGAGTCGAAAACCGAAAGCACGCAGGCCTGCACGTAGCGGTAGAGCCAGTCGCGGTCGGCGTCGGCCGAAAGCGGCGGTCCCTCGCGCCCGTCCTCAAGCGTGGACTCGAGCGCGCGGTCCCACACCGCGCGGTAAAGCCCCTCCTTGCCTCCGAAATGGTAGTTCACCGCCGCGGCGTTGGCACGGGCGAGGCGGCAGATCTCCTGTGTGCGCGTGGCGCGGTATCCGTTTTCCGCGAACAGGCGGCAGGCCACGGCGAGCAGGCGTTCCCTCGTTCCGGGAGAAGAGCCGGGGGAGCCGGCGGAACCGGTCGCCGCCGCCATCGCTAGTCCAGAACCAGCGAAAGGAACCCCTTTTCGCCAACCATGTTGTTGCACCGCACGGACAGGACCACCGCCATCACGAACGGCGGCACGAGCGTCGAAAGCCGAAGCAGGAGAACGCCGAAGGAGGAGGCGCCGCGGTTGCGGTCGACCATCATGCGCTGGGCGCTCGACCAGGCGAGCGCGACGAGCGCGGCCCACACCACGAGGACGAAAAGCGCGACGGACGTCGCGAGCGAGGAGGCGTCCCTTCCGCCGTACAGCAGCACGCTCTCCATGGGGATCATCTTCATCCAGCTGTTCCAGATGAGCGCGGAGACCCCGAGCAGGACCGACATGACGGCGGGGCGCCACAGGGGCATGTAGATCATGTCGCGGCGGTAGAGCACCTGCTCCACCGCAACCGTGAAGGCGATGCAGCAAACGAGCGGGAAAAACACTTTCGCGACCGTGAAGGAGTGAAAAATCGACATGTCTGGAAGGAGGGAATGGCCGGGCCTCCCGGCCGTCGCGGTTCACAGGGCCGAATGATACTCCAAGCCCTCGAAAAATGCAATCAGCCCCGGACCGGATTTTCTGCTATCATCGCGGGCCATGAAGCCAATGAACACCGTCGAAGCGCGTTTTGGCGCCATCGCGCCGAGGCGCATGGAACTGGCAGCGATCCTGAAACTGCTGCCGGCCGGGGAGCTTCCCCGCATGGCGTGCCTGGACGTGGGCGCGCCCGATCCGGTCTTTTCCCGCGAGTTGCGCGCGCGGGGCGGGGCGTGGCGCACGGTCTCCCGGTCCCCGGCCCACGCCGCGGCGGCGGAGGCGTTTCTCGGCGAGAAGGTCGGCTGTCTCGGCGCCGGCGGCGCGATTCCGCTGCCCGACCATTCGTTCGACGCCGCGGTCGTCGCGCTCGACATCCTCGCCGCCATGCCGGACGCCGTGGCGTTCGCGCGCGAGTGCAACCGCGTGCTGAAGCCCTCCGGGCTGCTCGTTCTTTCCGTGCAGGCGCGCCGCGCGTTCTCCCTGCCCGACGCCATCCGCCGCCGCCGGTTTCCCGATCCGGGCGACCCGTACGCGGCGGCGTTCACCGAGGCCACGGTCTACAACATGCTCAAGAACGGCTTCGACGTGCAGCAGCTCGTTTCCTGGAGCCGGACGGGCGTGGAGCTCGTGCGGCTCCGCGAACAGCGGCTTGTCCGGGAGGGCGCGCCGGAGGCGGAAGTCGCCGCGCGCACGGGCCGGCTCTTTCGCGCGGCCGAGTTCTTCGACGCGCCCTGGTTCTGGGCGCGCGGGCATGTGATCACCCTTTCCGCCCGCCGCCGTCGCTGGAGCGACCGCATGGCGCCCGTCCTTTCGGACGGACGGACGATTTGCGAGGCGGTGCTTTTCCATCCTCCGGCATGAGCGGGGCGGAACGCGCCGCGGGCCGCGGCCGGCGCCGCGCCCGCGCCTTTCTTGCCGGTGGCGCGCTCGTCGCCGCCCTGGCCGCGGCGGCGCTTCGCGGCGCCGCGGCCCTGCGCGCGCCGGACGCCGTGCCGGTCCTGCGGTACGACGCCGTCGGCCCGGGTCCCCGGGCCGTCGCGCCGGACCTTTTCTACGAGCAGATGCGCGATCTCGCTGCGGGCGGCTTCTCGGCGGTGTCGCCGCGGCGGCTGCGCCAGCGTGCGAGGTGGGGGCGCCCGCTGCCGGAGCGTCCGGTGTTCGTTTCCGTGGGCGACGTCGCCCCCGAGGCCGCGCCGCTCGTCGCCGAAGCGCTTTCCGAGTACGGATTTTCCGCGCTTGTCGGTCCCGAAATGGCCGCGGCCGAGGGGATCGGGCTGTCCGGAAAGGAGGGCGTCGCGCGCATCGGCGGCGGGCGTTCCGCCGACGCGCTTTCCGCGCTGCCGTGCCTGCGGGCGGCGCCGGGGCCGCTGGCCTTTTCCGTCGTCGTTTCGCGCGACGCGAAGACGCCGGACCGGTTCGGCACGCTCCGCGTCTCGCAGCCGGTCGGCGCGCGGATGCCGGTTTCGGTGCTCGCGTACCGGCCGCAGGACGACGCCCCGTTCGTCCAGGCGGACGCCGATGCGCTCCCCGCGGAGGGGGCGCTGGAGCTTCCGCTTCCGGCGGACGCGGCGTTTCCGCTCGACGTGTCGGTGTACGACCGCGAGCGCGTGCTCTTGTACCACTCCGTGTCCGTCCGGAAATCGGCGGTCGTCACGCCGGAAGGCTGGCGGCGTCCCGTCGCGGGACCGGACGGCGAAGTGCAGTTCGACGGGATTTGACACGTGGACGAACCGAAATTTTTCCAGTTTCCGGCGCCGGGCGCCAGACTTCTTTTCCGGGCGGGCGACACGGTCCGCTTCGAACTCCGCGCCGAGGGCGCGACGCCTCCCGGGCGGGCGGTGCTCCGCACCAATCTCGGCGGCGCGAAGAAACGCCGCCGGGAACTCGTGGAGGCGATGGACGCCGGGCGTCCGCCGCTCGCGGTCGACTGGTCGGACGTGCCGATGGAACCGGCGCCCGACGCGCCGGACGGCTCGAAGCGCTGGGAGGCGCGCGTCCCGCTCGTGGACATCGGGTGCTTTTCGGCGAAGGCATGCTTCATTCCCGACGGCGGCGCCGGGCGCGCGCTCTGGCCCGACGGCCCCGACGCGCGCCTGAAGGTCTCCCCGGCGTGGACCGCGTCCGCCTGTTCGGTGTACTGCGCGTTTCCGCGGATGTTCGCCCCCGCCGGCGCCGCCGCGGCCAAATCCGCCAACGACCCGGTCGAGGCTCTTTCGCTCGAAAAGCGGGGCTGGACGGCGATCCCGCCGGGCGGCACGTTCCGCGACCTCGCCGCGCGGCTCGACGAAATCGTCCTCGGCGAGGGGTTCCGCATCGTGCAGCTGCTGCCGGTGCATCCGGTTCCCACGACGTTCGCCCGCATGGGCCGGTTCGGGTCCCCGTTCGCTTCGACGGATTTCTTCTCGGTCGATCCTTCGCTCGCGCGCTTCGACGAATCGGCGACGCCGCTGGACCAGTTCCGCGAGCTCGCCGGCGCCGTCCACGCGCGGGGCGCCCGCCTCTTCCTCGACTTGCCGGCGAACCACACCGGCTGGGCCTCCGCGCTCCAGACGCACCACCCGGAGTGGTTCCGGCGCGAATCCGACGGCCGCTTCCACAGTCCCGGCGCCTGGGGCGTCACGTGGGCCGACCTCGTGGAGCTCGACCACGCGCGCCCGCAGCTGAGGGGCTTTCTCGCGTCGGTCTTCGAATTCTGGTGCGCGCAGGGCGTCGACGGGTTCCGCTGCGACGCCGGGTACATGGTGCCGGCCGAGACGTGGCGGTACGTCGTGTCGCGCGTCCGGGAATCGTTCCCCGACACGGTGTTCCTCCTCGAAGGCCTCGGCGGCAAGCTCTCGGTCACCGACGCGCTCCTCGGCGACGAGGGGCTCGACTGGGCCTATTCGGAACTGTTCCAGACCGACGACCGCTCCGCCTTCGAGCGGTACTTGCCGGACGCGGAGGCGCGCAGCGCCGGCCTCGGCCCGCTCGTCCACTTCGCCGAGACGCACGACAACGCGCGCCTCGCCGCCCGTTCGCCGCGGTGGGCGCGCATGCGCACCGCGCTCGCCGCGCTCGCGTCGCGCCAGGGATGCTGGGGCATCACGTGCGGCGTCGAATGGTTCGCGGACGAGAAGATCGACGTCCACGGCGCGTCGGCCATGCGGTGGGGCGCGTCGGAGAACCAGGTGCCCGCGATCCGCCGCCTCAACGCGATTCTCGCGGAGCATCCGGCCTTCGGTCCGGACGTGGACGTGCGCATGGTGCAGCGCGGGCCGGGCAATTCGCTCGCGCTCCTGCGCTCGGCGCCGGACGGCTCCGCCTCGGCGCTCGTCCTTGCGAACCTCGATCCGGACCGGGAGCAGCCGGTCGCGTGGTCCGGTTTCGACCCCGCCGGCGCGGATCTCCTTTTCGACACCGAGCCCCCGGATTCCGGCGCGGCGCGCCCCGGTGGCGATTCCGCCGTGCTCGCCCCCGGCCGCGTCCTCTGTTTCGCCTGCGCGCCGCGCGATCCGGGCGCCGCGCCGCGCGTCGAAGCCGCCGCGGCGCGTCCGGACCTCGCGTCCTCCCGCGGCGAGCCGCCCGCCGTCCGGGCCCAGACGCTCCGGCTCGCGGCCCTGCGCCTGCGGCGCAGCATCCTCGGGGCGCGTCCGCTCCGCGCCGGAGAGGACCCGGAGGCGATGGCGCGGCTTCTCGCCGCCGATCCGCTCGCCGCGGTGCGTTCGTTCCTGCCGGAAGGGGCGATGCCGCCGGTGACGGTCTGCCGCCTGCCGGAGGACGCCGGGCGCGTCGTCCCGGTGCCGTCCGGAAACGTCGCGCTCGTGCTCGCGCCGCGTCGGTTCCGCGCCCGCATGGAATTCGGCGGCGGCCGCCGCCTCCTGCGCAAGTCCGCGTCCGCGTTCCGCCTGGACGACGGCTCGTACGCGCTGTTCCTCGACATCCCGGCCACGGGCGCGGACGCGCCGGCGCCGGCCGCCATCGCCGTCGAGGGCGAGGGCCTGCCGCCGCGCTGCCTGCTTTCCGTGCTCCCGGACGCGTCGGCCGCGCGCGCGCCGCTCCGCGCCGTGGACGGCGCGCGCGTCCGGGCCGACGGCGGGCTCGTCGGCCCAGGTCAACCACGTCGTCGGCGAGGATAGACTCGTCGGCCTGCTCGGCAACGGCCGCGGCGCGATGTCGCGCGCCCGCGCCGCGTTCGGCGGGATCCGCAGCCAGTACGACGCCCTGCTCGCCGCCAACCCCGACCCGCGCGTCCCGTGCGACCGGGTCGTGCTCCTTTCCCGCTGCCGCGCGTGGATCGTGAACCACGGCTTTTCGACCCCGCTCGACGCCTCGTGCCAGACCTCTTTCGAGGCCGAGCCGGACGTCCTGCGCTGGCGCTTCGACGCGCCGGCCGGCTCCGGCCGCGTCGTTCCGGTCTCGGTTTCGCTCCGCCTGTTTTCCGGCGAGAACCGCGTGGCGCTCGAGTTTTCGCGCGGGCGCGCGCCGGACGGAGACGGGCGCTTCCTCGCCGACGCCGAGCCGGTGCAGCTCGTCCTGCGGCCGGACGTCGAGTCGCGCTCCTTCCACGCCTCCACGAAGGCGTTCGAGGGCCCGGAGCGCGAGTTTCCGCCCGCCGTTTCGGCGCGCGCGGACGGTTTCCGCTTCGCCCCGCCCGGGCGCGTCCCGCTCGACGTGCGCGTCCTCGGCGCGCGGTTCGTCCACGAAGCCGAGTGGCGCTACATGGTGCCGCACCCGGAGGAGGCCTCCCGCGGCCTTGACGGTTCCGGCGACCTCTTTTCGCCGGGCTGGTTCGACGCCACGCTCGCCGGCGGCGCCTCCGCCGCGCTCGAAGCGCGCGTCCCCGGCGAAGCGGCGGGCGAGGGCGCCTGGCCGCTTCCGCCGCGCCGGCGCGCCGCGCCGCGCGCCGCGGCGCGCGCCGGCGCGGTCTCCCCGGCGTTCGTCTCCGCGCTTTCCGACGCCCTGCGCGCGTTTCTCGTGCGGCGCGAAGACGCCCCGACGGTCGTCGCGGGCTATCCGTGGTTCCTCGACTGGGGGCGCGACACGTTCATCGCGCTGCGCGGCGCGATCGCCGACGGCCTCAGCGCCGAGGCGCTCGCCGTGGCGCGCAAGTTCGCGGCGTTCGTGGACCGCGGCACGCTCCCGAACATGATCTGCGGAAGCGACGCGTCAAACCGCGACACCTCCGACGCGCCGCTCTGGTTCGCGGTCGTGGCCGACGATCTCGCTCGCGCCGGGGTGCCGGGCTCCTCCTCGCTCCGGGGTCCCGTCCTCGACCTTCTCCGCGGCTACGTCGCCGGCACGCCGAACGGCATCCGCGTCGATCCGGATTCCGGGCTCGTCTTCTCCCCGCCCCACTTCACGTGGATGGACACGAACTACCCCGCCGGCACGCCCCGCGAAGGGTATCCGGTGGAAATCCAGGCGCTGTGGACGCGGGCCCTCGCGTACGCTTCGCGCGTCGATCCCTCCGGCCCGTGGGCCGCGCTCCGGGAAAAGGCGGCCGCGTCGTTCCTGCGGTTCTTCGCGGACGCCGGGCGCGGTTTTCTCTCCGATTGCCTGCATTCGCCCGGCGCCTTCCGCCCGGCGGCGGAGTGCGTTCCCGACGATCACCTGCGCTGCAACCAGCTCTTCGCGGTCACGCTCGGCGCCGTGTCGCCGGACTCCGCCGCTGCCCGCGCCG
The DNA here is from genome assembly GCA_946534105.1 of uncultured Verrucomicrobiota bacterium. Classification (GTDB taxonomy): domain Bacteria; phylum Verrucomicrobiota; class Kiritimatiellia; order RFP12; family UBA3636; genus UBA3636. Next base: position 37,234 of record CAMNCG010000010.1, read on the forward strand.
TCGTCGAGTCGTCCGCGCGGCTTCTCGTCCCCGGCGCGATCCGCACGCTCACGCCGGGTCGCGTCGCGTACGGTCTGCCGATCCGCGGCCGCGACGGGACTCCGCTCAACGACCCGCATGCGCCGTACTGGGGGCGCTACGAGGGCGACGAGGACACGCGCCGCAAGCCCGCGTACCACAACGGCACCGCGTGGCCGTGGCCGTTCCCGTCCTACTGCGAGGCGCTCGTTCTGGTCCACGGTCCGTCGGCCCGTGCCGCCGCGGCGTCCCTCCTTTGCTCGGCGCTTCCGCTCCTGGAGGGCGGCTGTATCGGGCACCTGCCCGAAATCGTGGACGGCGACGCCCCGCACGAGCAGCGCGGCTGCGACGCCCAGGCCTGGAGCGTCTCGGAATTCCTCCGCGTCGCGCGCCGGCTCTCGGAATAGCCGCAGGCGAAACGTCGCGCCGCCCGGCGGATGCCGGACGGCGCGTCGGGGCCGGAAGGGCGGCGCGCGCTACTGCGCGGCTTCGAAGAGCCAGGTCGAGAGGTAGCGCTCGCCCGTGTCGGGCAGCAGGGCGACGATGCGCTTGCCTTCGAATTCGGGCTTCTTCGCGAGTTCGAGCGCGGCGTAGAGCGCGGCGCCCGAGGAAATGCCGACGAGCAGGCCTTCTTCCTTCGCGGCGGCCCGCGCGGTCGCGCCGGCATTCTCCGCCGAGACGGCGATCACGCCGTCGTAGATCGACGTGTCGAGCGTCTTCGGGACGAATCCCGCACCGATGCCCTGGATCTTGTGCGGGCCGGCGTGGCCTTCGGAAAGGACCGGGGAGGTGTCCGGCTCGACGGCGTAGATCTTCACCGCGGGATTCTTCTCGCGGAGCGCCTTGCCGACGCCGGAGAGCGTGCCGCCCGTGCCGACGCCCGCGACGAAGGCGTCGACCTTGCCGTCGGTGTCGCGCAGGATCTCCTGCCCGGTCGTGCGGTAGTGGCGCTCGGGGTTGGCGGGGTTCTCGAACTGCTGCGGGATGATCGAGTTCGGCGTCGCCTCGTGCAGCTCGTTCGCCTTCGCGATCGCGCCCTTCATGCCGTCCTTGCCGGGCGTGAGCACGAGCTCCGCGCCGTAGGCCGCCGCGAGCTTGCGGCGCTCGACGGACATCGTGTCGGGCATCGTGAGGACGAGCTTGTAGCCCTTCACCGCGGC
>CAMNCG010000011.1 GCA_946534105.1 uncultured Verrucomicrobiota bacterium
TTACGGCGTGGACTACCAGGGTATCTAATCCTGTTTGCTCCCCACGCTTTCGTGCATGAGCGTCAGTGCCGTTCCAGAGTCTCGCCTTCGCTTCCGGTGTTCCACACGATATCAACGCATTTCACCGCTACACCGTGTGTTCCAGACTCCCTTCCCGGCCTCCAGCAGGACGGTTTCCAATGCACTTCCGGGGCTGAGCCCCGGGATTTCACATTGGACATGTCCCGCCGCCTGCGCACGCTTTACGCCCAGTAAATCCGAACAACGCTTGTCGCCTCTGTATTACCGCGGCTGCTGGCACAGAGTTAGCCGCGACTTTCTCTGGAGGTACAATCAAACGGCAGACCTTGTTCGGATCCGCGTCCTTTTCCCTCCTAACAGCAGTTTACAACCCGAAGGCCTTCATCCTGCACGCAGCGTCGCATTGTCAGGCTTTCGCCCATTGCAAATGATCCTCGACTGCAGCCTCCCGTAGGAGTCTGGGCAGTGTCTCAGTCCCAGTGCGGGTGACCAACCTCTCAGTCCACCTAGCCGTAAGCCTTGGTGAGCCGTTACCTCACCAACTAGCCGATGGCACGGGAGCGCCTCCTTCGGCGACCGGCCCTTGCGGGTCCCGGCCTTTCAGGATCGGACCATGCGGTCCGACCATCGCATCCGGTATTAGCGGCCGTTTCCAGCCGTTGTCCCGAACCGAGGGGTAGCTTGCTCTCGCATTACTCGCCCTTCCGCCACTATCGCACGGCAATATTGCTACCACCGCACGACCGTTCGACTTGCATGCCTCATCCACGCTGCCAGCGTTCGTTCTGAGCCAGAATCAAACTCTCCAAAATGAAACATTTCTGTTTCGGGGTTCTTTCGAATTCCAAGCACAAACTTACTTTGCTGTCGGGCTCCGCCTCCCGCGCCCCGCCTGCCTTCCGGCTACCGGCGGCGCGCCCATGGGGCGATGCCCGAAAAAGCGGTTTCGTTTTCAAAGAGCGGCGCCGCGCACGGCGCCAGGTTCGCCGCGCCGCGGGGTCCTTGAGCAGAACCGGTATCGCGGCGCAACGGGTCTGCACTTTAGCAAACGCCCCGATTGGAGTCAAGCGGAAAAATCGGACGATTCGCGTTTTCCTTCAAAATCCGCTCCTGGAGCCGATTTTCCGGAATCGATTTTCCGCTCCCGCCGCGGCTTCCCGCCCACCACAATCGCAATTTCGCCCTTCACCGGGGCGGATGCGAACCGGGCGGCGAGTTCGGGGAGCGTGCCGCGCTCGACGTGCTCGTGGACCTTCGTGAGTTCGAAGCAGACCGCGGCGGGGCGCTCGCCCAGCGTTTCCGCGGCGGCGGCGAGCGTTTTGGCGAGGCGGAACGGCGACTCGTAGCAGACGAGCGTGTGGGGCGATTCGGCCTCGTCGGCGAAAAAGCGGCGGAGGGCGCCGGGCTTGCGCGGAGGAAAACCGAGAAACGTCCAACTCGACGTCGGAAGGCCCGAAACGACGAGCGCGACGTCCGCCGCGGACGGACCGGGAACCGCCGTCACGGGCAGGCCGGCCGCGACGACGTCGCGCACGAGGCGGAACCCGGGGTCGGAAACGCCGGGATAGCCAGCGTCCGTGCAGAGCGCGACGTCGTTTCCGGCGCGCAGCAGTTCGACGATCTGCGCTCCGGCGCGGTCCTCGATTCCCTCGCGGTACGACAGCACGCGGGACGGACACGGTATGCCGAACGCGGAAAGCAGCTGCCGCGTACGGCGCGTGTCTTCGCAGGCGAGAACCGGCACCGAGCGCAGCGTCTCGAGCACGCGCGGGGAGCAGTCGGAAAGATTTCCTATCGGAGTTGCGACGAGGTAGAGCATGGCAGTTCGAAAACCGGCTCCGGGGAGCCGGACGCGGCATCCCGAAACTCCGGAACGGACTCGGGCGGGATCCGGAACCAGACGGAAAGGACCGACGTTCCGTCCGGATCGAACGCCCGAAGCCAATGCCAGGGTCCGGCCGCCGAAATGCCGAAGACGCCGTCTTCGCCGCCCTCCGCGACCGCGTCGAGAACGACGCCGGCATCCGCCCGCCACAGCTGGACCCGAACGGCGGCGACGGGAAGGGGAGCCGACACGAGAACCGGGGGGTCGAGGAGAACGGCGGTCTCCGCCGAGCCGGAGAGCGCCGCGGCCCCGGGCGCGTCCGAAACGGTCTCGAGCGGCGCATCGGCCCAGAACGCGTCCAGAACCTCGCCGGACGCCTCGCGCGAAGCGACCGAAACAGGCTCGAAAACGGTCTTCGGGGCGATGGCGGCGACGGAACGAAGCTTCTCCCCTTCCCCGGAGGGAACGTCCGCCGCAGGCCAGGCGTGGAACGCGACCCCCTCGTACCGCCAGTTGCCTCCGGCGGCGCAAAGGCTTTCCATCTCGCCGACGGAAGCGGTGAAGAAATGGAAGTGGCGCACGCCGTCGCAAAAACGGTAGACCGGCACGGTCCCTTCGCCCGCCGCCGGAAGCACGTACCCGGCCACGCCCTCGTACAGCCAGCCGGGACTCGTGCGCATGAGGCTCATCGCCTCGCGGGCGCCGGCCGTGAAAAAATGGTCCCGGATGGACGGCGAATTGAACCGGTACAACGGCACGGTGCCTTCGACGTACGACGGACTCGCGCGGAACGCCACCCCTTCGACCCGCCAGCCGGACCCCGCCCTGCTCAGAGCGGCGATTTCGGCGGAACCCATCGTGTAGAAATGCGAACCGGAGGAAAAGGAGCAGAACCTGCGAACCTCGTTGCGGACGGCCGGACCGGGTGATGCGACCTGCTTTTCATAAACGCCGGAAGCGGACGGCGCGGCGAAAAAGGCGACACCCTCGAACCGCCACGCGCCACCCGGAACCGCAAGTGCGGCCTTTTCCGATTCCGATGACGTGTAGAAATGTCGCGCGGAGGAAGCAAACCGGTACACCGGAACGAATCCCGGGGCGATTGACGGAAAGGCGTGAAACGCGATCCCCTCGAAATTCCACCCCGTCCCGGACCGGACGAGCGCGCGCTTTTCGCCCAGACTCGCCGTGAAGAAGTGGAGGTGCGACGAGGAAGAAAAAAACCGGTACACGGGCACGGTCTTCCCGCAGGGAAACGGTTCGGCGAAGCACACCACGCCCTCGTCGCGCCAGGAGCCGGACGAAACCAGCGCGGTCTTCTCACCCGCCGAAGCCGTGTAGAAATGCTCCCTGCCCGAAGCGTTCAGCCGGTACACCGGAGAGAGGCCCGGATCGCGGACGACCGCGCGGGACGTGGACGATCCGGACGGCAGGGAGGACGGCCATCCGGACGCGCCGGCATCCGCGACGACGGAAAGCGAGGCGGAACTGCCGACGAACGCGTCGGCCGCAACGGCTCCGGCGGAGGGCGCTCCGCCGTGCCAGCGGATGCGGGAAAGGGACGTGCATTCCGAGAACGCCGACGAGCCGACGGACGACACGTCCGGACCGAGTTCGAGCACCGCCAGGGACCGGCATCCGGCAAACGCACGGCGGCCGACGCGGGACGCGTTCCGCCCGAGCGGCGCCTCGCGGAGCGAACGGCACCACAGAAACGCCTCGTCGCCGACGCTCTCGACCGAAGACGTGGCGCCCGGTCCGCAGGCGTCGGCCGCGGCGTCGGAATCGACGAAGACCAGCGACGAACACCCGAGGAACGCGCCGCGCCCGATCTCCGAAACCGAGGCCGGCAGCGAAACGGACGAGAGGCCGGCAAGTCCGGCCATCGCGGACGGCGCCACGGTCCGCACGCCGGCGGGGACGGCGACGTACGAGGCGCCCTTCGCAGCCGCCGCGGGAACGCAGACCAGCGTCTTCCCGTCCCTGGAAACGAGTGCCCCGCGCGCGTCCGCGGAGGAGGAGACGGCAAACGCCGGATTGCCGGAGGCGACCGCAAACGACGAAAGCGCGCCGCAATGGGCGAAGGCGCGTTCTCCGATCGCGGTCACGGACGCCGGAAGGGAAACCGACGTCACGCGGTCCGCCCCGCAAAAGGCGCCCGTGCCGATCCGCGCGACGCCGGCCGGCACGGAACAGGCGCCAGCCTTGCCGCCGGGCCACCGGACGAGCGTCGAGCGGGATGCGTCGTAGAGCACGCCGCCCGAAGCCGAAAACGACGCCGATCCCGGCGCCACGGAAAACGACGCGAGGGAGGAACCGTGGGAAAACGCCCAGTCGCCGATCGAGGAGACCGACGCCGGAATCGTCACGGACGCAAGCCCGTCGCATCCGAAAAACGCGCCCTCGCCAATGGTGCGCAACGAGGCCGGCAGCGTCAGCGAAACGAGGATGTCGGCATCCGTGAACGCGCCGTCGCCGATCGCGACGACGGGAAGCCCCGAAACCGCGGCCGGAACCGACAGGGTCTGGGAAACGAACGAAGCCCCCGTCACCGAGGCGCCGCCGGAGACGGATTCGTAATACCAGGTCCGAGTGCCGTCGAACCAGGACGCGCCTTCCGCCGACAACGAAGCGAGCGCCAGCGCCACCGCGGCGCCCGCCGCGCCGACCGGCGTGGAAGGGGAAGAGAGAGACGGAAAGTTCATGGCGGGATGCGGGTCGGCGTTCGCGCGCCGGACCCCGCGACGCGGGGCAAGTATAGCAAAACGCCGGAGCAAGGGAAATCTGATAGACTCCGCGGCATGGACAACGAAAAAAACGGTCTTTCCCCGGTCGTCGGAATCGTCATGGGCTCGGATTCCGACTGGCCGCTCGTCTCCCGGGCGCACGAAACGCTCCGGGAACTCGGCGTCCCGCACGAGGTGCGCGTCCTTTCCGCCCACCGCACGCCGGATGTCGCCCACGAATACTCCGCCACCGCCGAAGCCCGCGGGCTCAAGGTGATCCTCGCCGCGGCCGGCGGCGCCGCCCACCTCGCGGGCGTACTCGCGGCCGGCACGACGCTTCCCGTCATCGGCATCCCCGTGCCCGGCGGTTCGCTCGGCGGCCTCGAAGCGCTGCTCGCCACCGTGCAGATGCCTTCCGGCGTCCCGGTGGCGACGGTCGCGCTCTCTTCCGCCGGCCCCGCCAACGCCGCGATTCTCGCCGCCGAGATCCTCGCCCTCTCCGACCCGGAGCTCAAGGCGCGGCTCCGCGACCGCAAGCGACGTCTGCGCGAAAAGGTTCTGGCCGCCGACGCCGCGCTTCAGGCGAAGCTCTGATTTCCTCCCGCCCGCCCCCGGCGGAACGCCGCGCCGTCCGGAAACGCCGGGCGGCGCCTCTCTATCCGCGCAGGTCCATGCCGCTCGTGACGCCGAGGACGGCCTGCATGATCGCGACGGCGATGAAGCCGATGATGAGCGCGACGGCGCAGATCATGATCGGTTCGAGGGCCGTGGTGAAGACGAGGATGTTCTTTTCGAGCTGCCGCTCGAAGCGCGTGGAGACGTGTTCCAGCGCCGTCGGCATGTCGCCGGTGCGTTCGCCGATGGCGATCATGTCAATGACCATCGGCGGGAAGACGCCGCCTTGCGCGAGCGGACCGGAAATGGTCGTGCCGTCGGTGACGCGCTCGCGGGCGTTGCGAAGCTCGTCGCCGATCACGGTGTTGCCCACGGTCTGGCTCGTGAGATCGAGCGCGCGCAGGATCGGCACGCCGTTGCGCAGGAGCGATTCAAGCGTGGAGGCGAAGTTCGCGTAGACGGAACTCGCGACGATGCCCTTGAGCAGCGGCGCCTTGAGCTTGAAGGCGTCCCACGCGCGCCGCCCGCGCGCGGTGGCCGTCCACCGCCGGAAGGCGAGGAAGCCGCCGAAGCCGCCGAGGACGAGCGCGATCCACCACTTCTTCACCCAGTCGCTCGTGCCGAGCAGGATTTTCGTGAGCGGAGGAAGCGAATCGGGACCGATCGAGTCGAAGATCGTCTGGAATTTCGGCAGAATGTACGTCATCGCGAAGATGCCGACGCCAATGCCCATGCAGAGCACGATGACGGGATAGACCATCGCCGAGGAAATCTTCGACTTCATCGCGCGTTCGCGCTCGTCGTGCGCGATGAGGCGGCGCAGGACGTCCTTCAGGGCCCCCGAGGCCTCGCCCGCGCGGATCATGTTCACGTACACGGGCGAAAAGACTTTCGGAAACGCCGCGAGGGCGTCCGAAAACGAGGTGCCTTCGAGAATGGCGTCGCGGAGCTTTCCGACGACCTGGCCCGGGCCGTCCGCCTCGCCGCCGCGGCGGGCAAGCGCGTTGAGGGCGTCGCCGAGGGTCATGCCGCCTTCCAGGAGGTCCGCCAGCTCGCTTGTGAAGAGAAGGCGCTCCGAGGCCGACATCGAATCCGGGCGCGAGAGATGGAACCCGCCGCCCTTCGCCTTCGCGCCCGTTCCGGACGCGCCGACCTTCCCGCCGGCCTCGACCTTGAGCGGGAGAAGGCCCATCCGCCCGACGGCCGCCAGCGCGCCCCGGCGGTCCGGGGCGTCCACCGTGCCGGAAACGGACTTGCCGGACCGGTCTTTGGCCGTGTAAGAGAAGGAAGGCACTAGAGAACGGGCTCCGGCAGGGGATCTTCGACGGGGAGAGTGCCGGACATCTCGGGATCTTCCGGAGACGCCGGGGAAACCGGGGCCTCCGTCTCTTCCGGGCTCTCCGGCATTTCCGGAGACGCCGGGGAAACCGGGACCTCCGGCGCTTCCGGGCTCTCCGGCATTTCCGGAGCCGCCGGCGCTTCCGGGGCCTCCGTCTCTTCCGGAGTTTCCGCTTCCGGTTCCGCCGCCGGCCCGCCGGCGACCGTGGTTTCCTCGCTGGCGCGGAAGTTGGCGGCGCGGATGCGGTTGTAGGCGTCGACGTCGCTATAGTGGACGTACGGGGTCCTGTTTTCGGCGGCGCCCTTTTCGATGGCCCGCTGAATCGGCTCGGACTCGGCGATTTCGGGCAGGTTCGTGGCGGAATTGAGGCCCGTGAGGTAGCCCGTGAGCGGGTAGCGCGGGGCGCCGACGGTGCTGCGGCCGTTTTCGAGGACCTTGCGCGCGGCCTTCTCGGGGAGAGGATCGGCGAGACGGGAGCTGCTCCACGTCGGGTCCCAGACGCCGTTGGTGTCGAGCGACGCCTTGGTGTTGCGCGCGTCGTCCTCCATCTGCGCCGGGGTGTCCAGGACGCGCGGGGTGAGGAAGACGATGATTTCGGTGCGGGTGTGCTCGTCCACCTCGTGGCGGAAGAGCCAGCCGAGGAGCGGGATCGAACCGAGGATCGGCACCTTGGTGGTGCTCTTCGTGACGGAGTTCTGCGCGAGGCCGCCGAGGACGACGGTTTCGCCGCTCTGCACCGCGACGTCGGCGCCCATCTTGCGGGTGTTGAGGAGCGGGTACTGCGAACCGTTGAGCTCGGTGTACCCGTCGTTCGTCTGGATCTCCTGCTCGACCGTGAGCGTGATGTAGCCCTTGTTGTTGATGCGGGGCGTGACGGTGAGCTTGATGCCGATGTCCTCGCTCTTGATGCTCTGCGACGTGTAGTCGGACGAGGCGTAGTGCGTGGTTTCGCCGGTCCAGTAGATGCGGTCCGTGGCCTCAAGCGTGGCCTCCTTGTTGTCCATCGTCGTGACGCGGGGCGAGGACATGAGGCGCGCGTTGGAATCGTTCTTCACCGCCTTGAGGACGAAGTCGGTGTTCCAGTCGAAAACGGTGAAGTATCCGGTGACGCCGCCCGCGCGCGGCACGGAGTCGACGGTCGTGAGGCCGGTCGTCGCGAGCGGGGTCCCGGAGCCGCCGCCGCCGGACGTCGCGAACGCGAGGCCCGGACCGTTCTCGCCCACGGAGTCGATCATGGCGCGCTGCACCCAGTCCATGCCGGTTTCGAGCGAGTCCTTGAACGTGACCGAGACGATCACGGCCTCAATGACGACCTGCGAGAGCTGGATGTCGAGCTTGTCCACGATCGCGAGCAGATACGCCATGTCGGAGGCGTTCGCGGAGATGATGAGCGAGTTGGAGTGCTCGTCGGCGAGGATCGAAATGTTGTCCGGATCGACGAGACCGTAGCTCATGCCGGAACCGGTCTGCGCGCCGCCGGAGCGCCCCGCGCGGGCGGGGGGGGAGGCCTTTTCGCCGCCCGCGTCGCCGCCCGCGTCGCGCGAGGAGCGGACGCCCGGCTTGGCGTCGTTCTCCGACGTCTTGGACTTGCCGATCCAGTCGTTGAGGAGCGTGGCCATGTCCTCCGCGACGGCGTGTTCGAGCCGCACCACCTCGAACAGGTGCTCCGGCGCCGTCGGCACGTCGAGCACCTCGATGAGCTTGTCGAAGAACACCATGTTCTCCGGGCGCGTGAGAATGATGAGCAGGTTCGTGCGCTCGTCCGCGATGATCGCGACCTTGCCGCGGAGAATGCCCTTGGCGGCGTCGGCGACGAGCGAGGCGACGCTCTCCGGCGTGGAGGGGCCGGCGTCCTCGTCGCGGTCCCGGTCGCGGTTGCGGAACGTCACGCCCGGCGGAAGCTGCCGGCGCTGGATCCCCGGCGAACCGGAGTTGCGCGATTCCGTGGCCGTCGCGGCCTTGGAGGAGGAGGAGCTCTCGTCGCCCTTCGCCTCGTTCACGACTTCTTCGAGCCGGGCCTTGACGTCCGCCGCCTTGGCGAACCGGATCGGACGGATGTTCGGCTCCTCGCGCGCGACGACCGGCTTGTCCATGTAGGACAGGATCTCGACGACGCGGTTGACGTTCTCCGCCGAGTCGGTGACGAGGATGGAATTCGTGCGCTCGATCGTCTGGATGCGGGCGCCCTGGCGGGTCAGCGTGGCGATGACCGGCTGCGCCTCGTCGATGCCGATGTACTTGAGCTCGATCATCTTCTGCACGACGGCGCCGTTCTCCGGCGACGGGGCGATGACGCCGTCCTCCCCCGCGAATTCCGTCGGCAGCGCGTGCTGCCCGGCCTCCGCCGCGGCGACGACGCGCAGGAACGAATCGCCCTCCTCCTTGAGCACGATGCCGTGGAGGTTCAGCACCTCGCGGATCGCGAGCAGGTACTGCTCGTCGGTGAGCTCGCGGTCCGGCGTGGTGCGGAGCGTGATCGTGGTCTGCGGGACGTTGGGCGCCTTGAGGACGGTGCGCCCGGTCCGGAGCGCGTACTCCATGATGACGAGGTCGGCCGACGCGTCCTGGAAGTTGAGGGCGTTCGGCGAATCGTCGTAGGGAATGACGGGAAGCGAACCCTTGCCGTCGGGCTGCGTGACGGCCTTGGCCTGCGAACCGGCCTTCGCGCTTTTGGAGGGGGAGGCGGGACGCGCGCCCCCGGCCGCGCCGGCGCGGCCGGGGATCGCCGGCCGGTTGATCGGGGCCGGGGAGGGAGCTTGCGGACGCGACTGGCCGAACGCCGCCGCGGCGAGCGCAAGGGCCGCGGCGAGGGCGACCGTGAAACGGGATTTCATGGCTGTGTCTCCTGGGAGCCGGCATCCGCCGGCTCCGGTTCGGACGAAATCTGCGGCGCGGCCGCCTTTTCGCCGTCATCGGCGCGCATGTAAGCGCAGGAAAGCGTGAAGGACCCCTTGAGCCAGCCTTGCTTGTTGGGCACCTGCAGGATGCGCAGCTCGCGCATCTCCAGCATGGCGCCGGCCGATTCGAGGGCGTGGACGAAGCGGACGAACGATTCGAGCGTGGCTTCCCACGAGCGCACCTCCACGGGCAGCTCGCAGACGCCGGCGACCACGCTCTCCTCCTTGAGATCGCGCTGGAGAATGCGCACGCCGTGCCGCGCCGCGGCGTCGTCCATCACCGCGAGCCAGTACGTCTCGACCTGTTCGCCCGGCGTGAAGACCGGCATGCGGTCGCGCACCTTTTCGTAGCGCGCCTCCCATTCGGCGCGGGCGCCGATGAGTTCCTTCTGGAGCGAGACGCGCTGCTCCAGACGCGCGATGGCGCGGCGCTTCTCCGCGATCTTTTCGACGCGGGCGCGCGCGACGGCGCCGACGGCGCCGAAGAGCAGCACGCCCGCGGTGATCGCGAGCAGCACCTGGTCGTGGCGGGAAAGCGGCGTCACGGCGCGACCCCTCCGTCTTCGCCCGGCTCCGCGAAGAGGAGCCTCAGCTGGAACGACGTGCGCCCCGTGTTGCGGTTCTCGGTCGGGCCGGCCACGATGTCGTTGCGCGAAAAGAGCGGCGAACTCTTGAGGCGGTTGGAAAACTCGTACGCGGGGGCGGACGACCGCGCGGCGGCCTCGACAAGCGCCTCGCGCTTCGCCGCCTCCTGCCGGAACATCGTGAGCGTGACGCCCGGCGGAAGCGCGACGGCGACTTCGCGCAGGACTTCAAGCGGCGACCACGTGCGCTCGGAATACCGGTCGATGATCCGGATGCGGCTGCGGAACTGGTCCACCACCGCCTCTTCCGGCGACAGCCGGTCCGCCTCCTTCTGAAGCGCGGACTCGCGGACCGAGAGCACGGCCGGCCACCCGAACAGCGCCCCGACGAGCGCCAGCCACGCGACGAGCGCCGCCGCCGCGCCGGCGGCGAAACGCCGCCGGTACCTGCGGTCGGAGAGCAAACCGCCCCACGACTCCGGAAACAGGTTGCACGCCGCGCCGCGAAGCGACCGGGAGGCCGCCTCGAACGCCAGGCGCCCGGCGTCCGGCGCGGGCGCGGGCGCGGCGCATTCCGCGCCCAGCGCCGCGGCCGCGGCCGCGGCGACCTCCGGCAGCCGGCTGCCCTCCGGCGCGAACACCGCAAGCGGAGCGGGCTGCGCCGGACCGGCCTCGCGCTCGGCCTGCACGAGGGCGAGGCGCAGCGCCAGCGCGAGCTGCGGCGCGCTCGCGGCCGCGGCGGCTCCGGCGTCCCGCGCCACGACCGGGCGGCCCCTGTCGAGCACCAGAAGCGAAACGCGACCGTCCTCCTCGAAGAGCGCCGGGAGGCGCCCCTCCGCCGAAACGCCCGGCGCCGACGCCGCAAACGCGGCGAGGGCGAACGGCGCCGCGTCCACGCGCTCGACCCGCCCGGCGTCGCATCCCGCGCCTTCGCGCAGCGCCTCCACGGCGGAAACCGGGGCCGAAACGGCCATGACGAGCGCCGAGCCGCCCTCGCCGTCCGCCCCCGGGGGCGAAACGTCGAGCGTCTCGTGCGAAAACACCATTTCCGCCGGATCGAGAGGCGCTTCCGCCTCCATCATGTTGCGGGCGATGACGGCGATTTCGTCCGGATCCGCGCTCGGGATGCGGATCGCCTTGCAGAAGGCGTCCTTGAGCGGCAGCAGGAGCGTGACGCCCTCGGCGCCGCCCGGAAGCGCCCCCGATCCGGACGCCGCCGGGGAAGAGAAGCCATGCGCGCGCGAGGCGCGCGCCCAGAAGAGCGCGCCCCCGCCGACCGCAACGCCGATGCTGGAGTCCTTTTTCACCCGAAGACGAATTTCCGAGACGGCGACGAACCGCCGCTCGTCGGTCCATTCTGCCAGAACGCCGGACAAAAAGCAAACGGCGGGAGCGGTGGTTGAAAACCGGGGAGAACGTGGTACAATTCCCATTCGTTCGACGCACCTCGATTCGGGGTCTTCCCCGTTCCCGCCCGCCGGTCCCCACGTCCGGTGGTTTTGCTTTTCTCCCGGAATTCTCGCCAGAGCATGCCCCCCAACGCCAAGGAAAACAAGTATTCCACGAAAATTCTTGTCGTGGATGACGAGCGGCTGATCCGCATGACGATGTGCGCGAAGCTGAAGCGCGCGGGTTACGACGCGGTTCCGGCCGCGACGGTGGACGAGGCGGTTTCGGCCGTGAAGAGCAACCACAAGGCCTTCTGCGCGATCATTTCCGACATCATGATGGGCGACATGGACGGGTTCATGTTCCGATCCATCGTCCGTAGCATCGACGCGTCGATCCCGTTCTTCTTCATCACGGCGCTCGACCCGGAGGAGGGCAGCGGCTTCTTGAAGCGCATCGTCGAGGACCCGATGAGCTTCTATCTGCCGAAGTCCGCCGGCGCCGAAGTCCTCGTGACGCGCGTGCAGCGCATTGTCGCCTCGCGCCGCGTCGAGCAGTTCATCGTGAACCAGATCGAGGAGACGAACCGGTCGCTGAAGCTCGCCTCCTACGTCCAGCTCGGCATGCTCCCGCTCCGCGCGTGGATGACGCAGGCCGGGTACGTCTCCACCTGGTGGCGGCCGATGGATTCCGTGAGCGGCGACCTTTTCGAAACGGTCTCGTACGGCGACAGCAAGGCGCTCTTCGTCCTTGGCGACGTGCAGGGCCACGGCACGAGCGCGGCGCTCGTCATGACGGCCGTGCAGTCCACCCTCAAGCGGCTCTGCCGCCAGGACCTTCTGCGCCCGCCGCGCCCGGTCGCCATCGCGAACTCCCTGCAGTCCTTCTTCCGCGCCGACCTCGCGAACGTCTCGTACATGACGGCGCTCATCTGCCTCCACGACGCCGAGGAAAACACAGTTCGCTGGATTTCGTGCGGGGCGCCGGACCTCCTCGTCTTCGGCCCCGGGGGCAAGATGGACGTGAATCCCGAAAAGCGCGGCGGGCTTCCGATCGGCCTCTTCCCGGACACGGTGTACGGCCCCGAGGACGAGGTGGTGACGAAACTGCCGGAGTCGTCCGTCTGCCTCGCGATGACCGACGGACTTTTCGACAACCGCCGCGACGACGGGCTGCAGCTGCCTTCCGACGATCTGGACGGGATCATCGGGGAGCTCGCCGTGCCATCGCTTCTCGACGGCTCGGCCGTCGCGCTTCCGTACAAGATCGTCACCGCGGTCGAAGAGGCCGGATTCCGCCGCTACGGCGACGACGTGACGCTCATGTGCTTCGGCTCGCGCGCCAGCGAGAAGACCGGCGTCCACGAGGCCACCGTGCGCCTGAGCCCGCACGCGATCGACACCGCGGCGCGGAACCTTGGCGCGTGGTGCCTGAAGGCGGGGTGGAGCCAGATGGTGTCGGAAAAGCTCCAGCTCGCGCTCGAGGAAAAGCTGATGAACATCTACGACCACGGTTTCGACGAGCGCGAACGCATCCGCCACGTGGCCCCGATCCGGCTCCGCAAAAAAGGCCCCCACGCCGAACTCACGGTCTGGGACTGCGGGACGCCGGAGCCGAGCATGGCCGTCGCGGCCGGCGACGCGGACACGACGTTCGAGCTGCTGAACCGCGACATGAGCGGCCACGGGCGCGGCCGCCTCATGCTCCGCCAGATGTGCAGCGGCATCGCCCGCAACCGCTACGGCGCCCTCAACGAGACGATTTACTACGTGCCGTTCGAAGAGGACGGAACCGGCGAAGCCCCGGAACACGGAGAAACGAAATGAAAGCATGCTGTGAAAAGTACCTTGCCGAGCAGTTCGGCGGCGACGCCGACCTCTCGAACGAAATCTACGCCGAGTACGTGAAGAGCCTTGGCGAAAAGGTCGCCGAGGCCGAAGCGGCCTTCGCGGCCCGCGACTGGCAGACGCTGGACCGCGCGGCCCACACCGTGAAGGGCAACGCCCTCAGCGTGGGCGACGAGGAGACGGCCGGGGCGGCGATCCGCCTCCGGCAGGCCGCGAAGCTGGAGGACGAGGGCGAGGCCGCCCCGCTCGTCGAGGAGCTGAAGCGGGCCCTCGCGACCGTATAGCCGCACCTCTCCGCCGGAACCCGACGCCCCGCAAAATGGGGTCTTTTCGCGTTTCCCGCGCGCGCGACCCGCCCCTATGGAAAGTTTTCTCGAAAGAACGAAAGACGCCGATCTGGAGCAGCTCCTCGAGGAGCTCTCGTCCCGGCGGCATCTCCACGCGCGCCACAGCCTCCGTCTCCAGGCCTGGCGCGCGACCGTGGCCGGCTCGTACATCGCGAAGCGCCTCATCGACGTTGTCGGCAGCGCCGTCGGACTGGCGCTCCTCGCGCCGCTTTTCCTCGTGATCGCCGTCGCGGTGAAGGCGAGCGGCCCCGGTCCGGTGATTTTCCGCCAGACGCGCGTCGGGCGGTACGGCCGGCATTTCGACTTCTACAAGTTCCGCAGCATGCGGACGGACGCCGAGGCGGCGCGCCCGGCGCTGGAGGACCGCAACGAGTCGGGCGACGGCGTCATCTTCAAGATGCGGAACGATCCTCGCGTCACGCGCGTCGGCCGGTTCCTGCGCCGGACGAGCCTCGACGAGCTGCCGCAGCTCTGGAACGTGCTGAAAGGAGACATGAGCCTCGTCGGCCCCCGTCCGCCGCTGCCGTCCGAGGTGCGCCAGTACACGCTCGAGGACCGCAAGCGCCTCGACGTCATTCCCGGCATCACCGGCACGTGGCAGGTGCTCGGCCGCAGCGAAATCCCGTTTCGGGAGCAGGTTCGGCTCGACAAGGAGTACATCCTCGCGCCGGGAATCTGGAAGGATTTCGTCATTCTTCTCCGGACCATTCCCGCCATCATCGGCGGAAGGGGGGCCTACTAGCCGTGACAAGCGCCGTCTTCGTGCCCCGCACGGCCGCCGCTTCGTGGACGGACGAGGTTCTGCCCGGCCTCAGCCCGGCGGAGCTTCCGGTCGCCGGACGACCGTTCGTCGACTACGCGCTTGAGGCGGCGGGCCGGTTCGGCGTGGATTTCGCCGACACGTGGGACGCGCGCTGGTCGCCGCGGCTCGCCGTCCGGCTCGGCGAGCGGCTCACGGGGCAGCGGGACGGTCTCTGCGACATCGCCTACAACCGGATCCGCGAGGTGCCGCGGGGGCTGCGCGACCTCGAACGGGCGGCGACGTTCCGCGAGCAGTCCGGGAAGGGACCGGTCATCGTCCTCTGGGGGCTTGCGCTTCCCCTTTACCAGCCGGGCGAGACGAGCTACGTGCCGGTGACGGAGAAGGAGGCGCTTCTCACCCCGGTCGGCGTCTACCACTTTGACGGCGACCGCTGGATTCGCCCGTCGGTGCGCCCGTTCACGGTGAACGACACCGCCTCTTGGCTTGAACTTTCCCTGTGGCTTCTTTCCGGAAGCGGCGCGTACACGCTTCCCGGCTATTCCGCGGAAAAGGGGGTCCACATCTGCCGCAACGTGGTGACGGAGCGCGGGGTCCGGATCGAGCCGCCGGCGCTGCTCTGCGACGACTCGTGGTGCGCCCGCAACGCCCGGCTCCGGCGCGTCGTCGTCGGCCGGGGCGCCTTCGTCGGAGAGGCCGCCCGGCTCTCCAACACCGTGGTGGGCGACGAGACGATGGTGGGCGAGGGGCTCGAACTGAACGGCAAGATCGTCATGGGCGGCCGCGTGATCGACGCGGCGACGGGCACCTGGGTGGACGTCGAGGACGACGGCATGGCGAGCCGCGTGCGGCGCGCCCCGGCGTGGATGCGCGCGATCGGCCGGTTCCTCGCCGGAGCCTCGCGGGGGAGACGGCCGTGAAGGAGGGTCGCCACTGCGCCATCGACGCGCCGGACATGGAGGCGCTCGTCGAACGAACCGTCGCCGGAATCGGCGCGGACCTCGCGGCGCTTCGCCCGCGGGGACTTCGCGGCGTGGTGCTTTGCGGAGGTTACGCCCGCGGCGAGGGCGGCGTGTCGGAGGGGCCGGACGGCGCGCGGCGTCTCTCGAACGACCTCGACTTCTACGTCGTCGCCGAGGACGGGGCGGACGTCGCGGCCGTCGCCGGCGCGCTCGCGCCGGTTGCGCGCCGGTGGTCCGCGGAGACCGGCGTCGACGTCGATTTTCCGCCGCCGAAGACGGTGCGGCGGATGCTGCGCGACGAGCGCCGGGTGATGATCCAGGAGCTCGTCCGCGGCTACCAGGACGCGTACGGGGAGCCGGGCGAAACGATGTTCGCGCCGATCCGGCGCCTCCCGCCCTCGGAACTGCCGTGGACGGAGGCGGCACGCTTCGTCGCGAACCGCGGCTACGGACTTCTCCTCGCGATGGAAGGCCGCGATCCCCTCTTCGCCGCCCGCAACGTCGCCAAGTGCGTCCTCGGGGCGGGAGACGCGAGACTCGTGATTCGCGGCGCCTACCGCTGGCGCGCCGAAGAGCGCGCGAAGGCCGACGGCACGGAGGCCTACGCCGCCGCCCTTGCGTGGAAGTTCCGCCCCGTGCCGACGCCGCCCGTCCCGTGGGAGGAGGCGCGGCAAATCTGGCTCGCGGCGGCCCGCGACGTCTTCGCGGCGGGACGGGAGCGGGGAGAGGACCGCCGCACCCTCCGCGAGGCCGCTCGATGGATCGCCCGGCGGCGAACGGCCGGGCCCCTTTCCACGCTGGGGCGCGACTGCGTTTCGCGCCTCGCGCGCCGGGTCGCGGCGCACGTGGAGGGGAAACGGCCCGTCACGCCGGCGCTGCGCCGCGATTTTGAAACGTTCAACTGAAAAACATTCCGGACAAACGGAGAAACGCACCCAACGGAGAAACGGCCATGACCTGGGACATCAAAATGGAAGGCAACCTGCTGACGGTTGCGCTCGACGGGCGATTCGTCGCCTCCAGCGCGCCCATGCTTCGCGAAGATCTGCTCGGCCGAATCGGCGAGGGAACGAACGTGCTCTTCGACCTCACGAACATGGTCCACATCGATTCGAGCGGCCTCGGCGTGCTCGTGCAGGCGCTGCAGAAGACGAAGGCCGCCGGCGGCAAGGTCATCCTCGCCGGGCTCCAGCCGGGGCCGAAGATCGTGTTCGACATCACGAAGGTGAGCCGCGTCTTCGAGATCGTCCCGACGGTCGCGGACGCGAAATTCGGCTGAACCGAACCCCGGCACGGATTTCCCATGAAAACGCGAAACACCCTTCTTTCATGGGCGCTTGCGCTCGCGTGCGTCCCGGCGGCGTCCGGCGCCGTGGTCCGCGTCGCGGACTGCGAGCGCGACGCGCGCCTCGACTTCTGGGCCGCGGCGGACGTCGAGTTCTGCCGCGAGGTGATGGACGAGGTCTTCCGCAAGGCCGGTCTGGAGACGGAACGCGTCCCGTTCGAAACGAACGGGATCTTCCGGGCGGACGAGGTCGACGTCATCTGCTCGGCGTTCCGCACCCCGGCCCTGCTCGAGGCGTTCGACTTTCCGCTCCAGCCGCTGGGAAAGATGCACTTCGCCCTCTACGCCACGCCGGCGCGCGCGATGTCGATGCTGTCCTCGAAGATCACGGACTGGCCTCGCATGCGCGTGGGCTATTCGCCGGTGTCGCAGGGGCAGATCGGCAACGACGACCGGACGCGCTACTTCCGGCACGCGGAGCTGTCGCCCGAATACGTGGAATTTCCGACGAGCGCCGGCGCCGTGAAGGCCCTGCACGACGGCGAAATCGACGCCCTCTTCCTCTACACGCCCTTCGGCAGGCGCCCGGAGGAGCTCGTCGAGGTGGTCCCGATCGGCGCGCGCAACGTCTACTTCGCCGTCCGCAAGGACCGCCCCGATCTGATGCAGGCGCTCGTCCGGGCGTACCGCGACGTCTACATCGACCGCATCGACCGCATCGACGAGCTGCGCGAGAAACTCCTCGGCATCCCCCGTCCGACGAACCGCGTCCGCATCGCGGCCTACAGCCGCGGCGACCTTTTCTCCGTGTCGCCCGACGGCGAGCACGGCGGCGCGCTCGAAATGTGGGCCAAGGCCCTCTGCGGGCACACGCACTGGACGCTCGACTACGTCTACGGCGACTACGACGAGAGCATCGCGGACGTGATGAACGGCCGTCTCGACATGATCGGAGGCATCGGATACGATCCGACGCGCCGCGAAAAGTTTCTCTACCCGCACACCTCGATCGGCATGCTCCGGGTCTATCTCTGGACGCATCCCGACAGCCCCTACAAGGCCGGAGACCCGGCATCCTGGAAGGGGATGCGCGTGGGCCTCCTCGCGGGAACCGTGAGTGGAGAACGAGCGAAGCGCCAGTTCGACCGAGACCGGGATCTGGGCATCACGTACCGCGAGTTCCACACCGACCGGGAGATGCTCCGAGCCTACTTTGCCGGCGAGGTCGACGCCTGCATCGACGTGGAGATGCCGACACTCGCGGGCGAACGGACGATCCACGTCTACGCCTCGCACCCGATGTACATCTGCATCTCGCTCGCGCGGCGCGACCTTTTCGCCCAGCTCGAAAAAGCCCTCGAGGAGATTTGCGACGACTATCCCAAATACCTGCGGATGATCGGCGAGCACCACTACGGCACCCACAACGAAATGGCGGCGCTCTCGCTCGAAGAGGCGGAATGGCTCCACCGCCGGGTGGCCAATCCGCAGCCGGTCGCGATCGACTTCTCGCCGTGGCCGTTCCGCATCGCGGGGCGCGACGGAAAGCCGACGGGCTTCGTCGCGGATTTTCTCGGACACCTCTCCGCCAAGACCGGACTTTCGTTCGTCGCGCAGCCGCAAACCGGCATCCAGTCGGCCGAGGCGAAGTTTCTGCGCGGGGAGACGGATCTCTGGATTCCGTGGCCCGCAAAGTCCGGAGAATCCACGTACGGCGCCGTGCAGGTGCTTTCCATCCCGGTTCCGCAGACGGTGGCCGACCTGTACGGCGCGAAGGACGACTTCCAGGAGCTCGAACTCTTCGCGAAGCCCTCCGTGCCGCGCGAACTCGTCTCGATCCTCAACAAGATCGTGGGCGAAATCGATTCGGTGCAAATTCAGGAGATGTTCATGCGCGCCGCGGCGGAGCGGACGATGATCCACCGCGTCTTCGGCCTCACCGGACGCCAGATCCTGCGCATCGCCGGCGGAGCGGCGTTCTTCGTCGTCCTCGCCTTCGCGCTCTACGGGGGCGTGATGGTGCGCATGCTCCGCCGGGAGGCCGCGCGCGCGAACGCCGCCGCCGCGCTCGCCGAGGAGCACGCGAGCGCCAAGACGCGCTTTCTCGCGATGATGTCGCACGAACTCCGGACCCCGCTCAACGCCGTCATCGGCTTCGCGGAGTTCCTGAACCGCCCCGGCATCGGCGAGGATCGACGCAGGGAGTACACGGAGGGCATCCTGACCAGCTCCTCCGCGCTGCTCGAGCTGATCAACGACATCCTCGACCTCTCGAAACTGGAGGCGGGGGCCATGAACATGCGCGCCGGCGTGTGCGACATCCGCAAGCTTTTCGGCGAACTTCCCGCCATTTTCGGCTACCGGGTCCGCCGCCACGGCGTGAAGCTCGTCGTCGACCCGGTGCCGCCGGAGTTTCCGCTCGTCGCCCTCGCGCAGCAGGGCGTGCGGCAGATTCTCATCAACCTCGTCGGCAACGCGGCGAAGTTCACGGACGCGGGGGAGATCCGCATTTCGGCCGCCTGGGCCGCCGAAACCCGCACGGCGCGCCTCGTCGTCTCCGACACCGGGCGCGGCATCTCGGACGAAAAGAAGGCCCGGCTGTTCGATCCGTTCGTCCAGGACATCGCGAGCCGCATGATTCAGTCGAGCGGCGGGGAGGTCAAGGGCACCGGCCTCGGCCTTCCGATCGTCAAACGCATGGTCGACGCGGCCGGCGGCACGATCCGCGTGGAGAGCGAACTGGGGAAGGGAACGTCCTTCATGATCGAGATCCCGAATCTCGAAGTGCTCGAAAAGGCCCCCGCCCCGGAGCGTCCGGCGGAAGCCGCGCTTTTCCCGGCGCTTCCGGAGCGGGTGCTCGTCGTGGACGACATGACGATGAACCGCAAGATCCTCGGCATCCATCTGGGGAACCTCGGCGTCCACGACATCCGCTACGCCGAAAATGGCGAGAACGCCCTGGAGGTGATGCGCGAGTGGGTGCCGGACGTCGTTCTCACCGACATGTGGATGCCGAAAATGGACGGGACGCAGCTGGCGGAGGCCATGCGAAAGGACCGCCGTCTGGCGGAAATCCCGATCGTCGCCGTGACGGCCGACGTGGATGTGGGTTCGACCTACGATCTGAAGCTTTTCGCGAAGGTCGTGTCCAAGCCGGTCACCGGCGAAAAGCTGCGCGCGCTGTTCGGAGTCGCGTGAGACGATGCGGATCCTCGTTTCCTGCATTCCCTTCGATTCCGGCAAAAGCGGGATTTCGGAATACGCGCGCGAAACCGTGCGCGCCCTCGCCTCGCAGGGACACGAGCTCTCGCTTCTTCTCGAACCGGGCGTCGACGCCTCCGCCTTCGGACCTGCGGCAAGCCGGACGCTTCGCGCGCCGCGCTGGACGCGGCGCGCGCCGCTCTCCATGCTGTGGCACCTGCTCGCGCTTCCGATTCTGCTGTGGCGCCGAAGGCGCGAGTTTGACGGCTTTTTCCTCTGCGCCGCCAACCGCCGCGTCTGCGCCTTTTATCCGCTGCCGACGGTCGCGACGGTCCACGATCTGGCGAATTTCCACGTGCCGGGCAAGTACTCCCGCGCGCGGATGCTCTACCTCGCGCACGTGCTGCCCTTCTTCGCGAAACGGGCGCACCGGCTCCTCGCCGTGAGCGAAAGCACCAAGGCCGACATGGTCCGCTTCTGGCACTGCCCGCCGGAACGGATCGAGGTGCTGTACGAGGGGCTTCCCCGCGAGCGCGGTGCGCTCGCGGCTCCACGCCTGCCCCCGCAGGCCGCGGCCGGCGGCGCATCGGAGCGCCAGCCCGAGACGTGGAGTGGAGGCGCGCGCGCACCGCGCGCGCACGTGCTCTACGTCTCCCGCATCGAGCATCCCGGAAAAAACCACGTGCGGCTGATCGAAGCGTACGGGCGGCTTCCGCGCGCGCTGGCGGAGGCGCATCCGCTCGTGCTGGCGGGCGCGGACTGGAAGGATGCCGAAGTCGTGCACGCCGCCGCCGCCGCGTCGCCGCACGCCGACTGCATCCGCTTCGCCGGATTCGTCTCCGACGAGGAGCTGGACGCGCTCTGGCGCGGAGCGTGCGCCTACGTCTTCCCGAGCCTCTTCGAGGGGTTCGGACTCTCGCTCGCGGAGGCGATGGCGCGCGGTGTGCCGTGCGCCTGTTCGGAAAACGGCTCGCTCGGCGAGATCGGGCGCGGCGTTGCCGAGACGTTCGATCCCGAAAACGCGGACGCCATCGCCAGGGCGCTGCGGAAACTTCTCGAAGAACCCGAAGCGGATCGCGCGGCCCGGATCGCGCGCGGCCTCGAGCGCGCGAAGGCGTTTTCCTGGGAGCGGCACGCGGCGGGCGTCGCGGCGCTTCTGCGGGAGGCCGGGCGCGGACGCGCCCGCGCGCCGGTCGTGCCGATGTTTGGCATTCCGGTGTCGCGCGTCACGAACGCCGAGGCCCTTTCGACGATCCTCGGCTGGGCGAGGGAGGGAAAGGCCCGGCGCGAGCGCGGCGAACGGGCGGGACCTCCGAAGGTCGTCGCCACGGTGAACGTCGATTTCGTCGCGAACGCCGTGCCGTGGCGACCGTGGCGGAAAGGCGGCGAGCTGCTGGACTGTCTGCGGAAGGCCGACATGGTGACGGCCGACGGCATGCCGATCGTGGCGCTTTCGCGCCTTCTGCGCGATCCGCTGCCGGAACGCGTCGCCGGCTCCGACCTCACGCCGGCGATCTGTCGCGCGTGCGCGGCGGAGGGACTGCGGTTTCACGTTCTCGGCGGGACGCCGGAAGTTCTCGCGGAGGCCTTTGCGAAACTCGGCATTTCCGGCTCGCCGGCGATCGCGGGAACGGACTCCTCCCGCGTTGATCTCGCGGGGGATTTTTCGGAAACCGTCGCGCGCGCCAACGCCTCGAAGCCCGACATCCTCTTCGTGGCGCTCGGCAATCCCAAGCAGGAGCTCTGGATCCGGCGCGCCTTCGACCGCATCGACGCGCCGGTCGCGATCGGGGTGGGCGGCTCGTTCAATTTCGTCTCCGGCCGCGTGAAGCGCGCCCCCGCGTGGGTGCGGCGCTGCGGGCTGGAGTGGGCGCACCGGATCGTGCAGGAACCGGGCCGCCTCTGGCGGCGGTACGCGGTGGATCTCGTCAAGTTTTCGTGGCTTTCGGCCTGGCTCGTCGGCCGGAGCGTCTGGAAAGGAAAAATGGTGGAAACATGCAGCAAGTGACCGGATCGCAGGAGGGACCGTCCCGTTCGACGGCCTTCGCGGGATCATCCCGCATTTCGGCCCTCGGGGCGTGGGCGTTGTCTTTCGGGTGTGCGGTGGGATGGGGCGCGTTCGTCATGCCGGGCACGACCTTCCTGCCCAAGGCGGGCCCGCTCGGGACGGTGCTGGGCGTCCTCGCCGGCGGTGCCGCCATGGCCATCGTCGCATGGAACTACCACGCCATGACGAACCGCAGCCCGGGGCCGGGCGGGGCCTACGCCTGGGCCGTGGAGGCGTTCGGGCACGACCACGGGTTCCTCTGCGCCTGGTTCCTGATCCTCGCCTACGTGGCCATCGTGTGGGCCAACGCCACCGCGCTGGCGATCGTCGCGAACTACACGCTCGGCGATGTCTTCCGGTTCGGCTTCCACTACCGCCTGGCCGGCTTTGACGTGTGGATGGGCGAGATCGCCCTCGCCGCGGTGGCCATCGCCGCGGCGGCGGCCATCTGCTGCAACCGGCGGCTCGCGACCCGTGTGCAGACCGCGCTCGCCGTCGGCTTCGCGCTCGGCATTCTCGTCTGCTTCGCCGGCACGGTCGTCCATCACGAGGGCGGCCTCGCGGCGATGGATCCCGCCTTTTCCAATCTGGGCGACGGCGTGGGTCCGGTCGGCCAGGTTCTGCGCATCGTCGCTCTCTCCCCCTGGCTCTTCGTGGGCTTCGAGTCCATTTCGCACGCCTCCGGGGAGTTCGGCTTCCCGGCGCGCAAGTCGTTTGGCATCATGCTCGTCGCGCTCGGCGTCTCCGTGGCGGCCTACGCGATGCTGGCCGTCCTGCCGGCCCTCGTGCCGATCGAGGGCACGAACGGATGGTCCGATTACATCGGGAAACTCGGCGAGAAGACCGGCGCGCTGGCCCTCCCGACGTTCGCCGCCGTGAGCCGCGCGCTCGGGCGCCCGGGCGTGGCGCTCATCGGTGTCACGATGTTCGGGGCCATCTTCACCGGACTCGTCGGAAACCTCTTCGCGGCGAGCCGGCTCCTCGCCGCGATGGCCGATGACGGAATCCTGCACGCCCGCTTCGCGCGCCGCGCCGCCGACGGCTCCCCGAAGGGCGCGGTCCTCGCCGTCGCTGTCGTCTCGATGATCGTGCCGTTCCTGGGACGCACCGCGATCGGATTCATCGTCGACGTCTCCACCATCGGCGCCGCCTTCGCGTACGCCTACACCTCCGCGGCGGCGTGGCGCCTCGCCGGGGACCATCGCCTCCAGCGCTTCACCGGAATCTACGGGGTGGTCCTCTCCGCCGTCGTCCTGGTGCTTTTCATCGTGCCCAACTACGCCTCGGGCACGATGATGGCCACGGAGTCGTACCTGCTGCTCGTGGTGTGGTGCATTCTGGGGTTCGCCTGCTTTCGAGACGTGTTCCGCCACGACGAGCGGCGCCGCTTCGGAAAATCGACCGTCGTCTGGCTCGCGCTGCTCGTTCTCATCGCCTTCATGTCGCTGCTGTGGATGCGGCAGATGACGAGCGACACCACGCGCCGGGCGATCGCCGACATCGAGAGCTTCCACGACAGGACGTTCCCCAACGCCCCGCAGGACGCCGACTCGCGCTGGGACGACGCCCTGGAGGTGGTCCGGCACGAGATCGGCACGTCCCTCACGCGGAGCGCCCTCGTCCAGACGGTGCTGATGCTCCTCGCCTTCGTCATCCTCTTCAACCTCCACACCATCCTCCGGCAGCGGGAGCGGGACGCGGAGCGCGAAAAGACACGGGCCCGCAGTTACTTCTTCTCCACCGTGAGCCACGACATCCGCACGCCCCTCAACGCGATCACCGGCTTTTCCGAGATGCTCAAGACGGGGTTCGGCACGGAGGAGGAACGCTCGCAGGCCATCGACTCCATCCTCTCGGGCAGCAAAACCCTCCTCGCGCTCGTCAACGACGTGCTCGATCTGGCCCGGCTCGAATCCGGGGGCATGGCGATCAACCCCCGGCCGGTCGATTGCCCCCGGTTCCTGAACGAAATCCTCGGGACGTTCCGCGGCGCCAACCGGAAGCCCCGGCTCGAACTGCGCCTCCGGGCCGGGCGGATGCCCCTGCTGATGCTCGACCCGCAGCGCCTCCGGCAGATCGCGTTCAACCTCCTCGGCAACGCCGTGAAGTTCACGGAGGAGGGGCATGTGGAAGTCCGCGTCTCCTTCGAGCCGGACGAAACCGGCGCGAAGGGCCTTTTCCGACTCGACGTCGAGGACACCGGATGCGGCATTCCGCCGGACGAACTCGGGATCATCACCTCCGCGTACGTTCAGACCGGATCGAAGAACGCCCGAAACGGCGGCACGGGCCTGGGCCTCTCCATCTGCCGGCAGCTCGCCGAAAGCGTCGGCGGAAAAATGGAGGTCATCTCCGAGGTCGGCAAGGGCTCCACATTCACGATCACGATTCCCGGCGTGGAGTCCGGCGGTCCCGCGCCGGAGGAGGCGCCGCCCTCCCCCCCGGCCGCTCCGAAGGCCGCGCCGCCGACTGCGGAGGCCGTCGCGACGTCTCCGGAGAACGCCGTCGCGCCCGCCGCCGCGAAGCCCGCGGCGACGCCGGAAACGCCCCCGCCGGCGCCTCCCTCGCGCATCCTTCTCGTGGACGACGCGAAAATGAACCTCATGGTCCTCAAGGCGCAGCTCAAGAAACTCGGCATGTTCGACGTGGTGACGGCCGCGGACGGCAACGAGGCGCTCGCCGCGCTGAAGCATCAGGGAGACGCCCCGTTCGATCTCGTGCTCACGGACATGTGGATGCCGAATCTGGACGGCGAGGGCCTCGTCCGGGCGATCCGCGCCGATCCGGCGCTCGCCGCGCTGCGCGTCGTCGTCGTGACGGCGGACGTGGAGTTGCAGGGCAAGTCCGAGGCGATGGGGTTCGACGGCATCATCCTGAAGCCCGTCACGGCGGACGTTCTCGCGAAGACGCTGACCGGAGGCGTCCCGGCGTGAGGATCGCCCACGTGCTGCGCCGCCTGTCCTTCTCCGACTGGGGCGGCACCGAGCAGGTGGTCTGGAACGTCGCCAGAGCGCAACGCGCCGCCGGGCACGACGTGCGGATTTTCGCCACAACGGCGCTCCGCCCCGTCGCGCGAGAGACGCGCGACGGGCTCGAAATCCTCCGGTTCCGCCCGATCTATCCGTGGTGGCCGATGCCGCGGCGGCTCGTCTCCGAACTCGACCGCAAGGGAGGAAACCCGCTCGTGCCGGGCCTCGGCCGCGCGCTCCGCTCGTGGCGGCCGGACGTGATCCACTGCCACGCGATGGCCCGCCTCGCGGAGCTTTGCCTCCGCGTGGCGGAGAAAACCGGCGCGAAAAGCGTCGTGTCCCTGCACGGCGGCGGCGCGCTCGTGCCCGAGGCCGAAGCCGAGAGCCTCCGGGCGCCCACCCGCGGCCGCATCCCCTGGGGCAAGGCGCTCGACTTCGCGCTGCGCCGCACCCGCCGCGTACCCGAAGACTTCGACGGCATCGTCTGCGTCGGGGAAGACGAGGCGGAGCACTGGAGAACCCGCCACCCGCACGTGCTCTTCCTTCCCAACGGCGTCGATTGCGCGCTCTTCCGCGAGCGCGGTGCGCTCGCGGCTCCACTTCAGCCCCCGCAAGCCGCGGCCGGCGGCGCACGGGAGCGCCCGTCCGGATCGGAAAGTGGAGATGCGCGGGCACCGACCGCGCACGTTCTCTGCGTCGCCCGCATCGACCGGCAAAAGGGCCAGCTCGCCCTCGTCGAGTGGCTGGGGCGGCATCCGGAGGCGGAGCTGCGGCTCGTCGGGCCGGTCACGCAGCCGGACTACCTCGACGAAATCCGCGCCCGCGCCGCGGCGCTTGGCGCGTCCGCGCGCCTCTCCGTCGTCGGACCGCTTCCCCCCGGCTCTCCGGAACTCGCCGCCGAATACCGCGCGGCGGACGTCTTCGCGCTCGCGAGCCGCCACGAACCCTTCGGCATCGCGGTGCTGGAGGCGTGGGCGGCGGGCGTTCCCGTGGCCGCCTCGCGCGTGGGCGGCCTTGCGCGGCTCTGCGCCGCAAACCCCGGCGCCGCCGTCATGTTCGATCCGGACGATCCGGCCTCCCTCGACGCCGCGCTCGGGCGGATTCTCGCGCCGGATTTTCCCCGCGCCCGCGCCGTGGCCGCCGGCCTCGCGGCGGCGGAGGCTTACGACTGGGGGCGCCTGTCCGGTCGTTTGCTAGACTTTTATTCTGAATTGTGATTGAATTTCAGGCCGTTCCGGCATGGAATACGTGATGTCAGAGAGCGAGCGGGAGCAACTGGCCCGGCTCGCGTTGTTGCAGAAGGTCTCCAAGCTCATTCTCGCAAAATGGGCTTGGCTCATCGTCGTTGTCTTTGCCCTCCTCGCCACGTCGTTTTCCGTCTATCTCGTGCGCCATACCGCGACGAGCGGGCACCGCTTCAAGGCCGTCACGAGCCTCATGTACGCGCCGCGCCAGGTGGCGCGCATCGAAAACATGAGCGACAAACAGCTCATGTCGGTCCTCAGCCGCCGCTCCATCAAGCGCCGCGTCGGCAACGAAGTGCCGATGCCGATCTCGGAAAAGGAGTGCCTGACGATCGACCTGGAAATCGTGCAAGGGCGCCACCCCTCGAACATCTTCACCCTCACGGCGCGCGCCCCGACGCGCACGAGCGCCGTTGCGAAGGTGAACGCCTACGCGGCCGAGCTCGTGAAGGAATACGTCTCGTACCGTACGCGCGACCTCGAGAACTGGCGCGACTCCATCGCCGTGCGCAAGCAGTCGCTCCAGCGGCAGATCGCCGATCTGGAGGCGGAAGAGTCCACCGTGAAGGCGAGCGCCGGCGTCGTCGCCCCGGTGGAGACGCTGACGATGCTCAATTCGATGCTCTCGGACCAGCGCCGCAACCAGTCCGACCTCAGCGTGCAGATCGCCAACGAGGAGGCCAAGCGCAAACGGCTTGAAACGGCGGTCGGGAAAATCGGCCCCCTCGTCGCCATGCACGCCGGGTCCATCCGCAGGAAAAGCGAGGAAATCGCGCAGCTCGACGCCGAGATCGCGCGCCTCCGCGAACTCTACACCGATGCGAACCCCAAGGTCATCGGCAAGCTCGAGGACCGCGAACGCCTGCTCGCCTCGTACACGACCTTTCTCGAGGAAAACGGCATTTCGGACATCGACGTTTCCGACATCGACCGCATCGCCGAATCCGCCAACGACCTGGCGGAGACGACGATGCGCATCGCCGCCCTCCAGGAGAACCTCGTCGCCGTCAACCGCGCGATCGAGGCCAACGAAAAACGCGCCGGCGAACTCACCGCCGTGATCCCCGCGTACGAACGCCTCCGCGTCCGCCGGGCCGACATGGATTCCATCACCCGCAACCTCGAAGACCAGATCGACAACATTGCCTACCTTGAAATGTCGATCTCCAACGACCTCCGGCAGATAGAGCGCACCGAGGGCGCGGACGGCACGAATCCGCTCCGGAGCCGCAACTTCGTGATCGCCTTCGCCGCCGCCGGATTCTGCTCCGCGATGCTCGCTGTCTGGATTCTCGCGCTGGAGCTCGCCTTCGGCAAGGTTTCGGGCGGCCGCGAGATCGCGGCGTACGACGACGTGCGCTACCTCGGCGCCCTTCCGCCTCCGGGCCGCATGCCGGAATCCACGGAAAAGGACGTGCTTGGCGTGATCGCCCTCAAGGTTTCCGACGCCGAAGTCCCGAACGGCATCGTCCTCGTGAGCCGTCTCCCGGGCGCCGAGTGGCACCCGAAGTTCTGGGAGACGCTCGACTGGACGCTCTCCATGGCCGGACGGCCGACGTTCACGCTGGAAATCGTCGCCAACGCGGAATTCACGCCGCCCGAGGGCGCCGAGACGCTCGTGAGCACCGTCTACAAGGGCCAGCGCGGGTGGTTCCCCGTGGACAACCGCTACACGCTCGCGCCGACGGAGCTGCAGATCCTCCAGGCGGATCTGCAGCAGCTCCGCGAGCAGTACGATCTCATTTTCATCCACATGCCGAGCGACATTCGCCGCGGCGGCAGTTTCTACGACCAGCTCCTCGCGGTCTGCGACATCGCGCTGCTCGGCATCGGCGTCGGCAGGACGCCGCGCAACTGGTTCTCGTACGCCCGGACCCACGTCGAGGCCGCGAAGAAGCAGGCGATGGCCGTGGCGCTCGGCGAAAGTCCGCGCAAGGTGCGCAGGGAAATGGAGGCGAAGACGTGATGCGTTCCCGTTTGGCGTCCTGCGGCGCAGCCGCGTTCGCGATGGCCGCCCTTCTGGCGGCGTCCGGGTGCTATCCCGGGCGCATGAAATACCACTACCGGAACACGCCGTACGCGCCTGAAATGCCGCAGGAGGCGGAGGACGCCATCATCGAGGAGAGCGGCGGCGACGGGACCGCCGTCGAGCGCCAGCGCCTGCGCCTGGAGCAGATCGCGCGCGAGGACGACGCCGTGTACCGCATGAACTCCGGCGACCAGATCGAGATCCGCGTCTACGGGCACGACGACCTCGGCATGGTGACGCGCCTCGGCCCCGACGGGACGATCGGCATGGCGTTTGTCGGCCAGGTGAAGCTCAGCGACCTTACGCTCGCGGAGGGGGCGGACGCCATTCGCGAGGGCCTTTCCGAGTACGTGAAAAATCCGGTCGTGAGCATCACGATCCGGGAAATCGCGAGCGAAACCGCCACGATTTCCGGAGCCTGCATGAAGCCCGGCGTCTACCAGATTTCGAACAGCACACGCCTCGCCGACCTCTACGCGCAGGCGGGCGCGAGCGGCGTCCGCCTCTTCAACGGCATCGACGTGGACGTGGCGGACTTGGAGCACTCCCAGTTCATCCGAGGCAACGAGATCCTTCCGGTCGATTTCCTCAAGGCGATCAACGAGGGCGACCCGCTCCACAACATCCGCATCCACAAGGGGGACTACATCCACATCGCGCAGCGCCTCGAAGCGTCCGTCACCGTGTGCGGCGACGTGAACAACCCGCACAAGCGCCTCTACGAGGCCGGAATGGGCCTCATTGAAACCCTGGCGGCCGCCGGCTGGATGCGCAACAGCCACTGGAAGCACGTCATCATCATCCGAAACGGGCTTTCCGACCCGAAGATGTACAAGGTGGACGTGGACGGCATCCTTGCGGGCAAGTGCCGCAACGTCCCGCTCCATCCCAACGACATCGTCTTCGTCCCGAAGGACGACATGTCGGAGTTCAACGTGTTCGTCCAGAAGATCCTGCCCACGGCGCAACTCGTCAGCCTCCTCCGTTCCAACGTGAGTTCATCGTGGAGCGTGGACGGCGGAAACTAGGGGCGGAAAACGTATCCGGGGAAGGGAAAAGCGCAGTGAAATACCTCGTGTTTGCGATCGCCGCCTTGGGCGTTCCCCCTCTCGCGTGGCTCCTTTCCCTCAACGCGCGCTGGATGCGCCACGCCTTCTGGGGCATGGCGCTGGCGCTCTGTCTCTACCAGTCGACGGCGATCAACTTCTTCTCCAACGAGTTCTACCGCGGCACCTCGCGAGGCATGGAGACAAGCCTCGTGCACCTGCTTTGCGCCACGATTCTCCTCGCGCTCGCGATGCGCCGCAGGGTCCGCTCGTGGTTTCCGGGGACCGGCTTCCGGCTCTACGCCCTCTACTTTCTGCTCTGTCTGCCGAGTTTCTGGACGGTCGAGAGCGCCCTCGTCGGCTGGTTCGAGGTCTGGAAGATGATCCTGCTGCCTCTGGTCGGGCTCGCCGTTTTCGGCTACCTCGACTCGACGGACGACATTGAAACGCCGGTGCGGGCGCTGGCGCTGCTCGTGATCGCGAACGCCGTCTGGGTGCTGCGCGCCCACTTCCTGCACATCTACCAGCCGGCCGGCCTTTTCCCGCACCGCAACAGCATGGCGATGGCGATGCAGCTGCTGGGGCCGGTGTTCCTGGCCGCGTGGCTGGAGTTCGGCCTCAAGCCGCGTTTCGGGCGGCTCTGCGCGTTTGCGTTTTTCTGCGCCGCGTTCGCGACGGTGCGCTCCTATTCGCGCGGCGCGATCGCGCTCGCGCCGATCGGCTACGGCATTGCCGCCATTGCCAGCCTCTCGGAACGCATCGGGTCCGGCCGCAAGTTCCGGCGCATGGTCCCGTTTCTCGTTTTGTGCGCCGTCGGGGCCGCCGTGGCCGCCCCGCGGGTCATCGAGCGTTTCGCGACCGCGCCGGAAGCGTCCAAGGACACCCGTGTGCAGCTCGCGGCGTGCGCACGCGAAATGATCATCGACGAGCCGTGGCGCGGCGTCGGCATCAACAACTGGGGCATCAAGATCAACCCGCCCTACGAGTACGCCGCGCGCGCCGGGCGCGACACCGGGCGCGGCGAGGGGTACGCCGACGGCATCGTCGAGACCGTCTACCTGCTCGTCGCGGCGGAGTGCGGGATTCCCGCACTCTGCGCGATGCTCCTGTGGTTCTTCTGGTATTTCGTCAAGTGCGTCGCACTCTTGAAAAGGACCCGCGGCTCGATGTGGCACTTCCTTCCGGCCGGCCTCGCCGGGGGGCTGTTCACGAACTACCTGCAGAGCGCGCTGGAGTGGGTCCTTCGCCAGCCCATCAACATGATCCTGCTCATGTTCGTTTTCGGCATCGTCTCCTGGCTCGACATCCGCACCCGCAAGCGCACGGACATCGCCGGAAACGTGCTCGACGTCGTCGCGCCGGACGCGGCGGAGGCGGGGGTGGTCGAATGACGGGCGCCGGGCCGGACGCGCGCGCCGCGACGATCGCCACGGCCGGCGACGCGCGCTATCTCTGGGGTCTCTTCCTCCTGGTCGCGTCCGCGCGCAAGGCCGGCATGGACGTGCCGTTCCTCGTCGGGACGCGCGGCTTTTCGCCGCGCGATTCGCGCGTGCTCGCGGGGCTTGGCGGCGTGGAGCAGCTCCCGCTCGACGGTTCGCGCCGTTCGCTCACGTGCCTGAAGTCCGAGGTGATGCTGGCGGCGCGCACCCCGTTCGTCGTTTGGGCCGATTCGGACGCATTCTTCACAGGCGACGTTTCGGACATGCTGCTGCCCGGCCGCGAGGGGGAAATCCACTTCCGCCTCCGGGCACCGGACGAAATGCCGTCCGCGTTTCCGCCGCGCCGGTTCGGCGGCGACGGCCGCGCGGTCCCGCCCGCTGTGCTGGACGCCTGGCGCGCCGACGTGCGCGCCGTCGCGGGTTCGGCGCGCGAGGCGCCCCGCTACGCGACGACCGGATCCGGATGCTTCCTTGCGCTTTCGCTCGCGCGGCACCGTCCGTTTCTCGAAATCTGGGACGCGCTCCAGAAGAGGGTCCTGCCGGACCGCGACGTCGGCGTCGTGGACCGCTCGCTCGCGCACTACCACCAGCTCGACGAAAGCACGCTCAACGCCTGCCTGCAGTTCGTCCCGGACGCCCCGCGGGTGCAGGATGTCTTCCGCATGGACAAGGACCGCGAACGCCTCTTCGTGCATTTCATCGCGCGCCCCAAGCCCTGGGAGGGCTGGACGCGCCGCGCGCTGCGCTTTTTCGGCGCGTACGTTTCGGTCGTGGAGTGGGCGGAGGCGTCGGGGCTGGAGCTTCCGGGCCCGGTGCCACCCTGCCTGCGGCGCCCGTTTGAACGCCGGGCGCGCCTGCTTGCGCCCTGGACGGAGCTTCGGCCCAAGCTCGCGCGCCGCCTCGGCGCCGCCTTCCCGGTTCGGCCGCGCCCGCAGAAGGGGGGCTCGCCGTGAGGGAACTCCTCCGCCGGGTCAAGCGCGCGGTCGAGGCGCGGGCGCTGCGCCGCCGCGTCCTGCGCGACGCGCGCCGCGCCTTCCGCTACGACCGCGAGCGCTTCGAGCGCCATGCCGGCGCGCTGCACCTTTCGCGCCGCGCCGGCGCGGCCGCGCAGATCGCCATGGGCGCCCACGTTCTCGAAAAAGGACTCACCATGCCGCGCCGCCGCCTCCCCTTCGGCGAAAAGGCCGCGCTCCATCTCGCCCGTCTCGTGGAAGCTTTCGAGCGGCGCTTCGGCGGCGACGACCCGCAGGCGCGGCACGCCGTCGGCGTCCTGCGGCAGTGGCGCGCCGTTCACGCGGACGCGGGCGTCGCGACGCCGCGCGTCGACGCCTTCCTCGCCGCCCGACCCGACATCCCGGCCGCGCCGCAGCCCCACGTGACGCGCGCGGACTTCTTCGCCGCGAAGGACGCCCCGTTCGCGGAGTTCGCCGCGTCGCGCCACGTCGTGCGGCACTTCGCCGGCCCCGCGCCGCGCGACCGCCTCGACGCCGCGCTGCGCCTCGCCCCGCTCGCCCCAAGCGCCTGCAACCGCCAGCACGCGCGCGTCCGCGTCGTGGAGGACGCGGAGACGATCCGCGCCGTTCTCGCCATGCAGGGCGGAACGCGCGGGTTCGGCGACGACGTCGGGACGCTTCTCGTGGTGACCGCCGACCTTTCCTGCGTGCGCTGGGGATGGGAGCGGCACGACGTCTGGACGAACGGTGGCCTGTTCGCGATGAACCTCTGCTACGCGCTGCACCACAACGCGCTGGCGCACTGCATCCTGCACTGGTCCGTGCCGCCTTCCGCGGACCGCGCGGCGCGCGCCCTGCTGGCGCTTCCCGAATCGGAGGAAATCGTGCTGCTGATCGCCTGCGGCGAGCCGCCGGAGGAGTTTGACGTCGCCTCCTCGCCGCGCCTGCCGCCGGACCTCGTCGCCCCGCGTCCCTGACGGAGACTCCCCGCGGTGAAACTCGACTTCCGGCGAAACGTGAAGCGCAACATGCTCGCGAACGCGGGGAACTCCGCGGCGCGGCTCGTGCTTCCGTTTCTCAACCGGACGCTGTTTCTCTGGCTGCTCGGCCCGGCGTATCTGGGCCTCAACGGGCTCTTCGGTTCGGTCCTCGGCGTCCTCATGCTCGCCGAACTCGGCTTCGGCCAGGCCGTCGTCTACTCGATGTACAAGCCGGTGGCGGACGACGACCGGGCGCTCCTGTGCGCGTATTTGAAGTTCTACCGCACCGTCTACCGCTGCGTCGGCGCCGCGATTTTCGCCGTCGGCCTCTGCCTGCTGCCGTTCATCGGACGGCTCGTCCACGGCGACGTCCCGGCGGACGTCGACCTGCGGCTCCTCTTCCTGATCCACCTGGTCAACACGGCGGCCAGCTATTTCCTCTTTGCCTACCGCGGCGTCGTTCTGGGCGCCCACCACCGCAACGACGTCATCACGAACATCCGCACCGCAGTGTCGGTGGCGCAGTACGCCGCCGTGTTCGCGATCCTCGCCCTTACGCGCAACTACTACCACTACGTGCTCGCGACCGTCGCGTTCACGGTCGTGCAGAACGTGCTGCTGTTCGCCGCTTCGCGCCGGCTCTTTCCCGACGTCGAGCCGCGCGGCGTCCTTCCGGACGACAAGCGCCGGCAGGTGCTTTCCGACGTGAAGTCCATTTTCCTGCACAAGGTCGGCGGCGTGATCACGGGGCAGTCCGACAATCTGGTCGTCTCCGCGTTCCTGGGGCTCGTGGCCGTCGCGGCGTACGGGAACTACTACTACGTCGTGACGTCCGTCGCCGCGCTCGCGGCGGTGATTCACCAGTCGCTCGGCGGCGGATTCGGCAACAAGATCCACACGGAGTCGAAGGAGGCGAATTTCCGGCTGTTCATGAAGATGGCCCGGCTCTCGCTTGCCTTCGTGGCTGGTTCGGCGGTGTGCATGGCGGCGCTCTACCAGCCGTTCATCCGGATCTGGACGAAAGGCGATCCGGAACTCGTGCGGCACGCCCTCACTCCGGCGCTCATGGTGCTGTACTTCTACGTCCACGAATCGCGGCAGGTGCTGCTGACGTTCAAGGGCGCGGCGGGGCTGTGGCGCCAGGACCGCTGGAAGCCGATCATCGCGGGCGGCGTGAACCTCGCCACGAACCTCCTCTTCGTCATCCTCCTGCCCGACGCCTACAAACTCGACGGCGTGATCTTTTCGACGATCCTGGGCTTCGCGCTGATCCAGATTCCGTGGGAAAGCGCCGTCGTCTTCCGCAACTTCTTCGGACGCGCGGAAGCGCGCGCCTACTGGCGGCAGCAGTCCGTCTTCGCGGTCGCGACGGCCGCGCTGTGCGCCGCCGCCTTCGCCGCGTCGGCCTCGCTCCCGTGGTAGGGGAGAGCGCCTTCGGCCAGTCGGAAGAGGTGTGCGCGGAGGCTTTCAAGCGTCCACGCCGCCGCGAGCGCGCACACCGCCGCGAGCGCGGTTTTCCACACGAACTGCCAAGGGGTGGCGACAACGACGCGGGAAAGTCCCGGTCTCCAGAATGCCCGCCAGAAAACCGGGTGCACGAGCCAGAGGTAGATGCCGAGCGACGCCCCCGAGAGTGAGGAGAGCGCCTTTCGTGCGAAGGAGCCCGGATCGCGGACGTTGCGGCACAGGCCGAAGACGGCGAGGGCCACGGCGACCGTCGCCGGCGAGGTGTACGGCGTCACGTCGAGGCCGCCGGACCACGCGCCGGCGGCACCGGGCAGGAGGCGCTTGCCGAGCGAGGGCAGGAGGTACGCGTGCGAAGCGGCGATCGCAACCGCCGCGCAAGGCACCGGTCGCGGCGGCGCCGCGACGTGGAGCCGCCAGTAGGCGCCGGCAAGGTACATGACGAGCATCCACGCAAAGCCGTAGCCGTGTTTCAGGACGAACGGGTCGCCCGGAAACAGCACCGAGGAAACGCCCGCCGCGAGCGCGAGCGTCGCGAGCGACTTGCGGAAGACGGCGGCGTCCGTGGCCCGCGCGCCCGCGTTCAGCAGCGGCATGAGGCAGCATAGCGCGAAATAGGCGGTGACGTACCAGTATTCGCCCGTCACCACGGGAAACGCCGCGCGCAGCCAGTCCGACGCTTCCGTTTCCGCGCCGGCGGCGCGGCACAGCGCCGTGCCCGCCAGGCCGATCGCGACGGTCTGAAGCCACGGGCGCAGGACCCGGCCCGCCGTTTTCCGGGACGTGACGCAGAGGTATCCCGTTGCGAGTGCGAACATGTCCACGCAGGCGTAGACGAGCCCGTGGAGCCCGTAGCGAAGTTCGCGCAGGGCGAATCCAGGCGTTTCCGGCATGGACACGCCGCAGTCCACAACGTGGTGGACCACCACGAAAACGACGGCGAGCGCCTTGAAGAGGTCGATCCCGGCGTCCCGGTGGCGTCCGTCCGCCTGGCGATGCGTCGCTTCCCGGTCCATGCCGTCACGCCTCCCCGAGAATGCGGCCGAGGACTGCGCGCTGGCGCGCGAGGTAGGCCTCGCGCGAAAAGACTGCGGCCCGCGCGGCGCAGCGCCGCCGCTTTTCCGCGAGAAAGGCGGCGTCGGTAGCGAGCCGCGCGAGAATCCGCGCGGCGTCATCCGGCGTACCGAACGAAAGGTCCGGATCGGCCGTCACTTCCCGCGCCCCGCCGGCGTCGGGAACGACCGGGACGAGACCGGCCTTGAGGTATTCCGTGATGGAAATGCCGAACGCCTCCGTGCGCAGGACGTGGACCGCGAACGACCCGGACGCGAGGAAACCGGCCTTTTCCCCGCCGAATTTTTCGCCGACGAGCGACATCCACGGTTTTTCCGCGACCAGCGCGCCGAGCTTTTCCTTGAACGCGCCTTCGTCCAGCTTTCCGGCGATGCGGAGCGAGAGCGGCTTTCCGGATATCCGCCGCGCCTCCTCGACGATTCCGGCGATCTTGTCCACTCCCTTGGCCGGCGAGACGCGTCCGATGTAGAGGACGGAAAACGGGTCCCGGGGCGGGGCGTCGCCGCCTCGTGGCGGCTCGAAGATGGTGGGGGGGTAGAAGACTTCGCCCGCAAAGCGGCCGTAGAATCCGGAAAGAAGCGATTCGACGTAGTGCGAGTTCGGATAGACATGTTCGGCGGGGTCGCGGATGATGGTGGCCTTGGACCGCATGCCGAGGAGCGGCCGCAGCAGGGAGTCGAACGCGATCCGCCGCAGCCTCGCCGCCACTGGCACCTTCGTTCCGTTCCCGGAGGCGTAGGCGGCAAAGTCCGGGTCCCCGAGGTCGGTCGTGATGAGAAAATGGTGCGCCGGCCGGCCGAAGTCCATCACGTTCGCCATCGAGATGCTGACGTCGGCGTCCTTCGCGAGCCGGCGGAGCCGGCGGAAGCGCCGCAGGGAGAGCCAGGGCCCGTTGCTCGTGGCCCGGAAGCCCGCCGGCATCGCCTTCACGACGCGCAGCCTCGAAAGGTCGAGGGGCACGCCCATCGTCGCGACGGCGCGCTCGAAGTGTTCCGTCCAGTCGAGGGCGAGCGTGACGTCGCACGTCTTCTGCAGTTCGGCGGCGAACGCGAGCGGGAGCCATTCGCCGCCCCCCAGCGTGAACCCGAAGTAGCGGTAGTAGATGAGGACGCGTTTGCGCTTCGGCGGCGTCGCCGGCGCGGCGTTTCGGGGCGCCCAGCCGCGCTTTTTTTCCGCGAGCGCGAAATAGGCGCGGAAAAACCGCTCGCAGAGACCGGAGGCGGCGGGGCGTTCCGCGAAGGCGAGCGCCGCGCGGCAGGCGGCGCGCTTGGCGGGCGGCAGGGTTTTCGCAAGGAGCCGGAACCCGTCCGAGGACCGTCCTTCGAGGGCCGTGCGGAGCGTCGTCCGCCGCTTTTCGCGCGGGATCGTCCGGACGGCGTCCGGCGAAAACCAGAAGTAGAAGACGCGGGAAATCCACTGCTTCGCCCAGCATTCCGCGACGCGGCGGTCGAAACCGGGCCGGGCCGCCTCCCGCGCCGCGAACGAGAACAGCGAACGGCAGATGACGGCCCAGTCTCCGAGGAAGTACCCGTGCCCCCGCGCCGAGGAACCGACGGCGCCGGGCCGCAACCGGTAGACGTAGAAAGGCTCGTGAACCGGCACCACCGTGCGCGCGAGAAACAGGGCGCGGGGGGAGAATTCGCTGTCCTGGCGGCGGAGTCCGGGCACGCACCGCAGTCCGTTTTCGGTCAGGAATTCCCGCCGGAACGCCGTCATTTGGAGCATCGGGCAGGGGTGCCCGAGGTGCCGCGCCGAGAGGAGCGTCGCCTCGGGGCCGGAAAGCGCGGAGGAAACGTCCGGCGGATAGTTGTCGCGCAGTTCGGTCTGCGTTCCGGTCGCGCCGTCGATCACGCGGATGGCACCCTGATAGAGATCCGCGCCGGGGCGGGCGGAAATGGCGGCGTGGAGGCGCTCGAGCGAACCCTCGGCGAGCGTGTCGTCGCCGTCGAGAAAGAGGACGTATTCTCCGCGCGCCTCTTCGATTCCCCGGTTGCGCGGCACGGAGCAGGAGCCCGTGCGCGGCCCCGTGAGGACGCGGAAGCGCTGGTCTGCGGCGGCGATTTCGCGCACCGCGCGCTCCGTCGCGTCCCTCGACTCCTCCACGAACGCGATGCATTCCCAGTCGGCGAACGCCTGCCCGGCGAGCGACGCGAAGCATTCGCGCACGTACTTCTCCACGTCGCAGCACGCCGCGACGACGGAAAAGAACGGCCGCGGACCGTCCCGCTCCGTCGCCGGCTTCCCGGAACCGTTGATCTCCGAAGTCATCATGCGCCGGATTCTACGCCCGCTCCGCCCGCCTTGCAAGCGCCCCTCCGCGCCACTCCGCGTTCGCGGCGGGTGTGACCAAACGTTGTCAGCGCCGACGTCGCGCCCGCCTTGCCCGGCGCACGGGCCGCTCCGCGGCCTTGTCGTGCGCGCCGCGCGCCGTCGCTTCGCTC
>CAMNCG010000012.1 GCA_946534105.1 uncultured Verrucomicrobiota bacterium
AGTCGATGGCGAGGGCGAGCCAGCCGGCGGCGGGGTTGCCGATGTCCTGCCGCATGCCCCAGCCATGGCCGCCCTCGGGCCAGACGTGGTGCTCGAACGGCACGCCGGCCTTCCGGAGGGCAATGGCCCAGGCGTAGGCGCTCTCCCACCACGGATCGTTCTGGCACTGCGCCATGAAGGTCGGCGGGGCCTTCGACGGGTCGAGGTCCGGCACGACGTCCCACGCCGGGCCGTCGGCCTTGACGTAGGCGGGGTAGATCGGGATGCAGAAATCCGGCCTGGGCGAAAGGTCGTCCGTCTCGTCGGCGCGGGGGTAGTCCGGGTCGCGCGAGCAGCACGCGCGGATCGCGAGCGATCCGCCGGCGGAAAACCCGAGCATGCCGACGGCGTCGGGTCGGATCCTGAATTCCGCCGCGCGGCGCCGCAGGAGGCGTACCGCGCGGCGGGCGTCGGCAAGCGCCTGGTCGCGGCGGTCGGGGCAGCGGTATTTGAGGAGCGCCGCCGAAATCCCGGCCGCGAGAAGGCCGTGCACGACGTCGTACCCCTCCTTGTTCCACGAGAGGAACTTGTACCCGCCTCCGGGGCATACGATTACGCACGGGCCCGGTTTCGAAACCGTCGCGGGGAAGAAGGACATCGACGGGCGGGAAACGTTCGTGAGGTGCCGTTCCAGCGGGTCCTCGCTCCGCATGAAGCCTTCTTCGAGGGCGGCGTCATCCGGGCGCGCCAGCGCCGGCTCGCCCTCCCACAGGGGAAGTTCGGGATACGGATCGAAATCTGCGGTTTTCATCGTTTTTTCCTGCCTTGTTTTTGCTTTGCAAGGGCGTCCGACGGCGTCTTTGCCGCCTTGGCCGGCCGGGGTGGGGCCGGGGCGGTCTTTTCGAGGTTGCCGAGAATGGCGGACTTCGCCTTCTCGGAAAAGCGGAAGGAGAGGGCGTCCCTGGCGGGGACTTTCATGGCCCGGCCGGTACGCGGGTTGAAGGCGCGGCGGGCCTTGCGGCGGATGACGGAGAGGCGGCCGATCCCGGGGATGCTGAAGCCGCGGGGGGACGCCGCCGCGCCGGCGTAGGCGAATTCGGCGAGGGCGTCGAGGACGATCTCGATCCGGGTCTGGGAAACGTCCGCCTTGGCGGAAAGCGCGCGGACGAGGGCGAGCTTGGTGGACGGAATGGTGCGGGGCATGGCGCCGGAAAGTCGTTGGAAAGGGCCGGGGCCGCCGCTAGGCCGGGTTGTCCCGGAGGATCGCGCGGAGGATCGCGGCCGGATCGTCGGACGTGGCGAGGGCCATGCCCGAGACCGCGAAGCGCGTGATCCGCGGCGCGGCGGCCCGGACGGCCTCCACTTCCTCGCGGGTGGAGACGCCGCCGAGGTGCACGAGCGCGGTCGTTTCGGGGAAAATCGCCGCAAGGCGCGCCGCCGTTTCGGGCGAAGAGGCGCCGGGCGCGCCGAGATCGCCGTCGCAGAGGCCGACGAGCCGGAGGGCGGAGGGGGAATCCTTGCCGATTTCGAGCGCGCGGAGCGCATCCTCCTCGTCGAACACTTCGGTCAGCACGTCGAGGCGCAGCCGCTCGGCGGAGTCGAAGATCCGGTGGAGCGTGGCGTCGTCCGGCACCGCCTTCACGACGACGTCGATCGCGTCCACGCCGGCGCCGTACGAGCGCGGCACCTGGTACGGATCGATGATGAAGTCCCGCCGGAGCACGGGAAGGCGGGTGCCCGCGCGCGCCGACTGCAGGTCTTCGACCGAGCCGCCGAAGTGCGGGCGTTCGGTGGACACCGACACCGCCGCGGCACCGCCGACTTCGATTTCGCGCGCCAGCCATGACGGGTCGAGGTCTTCGGCGAAAACGCCGGCGGCGGGGGTCGCGCGCTTGATTTCGCCGAGAAGCTGCGTGGTGCCGGTCGACGAACTCAGCGCCGCGGTGAATCCCCGCGGCGTGTCGGGGCGCCCGGCCACGAGCCGGCCTTCGTCGTTGGGGCCGAGGGCGCGCTTCATCGCCTCGTTGCGTACGCGTACCTGTTCAATGATTTCTGCGAGATTTACCGTCATGGTGGTCGGACTGGGTGGGGGATTCGTGCGGCGGAGCGTCGCGCCGCGGGATCAGGAGCCGGGATGGACGGCCTTGGAGCCCGCGGCGCAGAGCGGGCAGGACGAGGGTTCGTACGTGACCGGTTCCATCCGGAGAAGGGAGAAGTGGGGGATGCTCCCGAAGGACGCCTTGCCGCCGCTGCGGTCGACGATCGTCACGACCGCCAGAACGCGGCCGCCGCAGCGCTCCACGATGTCGATCGTTTCCTGGACGCGGCCGCCGCGCGTCACGACGTCTTCGGCGACGATGCACGGCTCGCCTTCTTCGATCTTGAAGCGGCGCATGACGAGCGCTCCGTCCTGCTTTTCGGCGAAGATGCACTTCTTGTCGAGCGCGCGGGCGACCTCGTGCCCCACGAGGATGCCGCCGAGCGCCGGCGAAACCACGGTCGCCGCCTCTTCGCGGACCGCCGCGGGAAGTTTCGCGCAGAGCGCTTCGCAGAGGGCGGCGGCCTTGCGCGGGTAGCGCAGCACGTTGGCGCACTGGAAGTACTCCGGGCTGTGCAACCCGGACCGCAGCTCGAAATGCCCCGAAAGCAGGGCTCCGGTTTCGCGGAAAACGGAAAGGGTTTCTTCGTCGGTCATCGTCTGGTCCTCGGCCGCCTCCTGCGGAAAAGCCCCGTCGCGGCGGCAACGTCGTCCATTCTAGCCCTTTGCGTCCTTCTCCGCAACCCGTTCGAAGGGGACGGGTCGCCGGGTGGGGCTAACCGGGGAGGGGCGGGTCCCAGGAGAAGTCTTCGCGGGAGGGGGTCGCGGGGAGGGGCGGGGCGGTCCGGGGCTCGCGTCGGGTGGTGATCCAGCGGCCGTCCAGAAGGAAGGAGACGACGGGGGGCTTGCCGCCGATGAGGCGCACCGGGCCGGAACCGGCGCCGGGCGGGGTGACCGAGACGAACAGCGGCACGAACTGGCGCACCGGTTGCTCGAAGCGGCCGGGAAAGGCGGCGGCGAGCGTGACGGCGGTTTCGCGCGGAATCTCGGGGGAGAGGACGCACCGGGAAGCACCGAGCGAGAAGAGCGCGGCGGCGGCGGCGCGGTTTTCGACCGGGATCGTGAAGTCGGCGGTGAAGGCGCGGACGCCGCGGACGCGCAGACGCCGGACGCCGGCCCAGTCCGCGACCTCCCAGTCGGAAAACCCGGCGTCGAGGAGCGCGTCGAGGGCGGCGTCGAGCGCGGGCGCCTCGCGGTCGCGGCACAGCAGCGGAAGGGAGAGCGCGGGGCGGAATCCGAGCGCGGCGGTCCAGTCGTCGAGCCGGCGGCGGAGCGCGGTCTGGTCGAGCAGGAGCGCGTGCCGGAGGGCGAGAACGACGCGGCCGGCGCCTTTCGCGGGGCGGGGCGGCGCGTTGGAGCCGAACTTGCGCGTCAGGACCGCGGCGGGGGGCTCGGGCCCGTCGGGGGACGGCGCCGAATCGTCCGCGAGAACCTCGGCTTCGGTTCGGGCGGCGTGGCGTGCCGCGGCCTCTCCGAGCGCCTCGACGGCGGCGCGGCGCGTGGCATTGAGCGCGGAGGCGGGGACGAATCGCGAAAGGTCTCCGCGGACCTCGATGTCGCGCGCGGGGTCGGCGACGCGCCAGCCGGTGCCGCCGAGCTTGGAAAACGCGTCGCGCGCGGCGGCGGCGGCGCGGCCCGCGACGCGGGCCGGTTCGAACGGGCCGGGCAGACGGACGACGGCGGAGACGGCGGGACGCGCGGCGTCGCGCGCGGTCGCGGAAACGCCGTCCGCGGCGATGTCGATCCCGAACACGGCGGGACGGCCCTCGGCGGCGAGCGTGCGGGGGGCGGGGGGAAGCGGGTGGCGGCGCGAGACGTCCTGGCTCGTGGCGAGCAGGACTTCCTGGCCGGCGGGGACCTCCGGCGCCGGACCGGTGCGGGGAAGCGCCACGTCCACGACGTCGCCGGCGGCCGCGCGGAAGACCTCGCGGCCGTCGCGGCGGAGGCGCCCGACCGCGAAGCCCCACGGATGCCCGTCGCTTTCGGCGAGAAAGGCGGGAAGCTTCATCTGGAGTCCGTCGTGGCGTTCGAACGGCAGACGCACCGACATGCGCATCCAGCGCACGCCGGAGGCGTCCGGCGCGGAGACGCCGAGCGCGGTGCCGGCGGGCGCGCCGCGGTGGCCGAGCGACCGGGGATCGACGACCCCCTCGGGGGGACCCTTCTCGCCGGTGGCGTAGAGCGTGGTCCATTCGCGCGCGAAGACGCTGCGAACGTCGTCCTCGAGCCGGCGCGCCGCCTCGGGGCGGAGCGTGCCGTCGAGCAGGCCGCGGTACCACTGCACGACGCACGAGACCCAAAGCGGCGACTTCATGCGGCCCTCGATCTTGAGCGAGGAAACGCCGGTCGCGCGGAGTTCGCGCAGGAGGGGCGCGAGGCAGAGGTCGCGCATCGAAAACGGGAACGCGCCGTCGCGCTTCTCGCGACAGCCGTAGCAGCAGCG
Source organism: uncultured Verrucomicrobiota bacterium (assembly GCA_946534105.1). Taxonomy (GTDB): domain Bacteria; phylum Verrucomicrobiota; class Kiritimatiellia; order RFP12; family UBA3636; genus UBA3636. Next base: position 4,521 of record CAMNCG010000012.1, read on the forward strand.
CCCGCGGTTGCCGCTGCGTCCGCGTTCCATCGCGGAGTAGAGGCAGAGCCCGGAGCAGGAGTAGCAAAGCGCGCCGTGGAGGAAGGTCTCGACCTCGCAGGCGCCGGCGCCCGCCTCGACCGCGGCGGCGATCTCCTCCAGCGTGCATTCGCGGGCGAGGACGACGCGCGAAAAGCCGAGGTCGGCCATGGCGCGGACGCCTTCGGCGGAGTGCACGGCCATCTGGGTGGAGGCGTGGAGGCGGAGCGACGGGAAGTGCCGGCGCGCCATGCGGGCGACGCCGGGGTCCTGCACGATGAGGGCGTCCGGGCCGAGCTCTTCGAGCGTTTCCAGAAGTCGCGCGAGCGCCGGACGCTCGCTCTCGCGCACGAGCGTGTTGAGCGCCACGTGGACGGAGCGTCGCGGCGAAAGCGAGCGCGCGTGGGCGAGCAGGGAGGAGAGCTGGGACGGGTCGAAGTTGCCGGCTTCGGCCCGTGCCGAGAATTCGCGCATGCCGAGGTAGACGGCGTCGGCGCCCGCCGCGAAGGCGGCGAGCGCGGCTTCCGGCGTGCCGGCCGGCGCGAGAAGTTCGGGCGTCAAGCCCCGTCCCCGGTTCCGCGAGCGCCGCCGAGGGCCTCGAACCCGTCCACCGGGAGGGTGAACGCGATGCCGGAGCCGCGTTCGCGGAAGCACGGCAGGGCGAGGACGGCGTCGACGACCGGGTCGGCGGTCTCGCGGGGCACGAGGACGAGCAGGAGCTCCTTTTCGGGGACGAGCGGGACGCCGAAGAACGTTTCGTCGTCCGGCTTCGCCGTGCCGCGCGCCCTGAGGACGGTGCCGCCGCCGGCGCCGGCGCGGCGGGCCGCGGCCATGGCGTCGTCCGCGAAACCCTTGTTGACGACGAAAGCGACGAGTTCGGTTGCGTTTGTCATGGCGGTCTGGATGTTGTCGGAGGGGGCGTCCGGGAGGTCGAACCCGAACCGGGCGAAGCGCGAGACGGGTGCGCCGAAGGCGATGCCGCAGGAGCCTTTTTCGCAGGCCGCGGCTCCGGCCACCACGGCCCGGACGCGCGCCTCGGCGCTTTCTTCGACGATCGTGAAGTAGAGATCTCTGGGACTCGCGCCGAGCCCGAGAAACTGGAGCACGGCGCTCGGCGCGGTGCCGCGCGCGGTCGCCACGGTGCCGCCTCCGGCGCCCGCCGCGTTGGCGGCCGAGGCGAGACGTTCGGCGCCGCCGTGCGGCACGATGCAGGCGAAAAGTCGGTGTTTCATGGCGTTTTCTCCGGGGCGATGTTCCGGTTCCTCCCTCTGGCGCGGCGGCGTTCGACCGAGAGGCCCATCCACTGGATCGCGACGAGCGGGGCCATGGCCACGAGGGCCACGACGCCGAAGGGGTCCGCCGCCGCGCCGCCGGAGGCGGCCGAGGCGGCGCCGAGGGCGAACGACAGCACGAACGTCGTCGTGAGCGGGCCCGAAGCCACGCCGCCGGAATCGAACGCGATGGCCGTCCAGCGCCCGGGCGTCTTCGCCATGAGGGCGAACGCGAGCGCGTATCCGGGCACGAGCACGGCGCCGAGCGGGAAGCCGGCGACGGCGCGCGCCATGGCGAGGGCGATCGCGAGGGCGGTTGCCCCCGCGAGGAAGACGAGAAGGGTGCGGCGGCGGATGACGCCTCCGGAGTGCTCCTCGACGTTTTCCCCGAGCACCCACACGGCGGGTTCCGCGCAGACGACGATCGCGCCGAGCGCGGCGCCGGTCGCGACGAGGAGCGCCGCGGCCCGGCCGCTCAGCGCCGCCTTCGCGCCAAGCGCGGCGCCGAGGATTTCGCCGGCGCGGACGAAACCGCCCTCGACGCCGAGGAGGAAGACGAACAGGCCGACGAGCGCGTACAGGAGGCCGAGCGACGTGCGCGCGGTCTGGCGCGCGGTCATGTCGAGAATCGTAAGCCGGAAGAAGGCGAGAAGCGCGAACAGCGGGGCGATCGACACGGCAGCGTCGCGCAGGGCGCCGCGCCATGCCGCCGCGAAGGGGGCGAGGAACGTCCCGGCACCATGCGCGGCCTCCGGGGCGGACGCGGAGGCCGCGCCGCCGCGGGAGAGCAGGGACATCGCGAGCACGGCCATCACCGGGCCGATCGAGGCGATGCCGGTAAGTCCGAACCCGCCGTCGCCGCCGCGTCCCGCGCGGGTCGCGGCGACGCCGAGGCCCAGGGCCATGACGAACGGCACGGTCATCGGGCCGGTGGTGGCGCCCCCGGCGTCGAAGGCCACGCCGACGCTTCCCCCCGGCGCGGCGAGGGCGAGGAGGAGAAGCCCGGCGTAGCCGGCGCAGAGGACGGGCTTGAGACCGAGGCCGACGACGCTGCGGAGCATGCCGAGCGCCATGAAAAAACCGACGCCGAGAGCGATGGCGAGGACGAGGAGCGTCTTGTCCGCGGCTTTACCGGCTGCAAACACCTGCGCGGCGAAGACCTGAACGTCCGGCTCCGCGGCGGTGACGATCACGCCGACGAGCGCCGCCGCGCCGACGAGCCGGGGCAGCGAGCGGCGCTTCGCGAGCGCCTCCCCGACGCGCTCGCCGAAGGGTTCGATGCCGAGATCGACGCCGAGCAGGAACGCCGAGAGCCCGGCGACGAGCAGCGCCCCTCCGAGGACGAACCGCGCGAGCCACCACGGCTCGGCCGCCTCCCGCGGCACGACCGAGAGACCGAGCGCGAGGACGATCCCCATGACGGGCAGGACGGAAAAGGCGGTTTCCCTGAATTTTGCCAGCACGTTCATCGGAGTCGATCATGCCCTGCCGCCGGGGACGGGCGGCATGGCCAGTCCGAACGGGACGAGCGACCGGCGCGGGGCTTCGGCGGTGCAGTCCATTTCGGCGTTTCCGGTCCAGGACGGGCGCGCGAGTCCGCCGGGCAGGTAGAACGGTCCGAGCTGGTTGCGGCGGGAGCCGTAGACCGTGATTTCGAATTCATCCGTCCCGTCGCGGCGGAGCGCGTCTCCATCGAAGATGGCCTCGTACGGCGGGGCGAAGAGGAAGGCTTCGCGGCCGCCGTTCGCGCGGACGCTGATCGCGGTTCCCTCCCAGGGCCCTGGCGAAACGCGCACCGGGCCGCGCGGGGGCACGACGGCGCGGAAGCGATACGTGACGTTGCCTCCGAAGTTCGGGAGCCCCTGCGTGGCGAGGTCGCCGCGGCGAAGCGTCGCGCGAAGCGGCGTGGCCGTGCCGGCGTCGGCGCAGTCTCCGCCCTGCACCGCGAAGGCGCCGAGGAGAAACGCGGCTTCCAGTCCGGGGTGTCCGGTTCCGAACGACGGGCACTCCATGGCGATTTCGTTTTCGCCGGCGCGGATCGTGCGCGGCGGAAGGGGGAGCTTCTTCAGGCACGGGTCGATCCACCAGCCCGCCGCGGGCTTTGCCGCGACCGGCACGCCGTTCAGCGTGACGCGCCAGAGATCCGGGCGTTCCATCGCGAACTCGTGGCAGGAGGTCGCGACGCCGGGCTTGACGCGGAACCGGAAGCGCAGGACGAGCGGCGCGACGGTCTTTTTCTCCGGCGCGTGACCGGTCTCGGCCCACGGACCCCGGCCGCGCGCCGCGGCTTCGAGGGCCCATGGCTGGACCGGATGGCCGTTTCGCGGCGAGAGCCCGAGGGCGAGGCGCGCCTCGCGGTCGATGTCGAGCACATGCGCGAGCGGATGATCCTTGCCGAGGAAGGTCCACTCCGCCATGTCGAGCACGATCGCGTTCGGCTCGTCGATCGAGTAGGAAAGTCCGGTGTGGGGAATCCGGACCGGGTGCGCCGGAAATTCGGGCTCGGGCGGGGGTTCCTCCGCGGCGGGTTCCGCGGTGGCGGGGCGCACGAGAAACAGGCGCGAGCCGAGGCGTCCGAGAGGGCAGGGAATCGCGGCGAATCCTCCGTCGCGAACGAAGGGCGTCCGCCTGATTTTCCCGGTCAGAAGATCGACTTCGGAGACGGAGACGTTTTCGGCGGCGGGCACGCGGAGGACGGCGCGGGGGCATTCGGCGGCGCGGTCGCGCACCGCCGGGGCGCCGCCCATCGATTCCGCGACCGAGCGCGGTGGCGGGGTCGAGACGTTGCAGACGAAGTACACCGTGCCGTCGGGGCGGGAGCGTTCGTGGACGAGCGCGGTGCCGCACTCTTCGCCGTCCTCCGCGAGGGAAAGTCGGCGCGCGAAGGGCGAGAGCGCGGCGTCGAGTTCGGCCGGATCGGAAGGCGCGGCGCGGAAATCGCGCCTCCAGGCTTCCGCGGCGTCGCCGGAGGGGGCGGCGTCGACGCGGGCCGGGGCCGCGCCCTGGACGAAGACCGCCCCTCCGGCGCGCGCGAAGGCGCGCAGGATCGAAAGGGTGGAGGAGCGGATCGTCTCCAGTCCGGCGGGGACGAGCACCGCGCGGTACGCGGCCTTGCCGATGGCGAGCGAGGCGCCGCCGCGAGAGGAGACGCGGCCGAGGCGCGAAAGGAGATCCTCGTCCCCGAAGTCGAAATCGAGGTGCCGGCCGAGAAGATCCGAGCAGAGGGCGACGAAAGCGTCGTCGCGGGCCGAAAGCTCCGGCTGGAGGCTCCATCCGACGCGGAGGCCCCAGACGCTTTCGACCGGATGGAGCACCAGCAGGTCGCGCTCTTCGCGGCCCTGACCGGCGAGCTCGCCGGCGCGGGCGAAGTAGTCCTCCACTTCCTTGTACTTCCGGAACCACGGGGACTGGCGGGAGATGCTTGCCGGGTAGTCGCGCTTCACGCGGCCGGGCATGGAGTACCACGCGAGGTGGTGCACGCGGTGGTTGATTCCGAGCGCGAGCAGCCAGTCGCCGAGGGCCTTGTGGCCTTCGAGCGGAAAGTCCCACCCCGTGCATCCGTAGGTTTCGCAGAGGCGGAACGCGCGGCCGCACTGGCGCGCGGCCGAGGCGCACTGCTTGGCGGTGAGGACCGGTAGCCAGTGCTCGGTGAGCAGGTCGATGCCCGGAGCCTGCATCTTCTCGTAGAAGCGCATCGCGGAACCGACGCGGTCGGTCTGGCGGCGCGGGGTGTCCTCGTCGAGCACGTGGCCGGTGAAGAGAACGTCGTGGCGGGCGCACCAGCGGCCGATCGTCCCGGCGAAGGCTTCGTCGAACAGGGTCGTCACGCACTCGCGGAAATCGTACCGCGCCTTGGACCACGCCTCGCCGCCGACGGCGGAGAAAAGTTCCGGAAGACGGTCGGCGATCTCGTAGCCGAAGCGTTTTCGGAAAACGTCCGGAAGGTCCGCGGTCCAGGGCACGGGATCGGGCAGGTTCGGCTCGTCGGTGAAAAAGCCCGGAATCGCGCCCGTGACGGAGACTTCGGGCCCGAGTTCGCGGGCGTACGCCTCGTGGGTGACGCGCACGAACTCGCGCACCGCCTCGCGGCCGAGGACGTCGAGGTACGCGCCGCCGTTGAAGCGCGGCTGGCCGTCCGCGACGCGGACGCGGTAGCGCACGAGGCGCTCGCCGGGACGGAGGTGCGCCCGCGGGCCGGAGACCCTGCGGTACGATTGGATGCGGGGCGGGGGCGAGGAGGCGACGCTCGCGAGGCGCTCGCCGCGCGGGGCGGGGGCGCCGGATGCCGGGCCGGCGCCCGGCGCCGGGGTTTCGGCGAACCACGCGATGGCGTTCACGCCTCCGCCCTCGCCGCGCCGCGCTTCGGCGGGCTCCAGCTCCTCGCGGACGACGGCGCGGTTGCGGAATGCCGGCGAGGCGGTCACGAGGCCGCCCGCGGCGCCGCTCGGCCAGCGGTCCTCGTCGTACGCCCAGGCCCGCATGCCGCGCCTCCGCGCCTCGTCGGCGCAGGAGCGGACGCAGTCGAACCATTCGCGCCCGAGGTATTCGGTGGCAAGTCCTTCGCGGGGATGCATGAAGAACCCGCCGAAGCCCATTTCGCGGAAGACGCGGATCTGGCGACGCAGTTCGGCGGGCGACAGCTTCGCGTTCCACGACCAGAAGGGAAGGCCGCGGAAGTCGGGTCCCGGATCGGCGAGGGAGGCGAGGGACTCGCGGAGGAGCGCGTCGGGGCGCGAGACGGAGAGAAGAGGGGCTTTTTCTTTTTTCATCGGATCAGGGCTCCGCCTTCGAAGAAGACGGGATTTTCGCCGATTTCGAGCGTGTGGCGCCCGGACTCGGACGCCATCGGGCGCACGACGCGTCCCGTGAAGTCTCGGAAGCGCATGTCGGCGGAATCGAATGCAAGTTCGCGTTTCTCGGCGGCGCCGGTTTTCCAGAGAACGCCGGCTTTCGTTCCGTCGGGGCGCGTCCATTGCGGGAAGAAGAAAGTGCGGTTTTCGGCGTGCCACTCGCCGGGCGTCTGGACGGATCCTTCGGGGCGTGCGAGGACGACATTGCGGTAGACGCCCCACGCGGGCTTCGGGGTGAAGTTCCGGTGCGTGAGCCCGAAGTGGTGCTCGCTGTACTGCGGGTCGGTTTCGCGGCCGCGGAATTCGTACCAGAAGTACTGCTCCACGCCTTCGGCGAAGGCGATCGACATGGCGCGCGCGAGGTAGCGCGCCTGCCCGTCCTCCCCGGCCGACCCCGCGGCGCCGCGGGATCCGAGACCGGAGACGATCACGGTTCCGCCGCCCGCGAGGCGCGTGAGGCTTGCGGCGGCGACCTCGCGGCCTTCGGCGTCCTTTGCGACCAGAAGCGGGACGAACTCGTCGCCCGCGTCAAGAAGCGCCGGAGTCTGGTAGCGCGCGGCGTTCTCTCCGGCCGGGTCGCCCTGGAAGCCCGCCGCCACGGCTGCGGCGGTCGGAAACGCCTTGGCGCCTTCGCGCGGCAGCGCGTCGTCCGTCCACCATGCGGACTCGGCGATGCGAAGCGCCTTTCGCATCGACGCCGTGCTTGCGCCGGACCTGTCCGCGTCGCGCACGAAAAGTCCCGGCGACGGCTCCCGGACGCCAAACCACAACGGCATGCCTCCGGCGTCGAGCAGGACGCCTCCGCTCCTCACGAACGCAAGGACCTCCGGAAAGGTGTCAACCGGAAAGGTTTCGTCGAAGGGGTAGATCACGAGATCGACGTCCCCGGCGGCGAGGCGCTCCCGGAGGCGGGCTCCGAAACACGCCTCGCACGTGGATCCCGGCGGCAGCGCCTCCTGCAGGAGCCGGGCGTGCAGATCCGCGCTGGAGGCATCCGTCGCGGCGTAGACGGCCCGCCACGACGTCTGTTCCGGGCGCGCGGCGCGGAGCCCCGTCTTCAAAATGCCGACACTTCCCAGGCGCGCGTCGTGTGAAGGCCATCCGAGTTCGGTGATGATGACGGGCTTTTCCGCGTCGCCGTATTCGGTCATGAGCGCGCGGAGCGCCTCCAGCTGCGCGTCGAGCGACCCTTCGGGCTGGCGCGGGTGGCAGTAGGGATGGATGTTCATGACGTCGAAGTACTTCGCCCCGCCGAGCTCGTAAATCTTGCCGATGAAGTCCAGGGGGACGCCGGCCGTGCCGCCAAAGAGGACGCGGACGCGCGGATTCGCCCGCTTGGCGGCATCGTGCGCGACGCGGAGCGTTTCGAGGTAGCGGGCGGGATCCGGCTCGTGCTTCCAGAAGTGCCGGAGGTTTTCCTCGTTCCAGATTTCAATGTCCGGAAGGGCGTCGCCGTAATGCGCCACGACGGCTTCCACGAAGGCGCCCCAGTCGTCGAGATGCTCCCAGACGGGTTCGGCCCACGGAGGGATGTCGAAGAGGATCGGCAGGACCATGAGGCCGCAACGGGAGGCGTCGGCGACCACGGCGTCGTAGTGCGAAAAGTCGAACGGGGCGCCCGGGGCCTTCTGCATGCGCCACCACTCGAAATCGAACCGTACGCGCCCGATGCCGGTCGCGGCGATCCACGTGCATTCCTCGGCTCGTTCCGCAGGATTCCTGACCCGGTGCAGATGCGCGCAGACGCCGTATTGCGGGCCGGCGGAGCGGGCCGGCCCGGCGCCGTCGGCCGGCGCCGGATCGGCTGCGCACGGGAATGCAACGGCGAGGGCGAGAGCGGGAAGAAGGCGGACGGGCATGTGCATGACGCAGATTATACCCAAATCCGGGCCTTTCCGGCAAGCGGAACGAGAATTCTCGATGCAAAATGCGAAGCGGACGGGGAGCGATGAACGGGCGAGAGGCGGAAAACGTGCCGGTTCAAGGCTGGTTCAGGGCGTCGAGCAGAACGCGTTTGCGCGGGGTGGGGGAGGAGGCGGGAGCGAGATGGTCCTTGTCCGGGCCTTCCATGTCGACGTCCCAGCACGGCGCTTCGCGGAAGGCGTGGTAGGTCCAGTCCCAGCCGTATTCCTCGAAGAGTTCGATGCAGTCGCGCAGGTAGTTTTCCGCGCCGGGCGCCCACGCGGCGGCGCTGAATTCGCCGACGTAGATTTTGCATTTGTGGCGGCGCTGGAATTCGACGACGGGTTCGAGCTCGCGGCGGATCGTCTCCTTGTCCCAGATCTGCTCCCCGTAGCGGCCTGGCCACGGCAGGAAGGTCCCGCCCGGGCCGGGAGGCGGGCCGAAGACGCCCTGGTGCGTGTAGACCGAGGGCTCGTACATGTGGCACTGGTAGATCACGTTGTCCATCGCGAGCGGCGAGAGGTAGCGGAAGGCCCAGGCCCGGTCCGCCAGATCGCTTTCCACGATGATCGGCGTGTCGGGGTCGATTTCGCGGACGGCCTCGGCGGCGAGGCGCTGGACGGTCCAGTAGTCGTATTGCACGGGACCGCGCTGGTGGGGTTCGTTCACGAGGTCGTAGCCGTAGATCACCGGACCGATCGTTTGCACGATCGGCACACAGCGCGTTGCAATGCGCCGCCATGTGTCGATGAAGGCATCGAGATATTTTTTCTCGTGGAACATGTTCATTTCGTAGGGGCGGCCGTTGAAGCCGCGCTTGCCGCCGGGCAGGGCGTGCAGGTCGATGCAGACCTTCATGCCCCGCGCGGCGCACCAGCCAAGGACCTGCTCCAGGTTGTCGAGGCGCGAATCGACCCAGCGCGCATATTCGGCGAGGTCCTGGTTGTCATCGACCTTGCTCCAGTTGCGCGTGATCTGGAAGCGGACGAGCGTCGCGCCCCACTGGTGCAGGGTTTCGATGTCCTCTTCGCGCGTGGCGCGGCCGGGGAGCATCGTGCCGCGCAGGGGCGGCGCCCCTGCGCGGCCGCCATGAATGGCGGCTTCGGCTACCCGACTGCCGGCGGCTTCGGCTACCGGTGGCGCTGGGGTGGCAAGCAAAGGATACCGCACGATGTAGTCCTGGTTGGTGCGGACAAAGCCGTAGTCTTCCGATTCGAGGCGGAGGGAGGAGAGGTCGAATTCGACGCGGCCAGTGCATCCTTCGAGGCCGAGGATCAGCTCCACGCGGTTGTCCTTCGGCGCGCCGCCGAGGTCGAATTCGGTTAGTCTGATTTCTGCGACGGCGTTCGTGAAGGATCCTCGCGGAAGTCTGGCGCCGGGCCAGCGATCGATGCCGGAGGCGCCTTCGCGGTAGTGGAACATGAACTTGACGCCATTCCACGGATGGTCAGGCTCGGAGATGCCGGAGCCGGAGACTCCAACCCGGGCCATGATGCCGTGGCCGCCCGGGAGGAACGGCTGAGGATCGAATGCCGCCACGCAGTGCGCGACGCGGGCGCCGGGAGGCGCGTCGTTCGGGATTTCGATGACGAGACGTTGGCCCTCGATGCGCGCTCCGGGGGGGAGGGAGAATCCCGGCGCTTCCGCGCTAGGCACAGAACAGACCGGCGTTCCCGCGCCGGGCACAGGGTAGATCGGCGCTTCCGCGCTGGGTGCAAGGCTGACCGGCCATGCAAAGGCGCGGAGGGAATTGGGGGCGAGAGCAATCTTGCGCAGAGTAGCGGTGGCCCCTCTATCCTGCGGCTCTGCGCTGGATTCGCCAAGTCCTAGCTCTGCCGCTTCCGGCGGCATCTGCAATGCCACTTCGGCGGGCGAGTCGCCGGTGTTGACCGCGTAGAGATAGTTCGTGCCGTTCCATTCCCCGCCGCGGATTTTCACGAGTTCGGTGCTTTCGGGAAGCTCTGGCAGGACGACCGGAGGGAGCGAGCGGAAGGCGGCTAGGAATGGCGCAAGCTGCGCCTCCATGCTGTAGGTCCCCACGAGGAATCCGCCCTTGGAGAGTCCGAGCGCGTCATGGAAGCGCAGGGGGCGCGTGAAGTGCGCGAGGGCGCTGTCGCCACCGGGGTTGAGCGTCGAGACGCGCCACTTGTGTTCCTCGAGCCAGTCGCAGGAAAGCGTGTCGCCGCGCGCGCCGATGGCGCTTTCCCAGTAGCGGTCGTGCTGGTGCGCCCACGGGCGAGAGGCTTCGCCGAGGATCGACCAGAAGTCCGGCGTGGCGTCGAGGTTCCGGACGCGGGCGACCGCTTCTTCTCGGGCCGCCGGGTCGTCGAAGCGGAAATATCGGTCCACGTAGCCCCAGCGGCCGTCGGCCGGGACGGAGGTCTGCATCACGACGAGGTTCGGGATCGCCGCTTCGAGCGAGGGCACGTCGAGCCCCGCACGCCGGGCCGCATCGCGCGCGAAGCCGGGCTTGCCGAAGTCCGGGTGCTTCACGTCGGGCGGCACGAAGTCGTTGACGTAGAGCTTCGCGCCGGGGCGGGCGGCGGCGAGCTTCGCGGCGAGGCGCGCGTAGAACGCCGTCACTTGGTCGCACCGCCATCGGATCCAGGCTTCCCAACGCGCGGGATCGGACCGCAGCCACGCGGCGTATTCCCGCCCGCGGAGCGGGTCGGCGCTTCGGTTGCAGGCGGCGGCTTGGAGAGCTTCGGCGATCGGAGCGGGGGGCTCCAGCCCCCGGTCGCGGCAGAAGGCTTCGACCGCGTAGTCGTTGTAGCCGCTCTTGTCGCTGCCCCACCAGAGGCAGCAGTGCTGCGTGAGGTGCAGGCACACGCCGCCGAAGGACGGGTGTGCGGCGCCTTCGGAGGCGAGCGTGTCGAAGATGCGCTCGATTTCCGCCTGCACCGCCGGGTGGAAGAAGTTGAAATTGGGCGGGGTGTTGTGCCAGAGCCCTGGATTGGGCTTGCCGGTGTCGTGGATGGCGATGGGCGTGGCGTGGAGCGAGCCGTCCTCAAGCGATCCGGCCGTGACGGAACCGGGCTCCCACGGGATGTTGTTGAGATTGATCGTGGGGACGAAGGCGAGCCCCTCGCGGTCGAAAAGCTCGTAGACGCCGCCGCGCCAGCCCGGCGCGTGGGCGCGCGGGTTGTAGCCGCCGGCCTCGATGAGCCCCTGGTACCACGCGCCGGGGTAGAAGAGCGTGTCTTCGCCCGTGAAGCGCATCACCGCCGCGAGGCGCGAGAGCTCCTCGGCGAAGCCCTCCGGAGTGGAGACGGCGCCCGGCGGAAGGCCCATCTGCAGGTTGAGCGCGGGATCCTCGTAGTAGAGCGCGGCGTGGCGGAGAGAACCCGGCGCTTCCGCGCCGGGCACGGGACAGACGGGCAGCGCGGCGTCGCGGATGGCGTAGGCGCGGACGGCGGCGACGGCGGCGGGGGCGCCGTCGCGGGCGGTCATGGCGACGAGGGCGACGTCGTTCGTGCGCGCCCAGAGGAGGCACCGCTGCGTGAGCATGCGGCCGGAATTGGGGTATTCGCCGCCGAGGAGGAGCCCGACCTGGAGCGCGTAGTCGCCGCCGCCCTTGCAGGGCTGCACGATGAGGTCTTCGGTGCGGAGGGCGTCGTCCGGCACGTCGATTTCGACGAGGAAGAGCGGCACGCCGGCGGGAAGTCGGAGCCGCACGGCGAAGCGGTCGCCTTTTTGGGGGCCGGCTTCGAGGTAGGGCGTGCCGGCGAGCTCGCCGGTCCGGAGCGCGCCGAGCGAACGGAAGGCGTCGACGGGCGCCGATTCCGCGATATCCGGAAGCGGGACTTCGGCGACGAGTTCGAGGGCGGAGGGATCGATCGCGCCGGGCGCTTCGCCGGGGAGCGGCGCGCGCTCGTGGCGGAAGGCGGCGCCGGCGGCGAGGCCCGGCCAGTCGGGGCGGGGCGGCATCGCGGCGGCGGGCGCCGCCGTTTCTCCGGCGATCGCCCGGATGTCGGTCTCCGCGAGCGGTCCGTCGTAGATGCGGAGGTCGGCGATGAGCGAATCGGCGGGGCCGGTGGCGTCCGAGCAGCCGACGAGAAAGCGGTCGATCGCGGAGCGGTCGACGGGGGCGGCCGCGGCGGCGGCTTCGGCGAGGGCGTCGCGGATCGGCGAATCCATGTCGCGCAGATGGCGGCGGCGTTCGCCGTTCACGAAGAGCTCGACGCGTCCGGGTCGCCAGGTGAAGGCGACGTGCGTCCAATCGCCCGAAAGGGGGAGCCCTTCGCAGCGGGCGTAGCGGTCCTTGGCGTCGCTCTGGTCGGCGCGGAGGCGGGCGTCCTGCCACCAGAACCACAGCGCACCGGAGCCGATGCGGCCCTTGTCGATGCCGTTCGGCATCGGCGTGGCGAAGAGGGTGCGGAAGGGCTGCGCGGCCGCGCCGAAGTCCCATTCGCGCTTGGTCCACAGCGCGACCGTTCCGCTTTCGCGCGGCAGGTTGCCGGCGGCGGGGTAGGCGAGGCGGGAAGCGCCGGACATCCGCAGGGCGCGGGTGCCGGGGAGCGGCCCTTCGCCCCAGTCGAGGCCTTCGGCGACGAGAGGCGCGGGATCGCCGGCGGCGAAGGCCGCCACGGGAGATCCGTCGAACGGCGCGTGGAAGAGGAGATTCGCGGCGTGGGCGGCGAATGATGCCGCCGCCATCGCGATGGCTGCCAGTTTCTTCATGGTACGTGCATCCGGCGGCAATCGACTGCGTTCGATTGCCGCCGACCGGATTATCGCACAACGAGGACGAAGGCTTCCGGAATGATTTCGACCGTGCCGGCGCCGGTCACGAAGGAGGAGTTCGCGGCGGTGAATTCGCCGTATTTCGTGACGCCGGCCACCTTGAGCTTGCCGAGGCGGACCTTGCCGGGAAGGTCGGCGCAAATCGTAGCATCGTCCGAGAGGTCGAACTCGATACCGCTCCAGTCGGCCATAGCGCCTGTCGCAAGCGGCGTCACGGTGACGTCCGAAATGCGGCTCTGCGCTGCGGCGGAGACCGCGCTGTTGCCGCTGCCCTGGAAGAGCAGCACGTGCTCGCCCGCCGTGAGGTAGGGCAGACGCATTTCCACAGGGTGAACCCCCGCCGTTTCTCCGTAGTAGTTCGCGACGAGACCGCCGTCGAGTTTCACGTCGAGGTTGTGCGAGTAGTTGAGGTAGCTGTGATAAACGCCGTCGGAAGTTCCGCTCTGCGAGAGCGGACGGCCGCGCGTCTGGTAGGTGAGCAGATAGACGCCATTGCTTGGCGCGGTGAACGTCGCCGACGCCGAGGCGCTCCCCGTGAAAACCAGTTCGCGCAGGCCCCAGGCGTCCTCGTCCACCGACACGCTGTCGCCTAGCGTCCACGTCGAGGAATCCGTGGCGAACGCTGTATCATCCACGATGCGCGAAGAGGAGCCGACGTATTCGATGCGGACATCGTCAACGATGGTGGCGGTGTCCGTGCCGATGTTCGTGCTTTGTATGGAGAGCGTCTGGTCGCCAGCCTCCACGTCGCCCTCGGCGACGAGCGTCCGCCAGTCCTGGGTGGAAACGACACGCGAATCGAACTGCGTCCCGCCAACCGAGACGACAACGGATTGGCCGGATGTGCGCGACACCTTGGGATCTGAACGACTGGCGTAGCGCAAAGACACGCGGATTCGCCCTGCTTTCGGAAACGAAATTTTCTGCGATGCGGTTGCGCCGTTTTGGAGCGCAGCCTGCTGGTCCTCGCCGCTTTCGGCGTATTTTTCGTTGCTGAACCATACGCTTGGGTAGCGGGAAATGCGTCCGCTTCCGGATACCGTCCAGAACGGGTTCCAGGACCATCCAAAAGAACCGCCATCGTTGGAATTGATTTCGTTGGCGTGCCAGAAGTCGCAAGAGTCGAAACCAGAGTCCGGGACAAGGACGAAATCGCCGGGAGCGACCGGTTCAAGGCGGACGTCATCGACAATCAGCGCTCGGTCGTATTTCGTGCTGTGTCCCGTGAATCCGTCGTGGTTCACGGCGTTGATCGCGACCACATGGTCTCCGGCAGAAAGTGCGACATTGACGGAAACGCGCTTGAACGTGAACTCCGTCGCCGATGTGTCGGTTTCAAACTTTCCGGTTTCGGAGTTCCAGGCACCGACGCGCCACGGGCGGCGGGCAAGAACGTTCACTCCGTCCACCGCCACCCATGCGGGAAGGGAATTCGTGCCGCTGGCGCCGCCGCGCTGGCGGCACCGGATGGCTAGCGAAAGTTGATAGAGGCCGGAGGCCGGGACGGCGACGGACTGCTGGATACCGTTCGTGGAAATCGGGGATATGCCATTGACTTGCAGGTAGCACGCCTTGGTGCCGTCAGCGACTTTTCCCCCGTTGCCGTTGAGCCATGCCGTGGTGTCGGAAGTGGTCGTGATGCCGTAGGTGCTTGTTCCCGTGTTGCTGTCCTGCGTGCGCGTCCATTCTGCGGGTAAGACATTCCTGGACGCGCCAGACACCGAATCAACCTCGAAACTGCCGTTTGCAATCAGGTTGCCGATAGCGAGGAAGTGGGCGTCGCCAGACGTGGCAACGGCTGGATCTGGCAGGGCCGGGGCGCGGAGGACGATGGCGGACTTGGAGGCGGCGACCTTGGCGACTCCGCTTTCGGCGCCGGCGAGGGAGACTTGGCGGCCAGCCGTGGTATCCGTCACGGTGAACGTGTCGGCGTCCCCGGCTTCTCTCGCCACGAGCGCGCCACCGGCGACATTGACGGATGTGCCGCCGACGGCGACTAGTGGCATGTGGTGCGTCCGCTTGTCGTTGGAGCGCACAGTCCCGGCGCGCAGCGTGAGCGGCCCGGCGGCGAGGCGTCCGGCGCGGTCGATCGTGAAGTTGCCGGAACCAGTCTTCTCGATTGCGCCGGTGCCGGCGATGTCGCCGACGAAGAGCGGGCCGGTGGAGGCATCAGCCACGAGGGTGTCGCCTGAAGAGAGAACTATGACGTCGTTGGCGCTTCCGGCGCCGCCCTGCCAGCGGCCGCGCAGGTAGGCCTCGACCTCCGCCACCTCGGACTGCGTCAGCATATCGGAAAAGAGCATGATTTCGGCGACCTTGCCGCCGCCCTGGCGGTCTCCGTTCCCGCTTACCGCCTGTTTGAAGTTGCCGTTGTTGAAGAGCGTGGAGACGTAGCCGCCGAAAGATGGCCCGTTCTCCATGAATATCTCCCATCCACTGCGGACATGCTTCGTGTTGGCGGAATTTACGATGCGGCCGTTGACGCGCGTTTCGCCGTAGCGGCCGTAGAACGCCGCTCCGGACGAGTAGATGTAGTCGTCGCCGGCATTGCCTTTTTCCTTGTGCCAGAATACGCGACCGTTGTCGCCTACTCCATCGGCGGAGTAGGCGGCGATGTCGGGGTCGTTCACGTCGCCGACGACGAAGCCGGCGGTGGAGCCGAAGCCGAAGTAGCCGGCGTAGCCGACGAGGGAGACGCGCTTGCGGGCGCCGGCGGCGTCGACGAAGAGCATCCAGCGGTTGTCGTTGTATTCGCCGAAATCGACGTAGGGCTTGCCGCCGAAGGAGGCGGGGGCGTCGGCGCCGACGGGAACGTCGCCGGAGGGGGCGGCGCCATCCTTGTAGACGATGGCGCGGGGGTAGGTCCACGAACCTGCGGCGACGCGCGCCTCGTAGGCGGCCGCGTCCGCGACGGCGTCTTCGCGGGCGTCGCACCAGGCGACGACGTTGCCGGAGGCGTCGGCGACGAGGTTGGCGTCGCCGCGGAGCCAGAGCGCGATCTTGGACTGGATGGCGGAGGAGAGCGAGGTGGGGGCGGCCGGAAGGGCGACGTTCGCGGCCAGCGCCGCCGGACAGGCCATTGCGGCGAGCGAGGCGAGCGCTCGGGCGGCGGGCCGGAGGGAACGAGAGAGGAGATTCGTTGTTTTCATGGGTTTCAGGTTTTAGGTTTCAAGTTTCAGGTTTCAAGTTTCAGGTTTCAAGTTTCAGGTTTCAGGTTTCAAGTTTCAAGTTTCAGGTTTCAGGTTTCAGGTCTTAGGTCGCAGGTGGCTGGTTTCAGGTTGCAGTTTTTTTTGGGGGGGGCGTGGCTCGGGTCGTTGGCTAGGTGGCACGTGCTGGGGGGCGGACCATGGGAGAGCGGGGAAGGGGCGATGGAAGCGGAGGTCTGAAGGTCCGATGGGGGAGCGGAAAATCCCCTGTACAGGGTGAATCTTGCAACAAAGTGTCTGCCGGCGCAAGATAAAACCTGCCGGATCAAACATCGATGTTGTGCAAAATCCGCGAAAATGTTTTGACATGAATCGTCCTGTAAGGTAGTATGCGCAGCCCCACCCCTGCGCCCCACGTCCTAACCCCACCGCCCTGAAACCTGAGACCTGAAACCTGAGACCTGAGACCTGAAACCTGAGACCTGAAACCTGAGACCTGAGACCTGAGACCTGAAACCTGAGACCTGAAACCTGAGACCTGAAACCTGAAACCCCCAAGGACTTGCGAACATGGCGACTGTAAAGCGCTTCGAGGATCTGGCCGTATGGAACGCCGCCACGGAGTTGGCGGTGTCGGTGTTCAAGCTGACCGAGTCGGCGAGTTTTCGGTTCAAGGGCGATTTGGTGAACCAGTTGCGGCGCGCAGCTCTCTCGGTCGCGAACAACATCGCGGAGGGATTCGAGCGCGGGACGACTTCGGAACTGGTCACGTTTCTCTACATTTCCCGCGGGTCGGCCGGAGAAGTCCGGTCCATGCTGCATTTTGCGCTGCGCCTCGGCGAAATGGCGGATTGCACTCGGGACATCGAGTCGTTGGTCGGCTCGTGCGAATCGGTTTCGCGCCAGCTCTACAAGTGGATCGAGACGTTGAAAAACGGCGGAATCGAGGGGCAGCGTCGTCTGACCGACCGGAGTCGCGCGGTGTACGAGGCGGACCGGAGACGGGCGGAGTTTGACGAACAGCTTGCCATCTGGAGGGCCAACATGGAGAGGGAGGCCAACGAAGGCGTTTTCGGGAAGGCGGGCGGCGATGGCTCCGAGGCGGACCGTTCCACGGCCGCGTCGGCACCGGGTGGAGGTTCGACGGGGGCGGTGGAGGCCGGGACGGCGCCCAAGTGTCCTGCGTGCGGCCGCGACATGGTACGGCGGAGAGCACGGGACGGCAAGGAGTTTTGGGGGTGTTCGGCGTATCCCCAGTGCCGGGGGAGCAGGAGCGTGTAGGTTTCAGGTTTCAGGTTTCAAGTTTCAGGTTTCAGGTTTCAAGTTTCAGGTTTCAAGTTTCAGGTTTCAGGTTTCAGGTTTCAAGTTTCAGGTTTTAGGTTTCAAGTTTCAGGTTTTAGGTTTTTGGTTTCAGGTTTGTTAGGTTTCAGGTTTTAGGGGGCGGGGTCGGTTTTTGGGCGGTTTTTCGTTTTTCTGAGGAAATGGCGGGATTTTTCGACATTGTGTTGTTGCTGCGGCTTTCGTACGGGTCGGGGCGCGACGTTTTGCACGGGTTTTCGACGGCGGTCCGGCGGGATCGGCTGAACTGGCGGCTGCACGTCGTGAACTTCGAGCTCGGCCGCGCCGCCGAAGACGTGCGGAGAATCGTGGAATCCGGCGCCGACGGCATCGTGGCGCACGGTCTTTCCGGCGGCGTCGGCGCCGTCGCGGCCGCGTTCGGCGGCCCGGTCGTCGTGATCGGTCCGCGCGTGCAAAACGCCTCCTTGGAATCGGCGCACGCGGGGCCGCTCGCCTTCGTCGATGCCGACAACGCCGCGATCGCCCGGGCCGGAGCCGCGCATCTGCTCACCCTGGGGCGCGTCCGGAGCTACGCCTTCATCGCCAAGGGTCCGGCGTCCCCCCGATTCGCGGCGTTCCGCGCGGCGCTGGAGCCGCGCCACGGTCCCGTGGCGCTCATCGTCCCCGCCGCCTCGGACGCCGAAACGTACGAGGAATCCCTGACTCGCCAGCTGCTCGCGCTCCCCAAACCCGCGGCCGTCATGGCCGAGAAGGACGAACTCGCTCGTCTCGCGCTCGAAGCGGCCGCCGGCGTCGGCATCAAGGTGCCGAAGCAGATGGCGCTGCTCGGCGTGGACAACGACGAGCTGCTCTGCGAAACCGCCGATCCGCCGCTGTCGAGCGTCGCGGTCGACCACGAGCGCCTCGGCGCGCTCGCCGTCGAGGCGCTGAAGAAGCTTTTCGCGCATCCCGACGCGCCCCCCTTTGAACTCCTCGCTCCCGCAACGGGCGTGGTGGAGCGCCAGAGCGCGAGGCCCGTGGCGCCGGCCGCCGCGCTGGCGGAGCGCGCGGCGGCGTTCATCCGGCACAACGCCGTGAAAGGGATCGGAGCCGTGGACGTGGCGGCGTACCTCGGCGTGTCCCGGAGTCTCGCCGACCTGCGCTTCCGCCAGGTCCACGGGGAAAGCATGCTCGGGATGATTCTGCGGCTGCGGCTCGAAGCCGTGAAGAAAAAGCTGCGCGAAACCGATCTTCCGATCGGGCAGGTGACGGCGTCGTGCGGCTTCGGTTCGGAATCGCGGGCGAAGCACCTTTTCAAGGAGCGCTTCGGTCTTTCGATGCGCGAGTGGCGCCGCCACCGGCGCGATGCGGCCTACGACGGATAGCGGCCGGCGGCGAGGCCGAGCGAGAGGGCGTAGAGCAGCACGATTTCCGAATCGGCGAGGTTGTACTCCACGAGCGAGTACAGGACGAGCGCCAGGAGGAACGCCGGGGCGGCGAGCGCCGCGGCCCCCGCGCCGGGGGCGCGGGCCGCGCGGACGGCCGCGGCGAGCGCGGCCGCCATCCAGAGCGCCCAGACCGCGGGGCCGGGCCAGCCGAAATCCACCCACGTCTGCAGCGGCGTGCAGTGCACGTGCGTGCGGCCGACCTCGACGCGCACTTCGCCGCCGGAGCGCGCGCGGTCGATTTCGACCATCTTCCCGTACGTGAGGGACCGGAAGCCGATGCCGCGCGGGTACTGGCGGTGGAGCTCCGGCGCCACGACGAGCCACATCCGGGCGCGTCCGCCCCTTTGGAGTGAAAATTCCGAGGGGATCTGCGCAAAGCGGCCGCGCACCTGCGGCACGGCGAGCGCGGCGAGGGCGACGAGCGCCAGCGCGAGGAGCGCCCGGCGCGCCCGGAAGCGCGCGGCGAGGATCGTCGCGGCCGCGACGACCGCGACG
The DNA here is from genome assembly GCA_946534105.1 of uncultured Verrucomicrobiota bacterium. Classification (GTDB taxonomy): domain Bacteria; phylum Verrucomicrobiota; class Kiritimatiellia; order RFP12; family UBA3636; genus UBA3636. The sequence goes on from CAMNCG010000012.1 coordinate 23,672, forward strand.
ACGGCGATCGGGCCGCGCTTGCACGTGGCGAAAAGCCCCGCGAGCGCGACCGCGCCGGCCGCGGCGTCCCGCGCGAGGGCGCGGCGGTCCCCGCGGCGCGCCGCGGCGAGGCAGAGCGCGAGCGCGGCGAGCGCGCCGAGCATGAGGCGCTGGGCGTCGGCCATGGTGCCGCGCTTGGCGAGCGCGGCGCCGAACGTGTCGGCCTTCCAGCCGCCCGAATGCGCCCACTTGAGGAGAGGCTCGGCGTCGAGCGCCTCGCGCGCGGCGATGAACTGGGCCACGGTCTTTCGTTTCGGCTGCAGCGCCTCGTACCGGGCGGGGTCGAGGAGGCCGAGCGATTCGGCGCGGCGGACGACCGTCTTTTCGCGCGGCGAAAGCGCGGTGGGATCGGCGACGCTCGCGGCGAGCGCGGCGCGGGAGGGCAGGGCCGCTTCGAGCCACGCCTCGACCGGATGCGCGACCGCGATCCAGAGCCCGGTCGCCGCGGCGCCGAGCGCGAAGGCGCGGACGATCCTTTCCGCGTGCGCGGAGCCGCGCCCGGCCTCGGCCGCGACGGCGAGGAGCCCGGCCGTCCAGGCGAGTTTCGACAGCTTCCGCAGGCCGCGCGCGGGCTCGAGGAGCGGGTCCGTGATCGTCGCGGCCGCCACTGCCGAAACGATGGCGGCGAGGACGAAAAACGCGGCCCATCCGAGGAACGCTGGGGACTTCGCCGCGCGCGCGAGCGCGGCGCGCCCGGAGCGCGAGCGAAGCTCCAGAAGGAGCGCCACGAGGAGGAAGGCGCGGCCCAGCGGCAGCGAAATCCCGGCGAAGAAGGCGAACGCGGCGGCCATGCTACTTGACGGTCATCGAGAACTGCGCCTGTTCGGGCCTTTTCGCGCCCTCGCGGTCGCGGGAAAGTTCGCTCGCGCCCTCGACGGCGTCGAGATCGTCGAGGCTCTTGAGTCCGAAATGTTCGAGAAAAGCCGGGGTGGTGCCGAAAAGGAACGGCCGGCCCGGCAGGTCGCTGCGCCCGACGATGCGGACGAGCTGCATCTCCATGAGCGCCTTCACCACGTGCCCGGCGTTGACGCCGCGGACGCTCTCGATCTCCGAGCGCGAGACCGGCTGGCGCCACGCGATGATCGCGAGCGTCTCCACGGCCGGGCGGGAAAGCGTGGTCGCGCGGCCCTTGCCCATCATCTGGCGGAGCCACGGGCCGCACTGCGCGCCGCTCATGAACCGGTAGCCGCCGTTCACCTCCGCCAGCTCGAACCCGATGTCGGCCTTCGCGAGCCGTTCGCGGAGCTCGGAAACCGCCTTGCGGATTTCGGACGGCGGGCAGATCTTGGACGGCGGCGCGGCGGAGGCCTTCTTCTCCCCGGCCGCGCGCGCGGCGAGCGCCGCGTCGCGGGCGGCGTCGGCCTCGGCCTTCGGCACGACCGACACGGCGCGGCCGGCGGCGAGGTCCGCCTCGGCCTGGACCGCGGCGAGCTCGGCGTCGGAAACGTCCGGCGCCTCGGCGGACTGCGCGCGGCGCGCGAGCTCGACGTCCTCGACGATCTTGTGCAGCTCCGCCGGCGTGAGCGGATGGTCGGCCCCGAGGACGAGCGCCCCGACGATGGCGCGGAGCGCCACGTCGGAATCGGATTCATGATTCCACACGGTCCGATCCTCCGATCACGGGCCTTGCCTCGCCGGCCGGGCCGGGGGCGTCCTCGCGGAAGCGCTCGACGACGATTTCGCCGAACGCGGCGTCCTGCGACGCCACGATCTGCCGCAGGCGCAGCAGCTCCAGCAGCGCGAGGAACGTGACGATGATTTCGCCGCGCGGCGACGCGGGCGAGAACAGGGTGGAAAACCCGATGCGGCCGGCGCTTTCGGTGCGGACGAGGATTTCGTCGATCTTGTCCGAGACGCGCCACTTCGCCGGCTCGATTTCGCCGATCGGCTCCACGGGGGCGCGGGCGAGGACGTCCTGGAACGCGTGCAGCAGGTCGAAGAGCCCGATGTCGCCGAGCGATTTTTCGTCCTTCGCGAGCGCGGTCTCCGGCAGGAGGGGGGCGCCGGCCGGCGCAAACATGTTCTGCTGGCGGCGTTCGCGCTCCAGGAGCGCGGAGGCGGCGTCCTTGAACTTCTTGTAGTCGAGAAGCTGCCGCACGAGGTCCCAGCGCGGGTCCTTGCCCTCCTCCCCCTCGTCGGCGGCCTCGTCCCCCCTCGCCTCCGGCGGCAGGAGCATCCGGCTCTTGATGTAGGAGAGCGTGGCGGCCATCACGAGAAACTCGCCGGCCATGTTGAGGTCGAGCATCTCCATCGTGCGGATGTACTCGGCGTACTCGTCGGCGATCCGCGCGATGGGGATGTCCGTGATCTCCAGCTCGTCCTTGCGGATGAGGTAGAGCAGGAGATCCAACGGGCCCTCGAAGACTTCGAGGTTGACCTTGTAGTCGTCTTGTTGGAGTTGAAGCATGCGCCGAAGTCTAGCACAATCGGTCCGGACGCGCATTTTTTCCGCTTCTATGCTAGAATGCACTTCCGGCGCGGCGCTTCTGCCGGGTTTCAAGACCCCTTTCCGGCCCGATTCGGCGCGTCCATTCAACGTTCCCATTCCGAATTCCAGCCATGTTTCCGATTCTCGCACAGGCGGCGTCCGGCGCCGCGCAGGCGCCATCCCCCTCCCCGCTCGCGAACCCGATGGTCCTGATGGTCCTCATGTTCGCGGTCTTCTATTTCCTGATGATCCGGCCTCAGCAGCGCCGCGAAAAGGAGCGCAAGGAACAGATCGCCTCGATGCGCGCCGGCACGAAGGTGCTCTTCTGCGGCGGGATGATCGGCACGGTCTCCGAAGTCCGCGAAAGCACCTTCCTCGTCGAAGTCGCGAAGGGCGTCTGCGTTGAAGTCGCCCGCGCCGCGGTCGAGCGCCCGCTGGACGACAAGCCGGCCGCCGCTCCGGCGGGCGGCGGCGGGGCCGACCCGCAGCGCAGGCGCTGAAAAGCGCGAAACCGAGATTTTCAACCCGAAAGCAATCCAAAAAGCATGAAATCGCAACTCTGGTGGAAGTGGCTTGTCGTGGCCTTTCTGACGGTCACATCCCTCTATCTCGTGACGCCTCTCTCCGAAAAACTCCGTCTCGGCCTCGACCTCCGGGGCGGCTCCAGCATGACCGTCGAGCTCGACGGCGCGGCGCTCCGCGAAATGGTGAAGGACGAGAATCCCGAAGCCTCCGAGGAGCAGATCGACAAGGCGGTGGCGGACGCCACGGCGGCGGCCGACGAAACGGCCGTCGAGATCATCCGCAGCCGCATCGACTCGCTCGGCACCGAGGAGCCCGTCATCACGAAGGGCAAGAACGGCCGCATCTACGTGCAGATGCCCGGCGCCTCCGCCGAGCAGCGCGCGCGCGCCGAGTCCCTCATCAAGTCGGTCGCGTTTCTCGACTTCCGCCTCGTCTCCGTCCGTTCCGCCGAGAAGGCCGCCCGCCTCCTCGACCGCGGTTCGGCCCCGCGCGGCTACAAGATCGCGGACATGGGCGAAGCCGGCCAGTGCTACGTGCGCGACCGGTCGGTCCCGGAGCCCGACCCGCGCTCCCTGCGCACGTTCGGCGATCCCGATCCCGGCTACATCTTCGCCCTGGAGAAGGACCGCGTCGGCACGAGCGACGTCTATCGCCCGATCTACATCGAGCGTCGCGCGCGCATGACGGGCCGCTCGCTCTCCCGCGCCGGCGTGACGCACGACGACTACGGCCGCGTCCTCGTCTCCCTGAAGTTCGACGGCGAGGGCAAGCGCCGCTTTGCCGAGATCACGCGCAAGTACTGCGCCGTGCAAGGCGGCCGCGCCGGCCGCCAGCTCGCGATCGTGCTCGACGGCATCGTCTACTCCGCCCCCGTCCTTGACGAGCCGATCACCGGCGGCTCCGCCGTGATCCGCGGCTCCTTCACGCTCGAAGAGGCGCAGACCCTCAAGAACGTCCTCAACGCCGGCGCGATGCCCGCGCCGCTGAAGTTCCTCGGCAAGCGTTTCGTGAACCCGACGCTCGGCGAAGACTCGATCGCCGACGCCAAGGTCGCGATCTGCGTCGGCGTCGCCGCCGTCCTCCTCTTCATGGCGCTCTACTACCGCGCGATGGGCGTCGTCGCCGATCTCGCGCTCCTTCTCAACTTCATCCTGCTGCCGCTCGCGGCCGTGCTCGCCTCCGGACTGCTCTCGCAGTTTTCCAGCGACGCCACGATGTCCGGCGGTTCGCTCCTGCGCCTGCCGGTCCTCACCCTGCCGGGCATCGCCGGCATTCTGCTTTCCGTCGGCATGGCGGTGGACGCCAACGTGCTCATCTACGAGCGCACCCGCGAGGAGACCGCGGCCGGCCGTCCCGGCTGGCCGGCGGTGATGGCCGGCTACCAGCGCGCGTTCTCCGCCATTTTCGACGGCAACCTCACGACCGTTCTCACGGGCGTCGTCCTGTTCGTGTTCGGCACCGGCCTCATCCGCGGCTTCGCCGTGACGCTCGTCGCCGGCATCGTCGCCTCGATGTTCACCGCGCTCTTCTTCACGCGCATCGTCTTCCAGAGCGCGCTCTCCGAGCAGACGCAGTGGAAGCCGAAGATGATGCAGGCCGTGAAGCCGGGCGTGAACATCCCGTTCATCGCCAATTCCCGCCGGTTCGCGACCCTCGCCGTCGCGGTCATCGTCGTCACGCTCGCCGTCACCGCCGTCCGCGGCTTCCGAAACCCGGCGTCCGTCTTCGGCGTCGACTTCACGGGCGGCGCTCGCGTTTCGTGGTCCGTGAAGCCGGCCATGGCGGCCACGGCGCAAGAAAGGACCGAAGGGACGGAAGGGACCGAAGGGACGGCCTCCGGGGCCGCGCCCGAAGCCGCTGCCGAAGCTTCCGCCGAAGCGGTGGCCGAAGCCGCTGCAGAGGCCGCGCCCGAAGCCGCTGCCGAAGCGGTCGCGGAAGACCTTTCGGAAGAGGCGAAGGCGCTTGCGGCCGATCACGGCGCGCTGCCCTCGCTCGCCTCGATTCGCGCGGCCGCGCAGGCCGCCGGCGTCGACGATGCCGAGCCGCAGTACCAGTTCTCGGACGGCGGCGCGTTTCTCGAAATCAAGACCGTCCTCACCGAGGTGAACGGCGTGGAAATTTCGGAGGTTCTGTCGACCGCCCTCTCCGACACGTCGGATCCGGAGCTCGCCAAGGGCGAGTTCACGTACCTCGACATCGACTCGATCGGCTCCCAGATCGGTTCCGAGATGAAGAGCACGGCGGTGAAGGCGATCGCGCTCTCGACGCTCATCATGCTCGTCTACATCGGCTTCCGCTTCGAGTTCGGCTTCGGCCTCGGCGCGATCATTGCGCTCGTGCACGACGTGCTGATCACGATCGGACTCTTCTCCTGCCTCGGCTTCCAGTTCAACCTCACGATCGTCGCGGCGCTCCTCACGATCGTCGGCTATGGCGTGAACGACACGATCGTCCTCTTCGACCGCGTCCGCGAAGAGCTGAAGCGCGATCAGAAGTCGTCCTTCCAGGACCTCGTGAACCGCTGCGTGAACCAGACGCTCTCGCGCACGGTCCTCACCTCCGCGACGACCGTGATCCCGGTGGCGGCGCTCATCGTCTTCTGCAAGGGCGACATCCGCGCCTTCGGCGTCTGCATGCTGATCGGCATCGTGGTGTCCACCTTCTCCTCGGTCTTCATCGCCTCGCCCGTGACGCTCGCCTGGTACAGGGGCAAGCGCCCGGCGTTCCAGAAGAACTAGCGCGGGGACGCCGCGCCGCCCGCGCTCCGGGACGCGGGCGGCGACCGACTCCGTTTCCCGGTTCGGAACACGCAGTGACAAGGAGAATCCAACCGTGACATCAGCAGTCGTCGTGGCGGCCGGAAAGGGCAGCCGCATGGGTGGCGGACCTGACAAGATTTTCCTCAATCTGGGTCCGAAGCCCGTTCTCGCGCACACGCTCGCCGCCTTTGAGAACTGTCCCGACATCGACGAAATCGTCCTCGTCGTGCGCAAGGATCAGATTCCCGCCGCGCAGGGGCTTGTGCAGATGTTCGGGTGCCGCAAGGTCCGTCGCGTCGTCTCCGGGGGCAAGTCGCGCTTCGACTCCGTCCGCAACGGCCTGGCCGCCTGCAACCCCGATTCGCTCTACGTCTCGGTCCACGACGGCGCCCGTCCGTGCGTGACCCCCCAGCTCGTCTCCGACACGGTCGCCTCGGCGAAGAAGCACGGCTCCGGCGTCGCCGCGACGAAGATCGTCGACACGGTGAAATCCGCTTCGCGCGTCGGCGTCGTCGAGGCCACGGTGGACCGCGAGCCGCTCTGGACCGTGCAGACGCCGCAGACCTTCCGCGCGTCGCTTCTGCGCAAGGCCCTGGCCGCGGCCGACTCCGGAGACCCTTCCCTTACCGACGAGGCGGCCGTCGTCGAGGCCTTCGGCGCGGAGGTCCGCCTCGTGCGCGCGTCCCTGCCCAACATCAAGATCACGGTCCCGGACGATCTCGTGCCCGCGGCCCGTCTTCTCGGAATCGCAACAGTGTAGTCCCGATGTCCGGAAAAAGAACAGCGGTCGTGGGGGATATCCACGCGAATCTCGACGCCCTCGAAGCCGTCCTGGAGGACGCGCGTTCGGAGGGCGTCACGGACTGGCTCTGCGTGGGCGATGTCGTCGGCTACAACGCCTGTCCCAACGAATGCGTCGAGGCCGTGCGCTCGCTCGGCTGCCCCGTCGTCTGCGGCAACCACGACCATTACTGCGGCTACGACGAGTCGCTCGCCGACTTCCATCCGATCGCCGCGGCGGTCGTGGAGTGGACGCGCAGCCAGCTTGCGCCCGCGAACGCCGCGTGGCTTCGCTCCCTGCCGTATTCCTCGGTGGTCGAACACGGCGTCACGCTCGTCCACGCCACGCTCGACGAACCGGAGCGCTGGGGCTACGTCTTCGAGGCGGTGGACGCCGATCCGTCGTTTTTCTACCAGGCCACGCAGCTCTGCTTCCACGGCCACACGCACGTCCCGGCGGTGTTCGAGAAGCGCGGCGGCACGGTTTCGCGCTTTCCCCCCGGCGACGTGAAGCTCGAATTCGGCTGCAAGTACTTCGTGAACGTCGGTTCCGTCGGCCAGCCGCGCGACGCCGACCGCCGCGCCTCGTACTGCATCTACGACTCCGAGGACCGCACGATCCGATTTCGCCGCGTCGCGTACGACGTCGCGGCCGCGCAGGCGCGCATCCGCGGGGCGGGCCTTCCCGAGCGCCTCGCGAAGCGTCTCGAAATCGGCCGCTAGCCGGCTCCGGTTTTCCGCAATCAACAAACCCTCCAACCCTCGCACATGTCAGCAGCACCGTTCGGCATCGACCGGATCCTCCAACTCCTGCCCCACCGTTTCCCGTTCCTCCTCGTGGACAAGGTCCTCGAAGCGTCCGACGACGGCAAGCACCTCGTCGCGCAGAAGTGCGTGACGATGAACGAACCTTTCTTCCAGGGCCACTTCCCCGGCAACCCGGTCATGCCGGGCGTCCTGCTCGTGGAAACCATGGCGCAGGCCTGCGGCCTCATGTGCCTTTCGGCCACGACCGAAGACGCCACCGGCGGCGCCAAGGCCTACGACACGATCCTCATGGGCATCGAGAACGCGAAGTTCCGCCGCATGGTCGTCCCCGGCGACGTGCTCCGCGTCGAAACGTGGCTCACGCACCGCGTCCGCAACATGGGCAAGGCCCGCGGCGTCGTTTCCGTCGACGGCAAGACCGCCGCGGAGTGCGTCCTTTCGTTCGCCCTCACCCCCCGCAAAGGATCCTGAACGATGTCCGGCATCCATCCCACCGCGATCGTCGCCCCCGAGGCGAAGATCGGTAGCGGCGTGACGATCGGCCCCTATGCCATCGTCGGCCCCGGCGTCGAGCTCGGCGACGGGTGCGAAATCCAGACCCACGCCGTCGTGGACGGCGACACGACGCTCGGTCCCGGCTGCCAGGTCTTCCCCTTCGCCCACATTGGCGGCAAGACGCAGGACCTCAAGTTCAAGGAAGGCAACCGGACGTACGTGAAGGTCGGCGCGCGCACCGTGCTCCGCGAGTACGTCACGATCAACTGCGGCACGAAGGACGGCGAGTCGACCGTTCTCGGCGACGACTGCCTCATCATGGCCTACTGCCACCTCGCCCACGGCTGCGTGTTCGGAAACCACGTCATCGTCTCGAACTCCTCCCAGTTCGCCGGCGAAGTGACGGTCGGCGACTGGGCCGTGATTTCCGGCCTCGTGGGCGTCCACCAGTTCGTCCGCATCGGCTGCCACGCCATGATCGGGGGCGGCAGCGTCCTCAAGCAGGACGCCGCGCCGTACTTCATCACCGACGGCGTTCCGGCTTCCGCGCACGGGATCAACACGATCGGCCTTTCCCGCCGCGGGTTCCCGCGCGAGACCGTCGTGGCCCTCCGCGACTGCTACAAGCTGCTCTGCCACGACGGCCTCAACGTCTCCGACGCCATCGTCGCGATCCGGGAGTCCGTTCCCGACCTTCCCGAAGTGCGCACGCTCGTGGAGTTCTTCCAGACCACCCAGCGCGGCGTCATCCGCTAGCGTCGGCGCGCCGCGCCGGCGGGGACGGACCGCCGAAACCCATGACACACCGTTTTCTCCACCGATTCGCCGCCGGAACCGTCGCGGTCGCGTCCGTCCTCGGGACGCTTCCGGTTTCCGCGCAGGACGGGCCTTCCTCCGCCGGCCCGGCGCCCGCCCCGGCGTCCGGAGACTTCCTCTCCTTCGCCTTCGACCGCGTCGACATCCGCGCCTTCGCTCAGGTCGTCGGGAACTTCACCGGCCGCAAGATCGTCGTCGCGGACGGCGTCGAGGGCGACGTCACGGTCGTTTCCCCGCGCGTGTCCCGCGAGGAGGCGTGGACGCTCTTCGGGTCCATCGTCGAGTCGTGCGGCTTCACGCTCGTGCCGGAGGACGGTTTCGAGCGCGTCGTGCGCCTGCCGGACCGCGCCGGCGGCCCCGGCATGGGCGCGCTCGTGCCGGAGGACGGCGAACTGCCCGCCCACGGCCTCGTGACCGCCGTGCTCCACGTTGAGCACGTCCCGGCCGTCGAGATGCGCGACCTGCTCGAAGGCCTCGTCCGCCGCAAGGACGCCGTTTCCGTCCTTCCCGAGACGAACCACCTCGTCGTTTCCGACACCGCCGAGACCGTCCGCCGCGTCCGCGACCTCGTTTCCCGCCTCGACAAGCCCGGCATGGCCCGCGCGACCGAGGTGATCCCGCTTTCGCACGCCGACGCCTCCCAGGTCGCGCGCCAGATTTCCGCCGCGTTCGCCGAGAGCCAGTCCCGCGCCCAGCAGCTGCTCCAGCGCATTCCGTCCGCCACCGGCGCCACCGCCGGCACGCCGGCTTCCATGCGCCCGCCGACCGTCGTCCCGGTCGAGCACGCCAACGCTGTCATGGCCACCGGCACCCAGGCGCAGCTGCAGTCCGTCCGCGAGCTCCTCTCCAAGATGGACGTCCCCGCCGCGCCCGGCCGCTCCGGCCTCCGGATGATCCCGCTCGACTACCTCAAGGCGGCCGACGTCGCGAAGAACGTCACCACCCTGCTCGAAAAGTTCGCCGCCGGGAACCCCGACCCGGCGCTCTCGCGCCGCATCGCCGTCGAGGCCGTCGAGAAGGCCAACGCCCTCCTCGTGAACGCCCAGCCGGCCGATTTCGAGGAGGTGAAGGAGCTCGTCCGCTCGCTCGACGTCGCGCCGAAGCAGGTCCACATTTCCGTCCTCATCGCCGAAGTCTCCGAGGGCGACGCCGACACGCTCGGCGTCCAGATCACGGGCCTGCGCACGCCCGACCGCGTGGGCGGCATCGGCATGGGCGCCTCGTCCCGCTTCGCGGACGAGGCCGCGACCGGTTCCGGCCTCCTCGGCTCCGTCGCGTCGAGCCTCTACCCGGAGGGCCTCACGTTCGGCATCGCGCACGGCTCGCACCGCGACGCCGCCGGCAACCTCGTCTCCGACTACCCCGCCGTCTTCAACGTGGACGCCGTGAAGCAGAACTCCAAGGTGAAGATTCTCGCGAATCCCACGCTCGGCGCCCAGAACAACTCCGAAGCGGAGGTTTCGATCGTCAACAACATCCCGCTCACGGAGTCGACGATCACCGGCACGGGAGACGACCGCGACGTCATCCAGAACATCACGCGCCAGGACGTCGGCGTCAAGCTCTCGCTCACCCCCCACATCGTTCCCGGCGGCCTCGTCCAGATCGATCTGGCGCCGTCGATCGAGGCGGTTGTCGACACCGGGACCGCCGACGGCGGCAGCTACGCGCCGACGATCTCCAAGCGCTCCGTGCGCACCACGATGACCGTCCCCGACGGCGAGACGATCGTCATCGCCGGCCTTTCCCGCGCCGACCGGACGCGCGTGAAGCGCAAGATCCCGCTTCTTGGCGACGTGCCGCTCCTCGGCTGGCTCTTCCGCTGGTCCACCGAGCAGGAAGAGCGCACGAACATCCTCATCTTCGTCACGCCCCACGTCATGGACGACACGGCATCCGCCTCCGCCGTGCGTTCGGAGCTGGAGGCGTCGACCGGACTGCGCGCTTCCGCCATCCGCGAGGAGCTGAAGGCCGCCGCCGCCGGACCGGTCCCCGAACCGGTGCTCGAGTGAAAATCCTCGTCGGAATGAGTGGCGGCGTGGACAGCACCGTCGCCGCCCTGCTGCTCCGCGAGGCCGGCCACGAGGTCGTCGGCGCCACGATGATGCTCTGGGACGGCCGTTACAGGGGCGGTCCCCGCGACGCCTGCTTCGGACCCGGCGAAGCCGAGGACGCCGCCGCGGCCGAGGCGTTCTGCGCCGCGCACGGGATCGAGCACCACCGCTTCGACCGCGCCGCGCTCTACGACGCCGAGGTCGTCTCGCGCTGGCGGAGCGGGTTCCTTTCCGGCCTTACGCCGAACCCGTGCGTCCTCTGCAACCCGCTGCTGAAGTTCACGATCCCGGACGCCGCCCGCGCCGCGGGAATCGCCTTCGACGCCTTCGCGACCGGCCACTACGCCCGCACCGACGGCGAGGGGCCCGGCGGTCGCCGCCGGCTCCTGCGCGCGGCCGAGGGCGCGCGCGACCAGAGCTACTTCCTGCACCGCCTTTCGCAGGAGCAGCTTGCGCGCTCGGTGTTTCCGCTCGGCGGCATGGCCAAGGCCGACGTGCGGCGCTTCGCCCGCGAGCGCGGACTCCTCGCCGTCGCCGACAAGCCGGACTCCCAGGATTTCTACAGCGGCGACCGCAACGAGCTCATCGGCGAAGAGGACCGTCCCGGCGACATCGTGGACGAGTCCGGCCGCGTCGTCGGCCGCCACACCGGGCACTGGAAGGTGACGGTCGGGCAGCGCAAGGGCGTCGGCCTTTCCGGCACCGGGGAGCCGCTGTACGTCCTTTCCGTCGACGCCTGCCGCAACCGCATCGTGGTCGGTCCCCGCGCCTCGACGGTTCGCCACCGCCTCGAAGCCCGCGACGCGAACTGGGTCTCCGTCCCGCCCCGAGAGCCGGGCGAACGCTTCGCCTGCTCCGTCAAGATCCGCTCCAACGGCGACCCCGTCCCCGGCGCCGAGGCCGAAGTCCTCCCGGACGGCGCCTTCCGGGTCGAGATCCCTTCCGGCCTCTCCGGCGTCGCGCCCGGCCAGTCCGCCGTCCTCTACGACGGCGACGCCGTCCTCTGCGGCGGATTCATCGTCTCCGCGTCCTGACCGCGCGGGAGGCTTTCCTCCGCGTCCGGGATCCGGATCCCCGGGTTGCGGCGGCGGAAGCGCCGCCGCGCGGACTGCGAGAGCGAGGCGTCGAACAGGAGCGCGCATTCGATGCCGCCGGAATGCACGGTGCGGACGCGCCGGGCGGAGAGGCCCGCCCCCTCGGCGAGTTCGGGGTTTCCGGTGATGACCACGGAGCCGTAGCCGGCTTCGGCGGCGACGGCGAGGAACGCGCCGAGATCCTCGTAGGTGTCGCGGAGCCGCACGGGGTCGCCGATGCGGCCCCCGTACGGCGGATTGAGAATGGCCATGCCGCGACCGCCTTCGCGAACCGGGGGCACGGGCGAAGCCACGACGTCGCAGCACTCGATTTGCACGGCGCCGGCCGCGCCGGCCGCTTCGACGTTGGCGCGCGCGGCCTCCGCGGCGGCGGAATCGACGTCGGAGGCGACGACGACCGGGGCGTTCTTCCGGCCCTCCTCCCAGTCGCGACGCGCGGAGGCGCGTTCGCGCGTGAGAACCGAGGGGTCGAAGCACGAAAGGTGCATGAACGCGAAATTGTCGCGCAGAAGCGCGGGCGCGCGGTTCTGCGCCGTCCACAGGGCCTCGATCGCGATCGTCGCGCCTCCGCACATCGGGTTGAGGAACGGGTCGCGGCGGTTCCAGCCGGAGCCGAGCACGAGCGCCGCGGCGAGCGTTTCGCGGAGCGGCGCCTCGGACGACACGGCGCGGTATCCGCGGAAGGAGAGGGAGACGCCGGTCGTGTCGAGGTAGACCGACGCCCGGTCGCCGACCCAGTGGAGGAACACGCAGGCGTCCGTGCGGTCGCTCCCGGAATCGGGACGGCGGCCGCAGGCGTTGCGCATCCGGTCGGCGATGGCGTCCTTCACCTTGAGCGCCGCGTAGCGGGAATCGCGGATCGTCGGATTGTCGACGGCGCGGTCCACGGAGACGTAGCCGTCGGGATCGAGGTACCGCTCCCAGGGCAGGGCGACGAGTTCGTCGTAGACGTCCTCCCCGTTGCGGGCGCGGAAGACGTCGAGGGCGTACAGCACGCGGTGCGCCGTGCGGAGGCGGAGGTTCAGCGCCACGCAGTCGGCCAGCGTGCCTTCCGTCTCGACCGACGACCCGAGCGAGGCGCCCGGTCGGAATCCCAGCTCCGAAAGTTCCCGCGACAGCACGTGCGCAACCCCCGGGGGACAGGTGACTACGATTTGGCTGGGTTCGTCGTTGAAAACGGAGTTCATGGTGCGTCTGGTCTGCGATTCCCGTTCCCGGCGCGCGGGAACGTGCCGCAGTATAGGCGACGCACCCCGGTTTTGCAACCCGCCCGCGCGCGGGGGTGTGACCAAACTTTGTCAGCGCAGACGGCGCGTTCGCCTCGCCCGATCCCGCGCCGGAAGCGGCCCTCGTGCCCGTTTGTCCCGGTTCCAAGCAGGTCCAACCTTTTTGGACGGACGGCGGAGGCCAAGACGCGCCCCGGTACCTGCGCCCGCCGCGGTGCCCCTCCCCGAGCCGTC
>CAMNCG010000013.1 GCA_946534105.1 uncultured Verrucomicrobiota bacterium
CCGGGACGCGCGCCGGGCGCGCGCCGACGAACTGCGTGATGGTGTCCGCGAAGCACAGGCCCGGCACCATCTCGAGCGCCTTGGTCCGCACTTCCTCCAGCCCTTCGCGCGTGGTCTTCCTGTCGTCCTTGTCCTCGACGTCGTCCGCGGTCGGGCCGACGAGGACGTTGTCGTCCGTCGTCGGGATGACGAGGACGCCGCGCGTCTTCGGGGTCGGGACCGAGGAGATGATGTGGCTCACCTTGACGGGCGTGTCGTGGCCGAGGACGTAGAACTCGCCCTTGCGCGGATGGACGCTGAAGTCGCATTCGCCGACCATCTTCGCGATGTCGTCGCAGTGGAGCCCCGCGGCGTTGACGACCCACGCGGCCTCGATCTCGCCCTTCGTCGTGAGGACGCGCCGCACGCGGCCGCCGCCGGTCTCGATGCCAGTCACCTCGCAGTCGAGCAGGAACTCGACGCCGTTCTCGGCGGCGTTCTCCGCCTCCGCGACGACCATGAGGAACTGATTGATCTGCGAGTCGCGCGGGCTGTAGATTCCTCCCCTGATCGCTGGATTGAGCGTCGGCTCCATCTCCAGGATTTCCTCCCGGGGCATGAATTCGTAGTCCCACACGCCGTTCTGCCAGGCCTTGTCGAGAAGCTTCGGCACCTGCTCCATCTGGTCGTCCGTCAGCACGGGCGCGATGCTGCCGCAGTGGATGATCGGGATGTCGAGGTCGCGGCACAGGACATCGACCATCGTGTGCGCGATCGTCCGGATCTTGCACTCCAGCGTCCCGACCGGCATCGTCGCGCTCGTGGACGTGAGGCCGCTGCACGACTTCGAGGCGTCGCCGCCCACGTCGTCGTTCCTGTCGCATACGAGAACCCTGCCCCTGAACTTCGAAAGCTCGCGCGCAATCGCCACGCCCACGGCCCCCGCGCCAATGATGAGAACGTCCGTCTTGACCATGCTGAAAAGCTGAAAGGTTGAAAAGTTGAAAGGTTGAAAGGCAGAAAGGATGGAAAGTCGAAAGGGAGGAGATCAAAGCGTCATTGACGCGACGAGGTCCGTCCCCGTCCCGAGGAAGTCCTTGCGGATGACATCCCCGACATGGACGTGGCCCTCCACTCGGATTTCATGCACTGCATCCGCGCACGGAAGCAGCAGCTCCTTGGCGATTGGATCCTTCGTGCGGACCGGCAGCATGCGACGCCCCGGCGCGTCGATGCGCACGGAGGACGTGAACACGCGCTTCGGCGCCAGACACTCGTCCTTGGCGTAGCGTTCGCCGCGCGGGCACGAATGGCCCTTCACCGCGATGTCCGCGGCGCTCGTGTATTCGGCCTCGATCTCGCATCCCCGCGGACAGACCGTGCAGGTGATTGTCTTCTTCATGCCAGAACCTCCCCATGCTCGCAGCGCACCTCGACCGGGCCGTCCAGCGCCGCCACGGCGTCCTTCGGAATCACCAGTTGCTCCATCGTCCCCGGACTCGTCCGGGGACTCTTCCCCGTTGCGAGAACCTTGCCGCCCGACGTGCAGAGAAACTCCGTCCGGCGGCCCGGGAGGGTTGTCCGGAAGAAGAGCGTCACGTCCTCGCCGCCGTCGGCGACGACGCTCTGCGGGCAGACGTAGCGGACGCCCGGTCCCGCCACCGTCGGGAAGGCGGGAGCCGACGGCAGCGCGCCAGCCGCGTAGAGGGCCGCGTTGCGCCCAGCCTCGGCGCTTTCGACGCTCACGTGGTCCACGAGGTCGTTCACGTGCAGGACGTTCCCGCACGCGAAGACCGCGGGATTGGAGGTCTGCTTGAACTGGTTCACGACCGGGCCGCGCGTGACGGGCGAAAGCGCGATGCCGCCGGTGCGGCTCAGCTCGTTTTCGGGAATCAGCCCGACGGAGAGCAGCAGCGTGTCGCAGGCGATTTTCTCCTCCTTGCCGGGAATCGGCCGGCGCTTCTCGTCAACCGGGGCGATGGTGACGGACGTCAGACGGTCGACGCCGTCGATATCCACGACCGTGTGCGAGAGGAGGAGCGGGATGCCGAAGTCGTCGAGGCACTGCGCCTTGTTGCGCGCGAGACCCGCGAGGAAGGGCAGCAGTTCGACCACCGCCTTCACATGGGCGCCCTCAAGCGTGAGGCGGCGCGCCATGATCATGCCGATGTCCCCGCTGCCGAGGATCACGACCTCCCTGCCGACCTTGTCGCCGAAGAGGTTGATCAGCTTCTGCGCGGTCCCCGCCGTGTAGATGCCGGACGGGCGGGCGCCGGGAATGACGAGGTTCGCGCGCGTCCGCTCGCGGCATCCCATCGCGAGGACGAGCGCTCCGAAGCGCAGATTCACGATGCCCGAAGGGGAGGCGCAGACCAGCTCGCGGTCGCGCAACTCCAGCGCCGTCGTTCCGGTTAGCAGATCCGCGCCGGCCGCGGCAGCGCGTTCGATGTAGCGCTCGGCGTATTCGGGGCCGGTCAGTTCCTCGCCGAAAACCTTGAGTCCGAATCCGGGGTGGATGCACTGCCGCAGAATGCCGCCCGCCGCGGCGTCCCGCTCGACGATCAAAACATTTCCGGCGCCGGCGGACTTGGCCGCCTCGGCCGCCGACAGCCCGGCTGGCCCTGCGCCGACGACGACAACATCGCATGTCTTCGTTTTCATGCCGGGCATTCTAGAGGCGGCCCGTTGAGGCGTCAATATCAGAAATCAATCAATTATATCAGATTTGCACCACGGAACGGGAGCGGTGTCACCCGCCACCCTCATTTGTCACCGCCGCCCTGAACCGGGCCGGCGAGAGACCGGAGTCGGCGCGCAGAGCGGAGCCGAGGTGCGAGGCGGAGGAGAAGCCCGCCAGGCGGGCGACGTAGTCAACCTTGTTCGCGGGGTCGGCGAGCAGGCGCTTGGCGAGCGTGAGGCGCTGGCGGTGCAGTTCGGCGGAGGCGGTGCGCCCGAGTTCGGCGAAGACGCGGCGGCCGAGCGTGTTGCGCGACACGCCGAGCGCGCGCGCGACGCTCTCCACGCTCGCGCCGGAGTTCAGCCCGGAAGCGAAGAGGTCGATGGCCGCCCGGACAAGCGGGTCGCTCGCGGCGGTGGCGTCGGTCGATGTTCGCGCCACGACACCGCGCGGCGGCAGCTCCACGGGCGATGCCGGCGGGGGGCCGCCTTCCATGAGACGCTGAAGGAGCGCCGCCGCCTCGTAGGCGCCGCGCTCCGTGGCGGTGTCGATCGCCGAAATGGGCACCGGCTGGCTCTCCAGCATCACCGGATCGTCGCTGCCGGCGACGATGGCCAACTCCTCCGGAACGGCGATGCCCGCGCGCAACGCCGCCTGCAGGAGAATCACCGACTCCGACTGCGCGTAGGTCAGAACGCCGAACGGGCGGCTGGCGACGGCGAACTTCTCCGAAAGCCAGCGCGAAACGGCGTCCCAGTCGTCCCATCGGGTGCGCGGACGCTCCTCGGCGAAGCACCATTTCGAAACGGAGGGCGAGACGCCCGCGACCCCCGCGCCGCCGGACGAGAAGCCGCGCCAGAGGCGTTCGCGGACATTGCCCCAGTCCAGCGAAAAGAACACCCGCGAACGGATGTTGCGCTCGGCGAAATGATCGGCGGCGAGGCGACCTGCGGCCACATGGTCCGCCATCACGCGAGAGCACGGGAAATCCGGCACGTCGCACGTGAGATCGACGATGGGGACGCCCTTCCCGGCAAGGCGGCGCAGGAAGGCGAGAGTGCGCGGATCGTCGCGGATCGTGGCCACGACGCCGTCTCCGTCCCAGTCGAACGGATGGGCGTAGAGCCTGTCCTGAAACATTAGGTGCCATCCCTTCTCGCTTGCGAAGCGCGACACGCCAGCCATGCGACTGGCGAGCGGGGAGGACAGCATCACGAGAACGCTCTTGCTGGCGCCACGCATCCCATCGTCGCCCATCCGTCCGCTTCCCGCATTTCCAGGGGAAACAATGGCTTGCGACGGGAAGGTCCCTCCCTCGCTCCCCATCCGGCCGGACTGGGGGAAGACGCGCTTTTTCCGTGTCGTGGCCATGTCGGAAAGGCAAGATGCGCCCTCGCCGCTACAAACCGATCACGTGAACCGTCTTGCCGGAAAACTCGACGTCGCGGGCATGGATTTTCTCGTCCCACGACTTCGCGGAATCGACGTCGAACCCCGCCATCCACCCCGAAGAATGGTTCACAACTGACAAGTGAGACAAATGATCACAAATGGGAAACGACAACTTCATCTTCCGTCCTGTTCGTTAAGAATTTCGATTTGTTATTTGGGGGAAGGACGAAGTGGAGCGCTCCGCCGACGCCGTGGCCGAACCTACGGAAGAAGGGGACGCAAATGTTCCCAGATGCGATCCGCGATGAGTTGCATTCCCAAGTCGCCGGGGTGATTGAAGCGCCCGTGAGCATCGGCGCGGTCGCGGAAGTCGTCGAGTTTGACGAACACGTCGCCCCGCTTCGCCGCGACGCGCTCCTTTTCGGCGTCGAGGACGGGACGGACGTAAAAGCCCTGGCAGAACAGAGCCTTCGCCTTGCCTTCCGGATCGACCCAATCGCGGAACGCATCCAGCGCGTCGGCAAAGGATCTCGCCGGCGGAGGGTCCATCGTCCCGGCGTCGTATTCCTTCGGGACATTCGCGCCGAAAAAGAGAACCACGATGTCCGGCTTGAATTCGCGCGCCCAGCGAAAGGAGCTTTCGCAGGACCAGTCCGGCTTGAAGAACGAGCGCTCGATGGATCCGGCGACCTGGACCAGACAGCACTGGGCGTCGGGACACGCCGACACGATCCGCTTCTGGAGAAGATGGACGTAATCCCTGTCGGCGGACGAAGCCGCCATGCCCCAGTTGTTGGACCATCCGATTTCCGGACGGGGCCCGTGAAGCGTGATGGAATTGCCCACGAAAAGAATGCGCGGGCCGGTGCCCTCGGGATCAAAGGCCGCCTGGTCCTTCGCATTCTGCCCCAGCGCCGGAACCGGGTTGTACTGGAAATCCGACGCGGAGGGACCTGCATTCCCCTCTCGGACGACGTCGGGCTCCGCACGCCCCGTCGCCGCCGTCACTGCCCATGCAAAAGCCATCACGAAGATCCCAATGTTCATGTTTCCGGTTTGAACGCGAAGTTTCCTTCCCTTTTCCACCGCCCGGCTTCGCGTTCCGGGGCGGACGGGAAAGCAAAGATGAATTCTACCACAACGCCGGTTCCTCCGCACATGCGATACGCAGCCGTGTGCGCGCCCCGGGTTCCACACCGCTGCATCGGGAAGAAAACCATGTGATAGCATTGCGCCCGTCATGAACATCACGTTTCTCGGAACTGGCGCGGATGACTGGGACTGGGCCGATCTTCGCCCCGGCGTCCGCAAAAGCACTTGCTCCCTTCTTGGCTCGTCGTGCCTCCTCGACGCGGGACCATGCGTCCTCGCCGCCCTTTCGGAGGCGGGCGTTTCCCCGGCGCGGATTTCATCCCTGCTCGTCACCCACTCGCACGGCGACCATTTCCACCCGGAGTCGATTCTCGCGATCGCGCGCGCCGGGCGCCGCCGTCTGCGCGTGTTCGCCCCGCCGACGGCGCTCGCGGCGCTCGCCGAGGCGGAGGGGAAGGCCGACGCCGGCGCGTCCGGCGCGATCGAGCCGCATCCGGTTCTGCCGGGCGACGTCTTTCGCGTGGCGGGCATGCGGGTTCTCGCCCTCCCCGCCAATCACGTCGTCGCCAGACGCCCCGCCGAGCAGCCGCTGCACTACGCGTTGGACGGACGCGGCGTTCGCATGCTCTACGCGCTCGACGGCGGCTGGTTCTGCGCGAAGGCGCGGCTTGCGCTGAAGGATTTTCTCCGCGACTCGCCTTTCGACGCCATCGTCTGGGACTCCACCTGCGGCAACACGTTCCACGACTGGCGCTTCGCCGAGCACAACGACCTGCGCATGATCGACGCGATGCGCAAGTCCATGCTCGGCGCGGGGCTTGTCGCTCCCGGAACGGTCCACGTCTTCGACCACGTGGCGCGGACGCTCTGGCCCAAAAGTCTCGCGGCGCAGCGCAGGCTCGCGGAGAGATTCTCCGGAATCCTCGCCGAGGACGGGCTTGTCCTGGATTTGGAGCCGACCGCGAAAACGCCTTCAGCGCCGACCGCGAAGCGCTCCTGATTTGCGCGACGCCTGACGCCAGGCGCGAAGCGTTTCGCCGGTCTCGCGGCGGAAGAACTTGCGCAGGGAGTTGGGGTCCTCGAAGCCGCAGAAATCCGAAAGCGCCTTGAGCGGAATGTCGGTCGTTTCCAGAAGGCGCTTGGCCGTCTCCAGCTGCACCGCGTGGATTTCCTCCAGGATCGTGTGGCCGGTGGCCTTGCGGAAGCGCGCAAACGCCAGGCGCCGCGAACACGGGAAAACCGCCGCCACGCGCTCGGCCCGCAGGCCGGCGCAGGCGTCGCGCCTGATGAGCGCCAGCGCCTCGGCCGCCCGCTTGTCCGAAAGTCCTCCCGTTCGCATCGACTCGCGATACACGACGCGAAGCGGCCCGAAATGCAGACGCCCGGCGGCGGGGGGCGTTCCTCCCTTTGCCGCCGCCTCCAGCAGCAGCTCCGCCGCAAGCATCCCCGCGCGGCGGAAATCCGGGTCGATCGACGTGAGCAGCGGTTCGCAGCGGTTGCACACGCGCTCGTCGTTGTCGACTCCGAGGACGGCCATTTCGTCCGGCACGGAGATTCCCTCGAACCGCGCCGCCTTGAGCACCGTCTCTCCCACGACGTCGTTGGCGGCGAACACGCCGCATGGCTTGGGCAGCTCCCGCAGGAAGCGCCGCAGCTCGGTCTGCCATTCGATCGACGACGGTTCGCCGTCGAGGATTTCCGGGGGCGAATCGGCGCGAAAGATCGCGCACGTGCCGCCATGCTTCCGGATCGTTTCGGAAAAAACGCGTTCCCGCGTGCGGCTCCAGTAGTTCGGTTCCGGGGCCGGCACGAACGCGAAATTCGAGAACCCGGTGCTGAGAAGTTCCCGCGCGGCGACGCGCGCCGTCGCCGCCGAGTCATGGCTCACGGAAAGAGCCGGCGCGACGCGCTGCCCCGGCGGCGGGCTGAACAGCACCACGGGAAGCGCGCCGAACATCGTCGTGTCCAGCGGCGTCGTCCGCGTGGCGCATTCCACGATCGCCCCGATGGCGTTCCAGAACTCCGAAAGTTCGGCGATGAGCTTTGCCGTGAGATTCTGCAGCACCACCTGCACGTGCGTGCCGCGCCGCGACGCGATTTCGCGAACTCCGGCCAGCTTGGCCGGGACGTATGGCTGCTGCGGTGGCTGGAAGTAGAGGATCGTGTCCATGACGGCAATTGGCGGCGTTGCAATTCATGTTATCGCATTTTTGGATGAAATCAACCAAAAAGTTCACATTTAGGATGAATACTAGTTCACAAACGGGATTGTTTTCAAGCCTGGACACCGTATGCTTTATCCCGGATGCAGTCATTGGCTGCCGCCGATCCGCAACTTTCCATTTCGACTTCCGCAAGAGGCGAACGCATGCCCCATACCAGAACCGCCCTGTCCAACGCCGTCTCCGCAGTCTGTCTGCTGTTGTCTCCTTGCCTGCACGCCGCCGGCGGCGGCGATCCAGGCGTCGCCGCGCAGCCAAACGTCCTGCACGCCCGCGCGAATGGTGTCGACGCCCCGCCGGAGTCTGCGCCCGGGGCCGGATTCTACGGCGTCAGGCGCGACGACGCCGGGCGGTGGTGGATCGTCGCCCCGGACGGGCGCGACATCTTCCTGCGCGGCATCGACCACGTGAGCTGGCGCGGGCACTGGTGCGAGGCGCTCGACGCCTACCCCTACGGAGAGGAGAACGAAAAGCGCTTCGGCGGCGACAAGGCGGCATGGGAGGAGGAGACGCTCTCGCGCCTTTGCGCATGGGGCTTCAACGCGCTTGGCGCCGGCTGCGCGAAGGAGCTGCGCGGGCGCGGGCTCGTCCACATCGAGTTTCTTGGCGTCGGGCAGGCGTTCTGCGGCAAGGGAGGCGACTTTGAGATCAGCAAATTCGAAGGAACTCCGGGCACGGCCTTCCCGAATGTCTTCCACCCCGATTTCCCCGCGTTCTGCGACGAGCGCGCCGCGAAGCTGTGCGCCCCGCAGAAGGACGACGTCTCGATCCTCGGCTACTTCTTCGACAACGAGCTGTCCTGGGGCGCACGTGGCGCCCCCGCCACGGGAATGTTCGACGCCGTCGCGCGCAAGCCGCCGTCGCATCCGGCCCGCCAGGCGCTCGACGCCTTTCTCGCGGAGCGCGGCGTCGCCGATGCCGGGGCGATCGTGCCGGAGGAGACGAAGACGGAATTTCTGCGCCTCGCGGCGCGCCGCTACTTTGAGGTCATCGCGGCCGCCGTCCGCCGCCACGATCCGAACCACCTGCTTCTTGGCGCCCGCTTCGCCGGCCTTGCCTCGGCGCACCAGGTCGTCTGGGAGGAGGCCGGCAGGATTTGCGACATTCTCACGTTCAACAACTATCCGTGGGCGGACCTCGACGAAAACGTCGTCTATTTCTCCAAGCGCAACGGCATCCGGGCGGCGGACGCCTACGCGCTCCGCTATTCATGGGCGCAGAAGCCCCTGATCATCACCGAATGGAGCTTTCCGGCGCTCGACGCGGGAGTGCCCTCCTCCGCCGGCTCCGGCCAGCGCTTCCAGACGCAGCGCGAGCGGACGCAGGCGACGGAACTCTTCGCCCGGACGCTCCTTGCCCTGCCCTTCATGGTCGGCTACGACTACTTCATGTGGGTGGACGAGCCCGCGCTCGGCATCAGCAAAAAGTTCCCGGAGGACAGCAACTACGGTCTTGTGAACGAGCGCGGCGAGCCCTACCGCGAAATCACGGAGATGTTCGCCCGCGTCAACGCGCAGGCGGAGGCGCTCCACGCCGCCGGGCAAATGCCGGCGGCTCGCCCCGTCGATCGCGCCGCGCAGGAAAAAATGGCGCTGTTTCCCGATTTCAAGAACTGCGCCTCATCGTCCGCCACCCCCTCTGTCCTGTGCCCCGGACGGCAGTCCGGGGAATACACCCTCACCACCCCCGCCGGGCTTGTGCTGAAGGGCCGCGTGGGCTCGAAAAACGTGTTCGATTCGGTGGTGGCTCGCGGCCTCGACTGCGGCCGCTTCACGCTCATGGTCTTCAATGGCGAATACTGCGACATCGACCGCGTGGAAAGCGCCGAGTGGGATGAGGCGCGCGGGGCGCTGCGCGTCTCCGGCGTCGGCGGCTCCGCGCGTCGCGCCTTCCGCGTCGTCTGCGACATCGTGCCGTTCGCCGACCGTCCGTGGTTCGGCGCGAACATGGTGAGCGTCGAAAACATCGGCGAAGAGGAGTTCACCGACATCAAGGCTTTCTTCCGCCAGTATGCGCCGTGGTCGGGCGACTGGGCCAATGGCGGCTACCGCGCGCCGCAGAACGTCTGGAAGGCGCCGTCGTCCGGAGTGTGGATCCGTTCCGCCGACGGCGCCTGGTGCGGCGCGGCGACCTACGCGGCCACGGTGAGGGATTTCATCTACTGGATTTCCGGCGATGGCGCGCCGCATCCCGACGCCGTGTTTTCGCCAAAGGGAGACACGCACCTCGCCCCCGGCGCGCGCTGGGAGCCGCGCGGCACCGTCTGGATGATCGCCGCCGCTGGAAACGGCGGCGTCTCCGGCTGGCGCAAGTTCCTCGCCGACTTCACGGCGGAATTCGGGAACTGAAAACTTTTCGACACGCGACTTTCGACACGCGGAAGACGCCGAGACGACCTTCGACCTTCGACAACAAATCACACAGCCATGAAACCATCCATGAAAGCGACCATTGCGGCAATTTGCGGCGCATTCGCGTCCACCGCCTTCGCCGGACTCCTCTACGAGCCGGACAACTACGCCGCGCAGGACCATCTCGTCCTGCAGCTCGACGGCATCCGCAACGCCGGCGCGCTCAAGGCCCACGACTCCTCCGCGACGACGTGGGCCGACCTCGTCTCGTCGCGCACCGCCGCGATTCGCGCGATCTCGTCCATTTCCGGACGCTCCGTCCCGGCGACCTCGCTCCAGGACGGCACGGCGGGCTGGACGGACGACGGCTTCTACTTCGACGGCGTCACGTTCATGCAGATGAGCGGCGCACTCACGCTCGGCAACGCCTACACGATCCAGGTGGTGTGCGACGTTGACACCGACAAGTTCCAGACGCGGTTCACGCAAGCCACGGGCGTTATCGCGGAGGGAAACCTCCAGTGGCCGGGCTTCGTCGGAACAACCGACACGGACGGCAAGGACTACTGCAACATCTACTACAATTGCGGAAGCGGGCAGCAGCGCGTCAACGCCAAGATGGGGAACGGCAACTTCGACGTGTTCGTCAACAAGGCGACGTGGAACAACCACTACCTCACGGCGTGGGCCAACGGCTCCCAGGCGTCGCTCTTCGACGGCGCGACCGTCGGGACGAAGACGAGCAAGAACCTCTCCATCGGCACTCGCACGCTGACCTTCGGCGCGTCCTACGGCTCCACGACCTACGGCGCATGGAGACGCTCGCTCGTCGGCACGATCAAGGCGATCCGCATCTACGACGCGGCGCTTTCCGACGCCGACCTTGCGGCCAACCGCGCGCTCGACGCGGCGCGCTTCTTTGGCGGCATCCCCGTCACGAACGTCGTCGTCGATTCGAGCATTGCGGGGCTGGAGGGTAACGAATCCTCTGGCGCCTACGCGGTTGACTCCGAAGGCTACACATTCTCCGCCCCGGCGCAGGCGACGCTGAACGGCAAGGTTTACGACTGCACGGGCTACACGCTCGAAACGTGGAACGGCTCCGCGTGGGGCGATCCGGTCGCCCACGACGGCGACTTGTCCTGCGCCGCCACGGCGGCGTCGCTGGTCAAAATCACCTGGCAGTGGGCGGAGGCTGAATTCATGCCGACGGACTACACGTGGATGGCCTCTCCGGCCACCGCCGCGTGGGACACGTCGTCGGTCAACTGGAACTCCGGCGAAGCGTGGGCTGACGGCAACAATGCGATTTTCGGCGCTTCCTCGCAGACCACGGTGACCATCGCGTCCGAGCGCCTAGTGAACGACCTCACGATCAACAATGTCGCCTACACGTTCAACGGCACGGGTCCCCTGCGCGTCGCCGGCATCATCACACCCGTCGGCGCGAAGAACCAGAACTTCGACGCCCCCCTCGCGAGCGGCCGGGAGGACGGCTCGCTCCACTTCTTCGCGACCGGTGTCGACTGGCGCAGCGCCTATCTCAACAGCCTGAACAACGCCCAGACGAAAACCGTGCTGGGCGGGACGGTGTTCCTCATGGCCAAGGGCGACGGCTCCTTTGGCCCCGTCCCCGCCTCGCCAACCGAGAACATCGTAATTGAAAGCGGCAACCCCACGATCTTCGGTAACGGCGCGTTTTCCATCCACCGCAACCGCACGGTCAAACTCGCGTCCGGGACCGCCCTCTGGACCGGCTCCAACAACCCGTTCACCTATCGCGGGCAGATCGTCGCGGAGCCGGACGAAGGCTCTGACTACAGTGAGGACACGAAGGTGAAGATCCGTAGCAACTGGAGCGGACTCATCACGTTCGATCCGGGCGAAGGGCGCACGAACGCCTTCGGGCGGCTTTTCATCGATACGCGCCGTCTCAAGCTCGCAAGCGGCGTGACCACCGTCACCGGCCCAGCCACCAGCTCCGGGGAGGACGCGATCGCCTACGTGAAGGGCAATGGCTCGGCGTTTTCCACCGACAGGGGCCTTCTCCTGATCGAGGGCGGCGAGCTTCATTCGCCGAAGATGGCCGACGGCAAGGACCGCTACCTCGACATCGGCGCGTTCGGGCAGGTCGTTGTCACGAACGGCGGCAAAGTCGTCATGCCGGAGGGCGTCCAGTGGATCAACGGACTCAGCAGCCCCGGCAAGCTCACCGTGGCGAATGGCGGCAGCCTCGCCGTGGACATCTTGCGCGTCAGTCAGTCCGGCGGGAATCGCTCGGAAGTGCATCTCGACGAAGGCGGGCTTCTCGCCGTGCATCAGCTTCGCATGGACAACGCCTCGACCGGACTCTTCGCATTCAACGGCGGCTCCCTGCAGGCGATCAAGGAGAACCGGGCGCTCTACGCAGGATCGGCGGCGAGCTGGGCGAACGTCGCATTCACGGTCGGCGAAAAGGGGGCGGGCTTCGACCTCTCCAACGGCGTGAACCTCTGGTGGGGCAAGGCGCTCACGAGCGGCGTCGCCGCCGGCGGCACCGACGGCGGCGTCTTCAAGAAGGGATCCGGCATCCTCGTGTTCCTCTCCGCGAACGCCCACAACGGGCCGACCGTGATCGAAAGCGGCCGCATCCAGGCGCGCGCGGACGGCGCCATCCCCGACGGCACCACGCTGCGGCTCGGCGGCGAAGGCACGAAGTTTACGGCCTACACCTACGAAACGGAAAATCCCGCGCGCTCCACCGTCCAGAACATCGGCCGCGTCGAGGGTAGCGGCGCGCTCGACAACATGACCGCCTCGTTCGTCACGGGCGCCATCGCGCCGGACGCCGACGGCACCATCGAATTCGAGACGCTCTGCGCCCTCTCCGGCGATTACGAAGTGACTGCCGACGCGAACGGCTGCTCCTGCCTCAAGGTCGCGGCCGGACAGGACGTCTCGGGCCTTGCCGTCACGCTCTCGAACCCGGAGGCCCTCGACACGGACGCCGGCCGCGACGCCTACAAGATCCTCGACGCGCCGAACGGCTACGCCGGCAAGTTCGACACGAGCGCGCTGCCGGAGCGGTGGAGCCTTCGGCACACGGCCGACGCCGTGTACCTGAACTCGATGTTGCCCTTCGTCATGCTGCTTCGCTGAAGCGCACTCCCTGTCCGGAAGGTCCGGATTGCGGCGAGGACGGGATTCTGCTAGACTGGATTCCGTTCCGACCTCCCCACCACACGCCTCCCGACAGAGGATTGCCACATGGACCTGCCTCTTCTCGATTCAAACGCCGGAATCTGGTCGATTCTGCCTCCGCTTCTGGCCATTGCGATGGCCCTCGTCACCAAGGAAGTCGTTTTCTCGCTCTTCCTCGGCATCCTCGCGGGCCTCGGCATCTACGCCGTGCGGGCGCCGCTGCCGCTCCAGCAGTTCCCGGTTGCGCTCGTGTCGCTCGTTCAGGGCAGCATCGGAGACGGCGACCACCTCGCGGTCCTCGTCTTCGCGTTCTTCATGGGGCCTCTCATCGCCGTCATGACCCGCGCCGGCGGCGCCAACGCCTTCGGACGCTGGGCCGTCACCCACCTCCGCTCCGCCGTCGGCGCGCAGGTCGCGACCGTCGTCTTCGGGCTGCTTTTCTTCGTGGACGACTACTTCAACTGCCTCACGATCGGCAACGTGATGCGCCCGGTGACGGACAAGTTCCGCATCTCGCGCGAAAAGCTCGCGTACTTCGTCGACGCCACCGCCGCGCCAATCTGCGTGATCGCGCCAATCACGACGTGGGCCGCCTACATCGTCTCGATCTACGCGGACAACGTGCCCGGCGTCCCGGGCATGACGGCGTTTCTTCGCGCGATCCCGTTCAATCTCTACTCGATCCTTTCGGTCTGCATGGTGCTCTGGCTCGCGTTGCGCCGCGGCGGCGACTACGGGCCGATGGCCGCGGCCGAGGCGCGAGCGAGGGCCGGCGACCCCGTCGGGGCCGCCGCGGCCGACACGCAGGACGAAGCGCTCTCCCCGTCCGTCGTCTCGCCGCGCGGCCGCGTGGGGGATCTGGCGCTCCCGGTCGTGGTTCTCGTCGTCTCCGGCATTGCGCTCATGCTGTACCTCGGCGGCTACTGGACCGATCCGGCGGAGGGCGAACCTCCGGTCACCGTCTTTTCCGCCATTGGCGACACGCAGGCGGCGCTCGCGTTCGCGACGGCGAGCTTCCTCGGCCTCGTCGCGGCTTTTCTCCTCATGATTCCGCGCCGCGTTCTCTCCTACCGGGAATTCTTCGCGTGCATCCCCGCGGGCATCCGGATGATGGTCTCCGCGCTCATCATCCTCGCGCTGGCCTGGACGCTCTCGACGATCTGCAACAAGCTGCTCGGCATCGACGACTTCATCTCCGGAGTGGTCGACCGCGCCGCCAAGTCGGGCGCGCTGCCGCTCGCCCTCCTTCCGGCGGCTCTCTTTCTGCTCGCGTTCGTGATCGCCTTCTCGACGGGCACGTCGTGGGGCACCTTCGGCATCCTCATCCCGATCGCGATCGCCGTGTGCAACAAGGTGGACCCCTCGCTCAACGCGCTCGTGCTCTCCTCGATCCTCTCCGGTTCCGTGATGGGAGACCACTGCTCGCCGATCTCGGACACGACGATTCTCTCCTCCACCGGCTCGCAGTGCCGCCACATCGACCACGTGCGGACGCAGCTGCCGTACGCGCTCACCGTCGGCGCCGTGAGCGCCGTCGGCTACGTCGTCGCCGGTCTCACGCGCTCCCTCTCCTACGGCGCCTCCGCCGCTATCACCCTCGGCGTTTCGGGGGCGCTCCTGACCACCGCGCTGCTCACTCTGCCGCGCCTCTTCCCGGCCCCGCAAAACGCCGGTGGCGACACCGGGACGGAACGGGCATAGGACCACTCCCAGGAAAACACGTCCATGAAAACGAAGCTCCCGTTCATGAAAACGAAGCAAGGCAGCCGAAGTCTCCCGATCGTCGCGAAGGCCGACGTGCTCGTCATCGGCGGCACCCTTTCCGGCGCGGCCCTCGCCGCCGCCGCCGCCCGCATGGGGGCGAAGGTCTTCCTCGCGGCGCAGGAAAGTTATTTCGGCGAAGACCTCTGCGCGACCGGCGCGCTGGCATGGCCGCGGCCGCCGGCCGCTTCGGCCCCCTCCGCCGCGGCCCGGGCGATCTTCTCCGGCGACTTGCCCTCTCTCGGTCGCGGCCGGGTGTTCCTGCCCCCGCTGCACGTCAAGGAGGCGCTCGACCGCCTCGTCGTCGAGGCGGGCGTCTTGTTCCGGTTCCTGAGTCTGCCGCACTCGGCGCTCGTCGATGCCGCAGGACGGCTTGCGGGCGTCGTCTTCGCGACGAAGAGCGGGTTCTACGGCGTCCGCGCCAACGTCATCGCCGACGCCACGTTCAACGGCGCCTTTTCGGCGGCGCTCCCGGCGGCGCTCCGGCACGCGATGCACATTGTGCCGGGCTCTGGCGCCGCCTCGGCGGGTTCTCCGGTGCGAGCGCTCCGGGCCGTCACCGTGGGAGCCCGCGCCCCGTCGGAAAACCATGTGCCCGGCGAACGATTCGAAGGGGCGTTCGACGCCTCGCGCTGGCTCGACGGAGGAAAGACCGGAGGCGGCGCGCCAACGGCCTCCGCCCGGATGGAAGTCTGGTCGTACGAGGAACCGCTCCCGCGCGGCGTCTCGCGCAAGACGCCCGAACGCCTCATGGAGCGGGAGCGCCTGCTGCGCTCGAAAATCTGGTCCAGGGACGTCTGCTGGCTCTCCGACCGGTGCGCCCTCGCGCTCGACGCCCCGGCGGCCCATCCCTGCGCCGTCGCGGCCGCGGCCGAAGAGGCGGCTCCGGCGCTCGCCGCCGCCGCGTTGGCGGCGGAACAGGCCCCGGGGCCGCTCGCGCCGGCGCGGCCGGCCCCGGCGACCGTCGCGAAGCGCGCGCCCGCCGTCTGCACCGATCCGCGCGCGCTGCGGGAGGCGGTCGAATGGACGTGCGGCGTACCGGATCTTGTGACCGGCGTGCCGGTGCGCTCCGTCGATTTTCTCGTCGCGGGCGGCGGCACGGCCGGGGCCCCGGCCGCGATCGCGGCCGCGCGGGAGGGGGCGAGGACGCTCTGCGTCGAAGCGCTGGACGCGCTCGGCGGCACGGCGACGTCCGGCTCCATCTCCCACTACTACCACGGCTACCGGGCGGGCTTCACGGAAGTCTGCGGCGCGGCGATGTCCGCCATCAACGGCGGCTGGGTCGACCGCGGGGTCAACAACCCCTCCTGGAAATCGCACTGGCTGGAGGAGGAAATCCGGACGGCGGGCGGCACCGCGTGGTTCGGCTCCGTGGCGACCGCCGCGCTCGTTTCCGGAAAACGGGTCGAAGGCGCTGTTGTCGTGACCCGGTGGGGTCCGCGCGTCGTGACGGCGGGCCTCGTGCTCGACGCCTCCGGCAACGCCGACCTCGCCGCGCTTGCGGGCGCCCCCGTCCGCAACGCGTGGGAGGCGGGATTCGCGTTTCAGGGCAGCGGACTGCA
Organism: uncultured Verrucomicrobiota bacterium; assembly: GCA_946534105.1. Taxonomy (GTDB): domain Bacteria; phylum Verrucomicrobiota; class Kiritimatiellia; order RFP12; family UBA3636; genus UBA3636. The sequence goes on from CAMNCG010000013.1 coordinate 16,217, forward strand.
CGCCCCGCCGATGCGCCCCGGAATGCGCAATTCGGACTGGACGTTCATCCTCGACTCCGACATCGCCGACCAGACCCGCGCCTTCGTGGCCGGGCGGCGGAAATTCGCCGGCGGCTTCGAGATGAACAAGCTCGTCGGCACCCGCGAACGCCGCCAGATCGTCGGCGACGTCACGCTCACCCCGCTCGACGTCTATCTCGACACCTTCCGCCCCGACGCGATCGCGCGCTGCCATTCCAACTTCGACACGCACGGCATGACGGTCTTTCCGCTCTTCCTCGTGCTGCCGCCGACGCGCGACCCGCTGGAGGCGTGGCTCCCGATGGGGGCGCTGCTGCCGCGCGGCTGGAAAGGCATCGCCGCGACGGGCCTCGCCATCAGCGCGCAACGCGACGTGATGCCGGTGATGCGCATGGTGGCGGAAGTGCAGAACCAGGCCTGGTCGGTCGGCGTCGCGGCGGCCCGGCTCGCCGCCGTCGGCGCGCGCGATTTCCGCGAAACCGACTTCCCGAGCCTGCAGCGCGCGATGTTCGAATTCCACCGGAACCTTCCGGAATCCGTCCTGCTCCGCCCGCGCGGCGGCGCGCGCGGGTTCGCGCACGCGCTCCCTGCGGCGCTCGCCGGCCCGCTTTCCACGCACTGCGAGGTCGCTCTCGCGATGGCGCATCCGCAGGCGACGCGAAAGGCGCTTTCACGCTCCATCCACGACCGTGCGGCCGACCCCGAGACGCAGCTGCGCCGCGCGCTTCTGCTGGCCGTGCTCGGCGACGCCTCGGGCGAGCCGGAACTTCTGGCGCGTCTCGCGAAGGCGCGCGAATGGGACGCCGGCTGGAACTACCGCGGCATGGGGCAGTTCTGCCGCAGCCAGAGTCCGCTCGACGACGTGGTGACATGCCTCGGACTCCTCCGCTCGGAAAAGGCCGCGCCGGCCGTCCTGCGGCTCGCCGGGAAACTCGGGGAGGACACGGAGCTTTCGCACGTCCGCGCGACGTGCGCCTTCGCCGAGCGCGTCGCCGGCGTCCCGGCGCTGCGCGCCAAGTTCGCGAAGGCGCTTTCCGCCCGCCTCGCGGGACGTCCCCTGCACGTCTGGCGCACGGTGCGCGACGAACTCGACGCCACCGACGCCGATCCCTGCAACACCGCGACGCGCAACGACTCGCTCAAGGAACTGTTCCTCGCCCGGGCGCTCCTGCGCTGCGGCGACGACCAGGCCAAAACCGGCGAAAAGACGCTTCGCGCCTACGTTTCGGACATCCGCGGCCAGTTCGCGGCCGCCGCCTGGGCGGTGCTTTCCCGACAGACGGAATGAAGTCCCCCGCGCCCATCCGGATTTCCGGCGACGACCGGGCGACGCTGGAAACGCTCGCGCGGCGCGACGACCGGACCGGACTGCGGGCGCAGGCCGTACTGGCCCTTTCCACCGGCGCGTCGATCTCCGGCGCGGCGCGAAGCCTTCGCCTCGCCGAGAAAACGGTCCGCGCGGCGGGCCGGCGCTTCCTCGAAGGCGGCGCCGCGGCGATCCGCGAACGCCGCGAAGCCCGGGCGCCGCGCTTCCCGGACCTGCGCGTCTGCGTGCCCGCGGAGATCGCGACGTGGAAGGAGACGCACGCGCACGGACGCCCTCCGCTGGCGCGCCGCAAGATCGAAACCTGGGTTCGCGACTGCGCTGCGCTCGGCCTGCTTCCGGCCGGTGGACGACTGCCCGACCGCGAATGGTTTCGGGAACGCTTCAAGACCGGACCCGGCGTGGTGCAGGACGCCTTCGACGAACTCGCCGCGCAGGGCTTCGTGCGGGCGGTCCGGCGTGGCGGCACGTTTCTCGAGTCTCCCCTCCCCTTTTCCGGCCGCTATCTGCTGGGACTCCTTCCACTCCGCGTGGACGCGACGCGCGAAGGGCTCGACTCCGCTCTGGAAGCGGCCGCGAGGAGGCAGGAAAAGCGACTCGGAGTCGCCTGGGACATCGTGGAAATCGTTCCTCCGTGGCATCCCGCCTACCTGCCCACGTTCCGCGATCTCCAGGCGCAGCGCTACGCCGGCGCGCTGCTCCGGACCGCGACGCGCCGGATGGAGGAACCCGGGCGCTCGACCTGGCTTGCCTCCCTCGACCACGTGCCCGTCTTCGCCCTGGGCGGCGTGAGCCGGGAACAGACCGCCAGTCTCGGCAGCCATGCCGTCGTCACCGACCATTTTCCGGAAGACGACCTCGGGGCGCTGTTTCGCGCCGTCCGCGCTGCCGGATGCCGCCGCGCGTTCGTCCTCGGGGTCGTCGTCACGTCGGACCCCGCCATTTCCCGGGAGCGGGAGGACGCCGTCCACCGGGAGGCCGCGGCCGCCGGCGTGGAAATCCCACCCTGCTTCTACCAGTGCGCCGCCACGTCGACGCCGCTGCAGACGCGGCGTCTCGCCGATCTGGCGTTTTCCGGACGCGACGCCGAAAGAATCGACGCCGTGGTTTCGCTTCAGGACAACTTCGCGCCCGTTCTCTGCGATGCCCTCGTCGCCCGTTTCGGGGCCGCGGCGGCGAGACGGCGCATCCGCGTGTTTTCGGTGGGCTTCAACCCCCGGAAAAAGCCCTGCGCGATCCCCGTCGAATGGCACGGCACCGACTGGGACGCGACGCTCGACGCCTTCGTGTCGTGGTGCGACTCCATCCACTGCGGCGCCCCGTCCCCCGCTCCGCCCCTGATCGTCCGGCGCTGAAGACGGACGGATCGAAGCCTCCGGGGCCGTACCGGCAAGTTTCTACTACCGGATAAAAACAATCGAAGTATTTTATTCCCATTGCTTTTCCGGGCGAAAAACGGGACAATCCTCCCTGTCAGAGCGTATCCGCGTCCGTGCGGTTCCGCGTCTTCCACCCAACGGAAAACACAACGATGAAAACACGATTCCACCTGGTCGCGGGTTCGGTCATGGTCCTTGCCGCTCTCCTCTTCGGAGCGTCCGCCGCCGATGTCGCGTGGACCGGAGCCTCGGACACCGACTGGTCGAACGGAGCAAACTGGGACGGCGGGGCCGCGCCTGCCGCCGGCGACGCGGTGACGATCCCGGCCAACGCCGCGAACATGCCCGTCCTCTCCGCCTCGACCCCCGCCCTCGCATCGGTCGAAGTGCGTGGCTCCGTCACGTTCAGAAACTGGGAGACACGGCTTCAGGCCGGCACGGTCACCGTCGCCGGCGGCGGAGTCCTGACGTGCGAAGGACCGTTCACGACTTCGGAAATGTCGAACCGCGTCTGGGTGGTCTGCACGGACTTCACGCTTGCTTCCGGCGCCATGATCGACGTAAACGAGAAAGGGTGGGGGTCGTCCGCCTTGGGCCGGACGTCGTTCGGACCCGGTGCCGGCGAGTGGGACGGCGGAGGCGGTGCTCACGGCGGATTCGGCGCCTCTGGGCACGTCTCCGGCAGCGCGCCCCGCGGTTGCAACGGCGCCACCTACGGCAGTTTTTCCGAGCCGACCGATCCCGGCTCGTCCGGTCACGTCCACGCGAACCGCAGCGGCAGCAAACCCGTCGGAAACGGGGGCGGCGCGGTCCGGATCGACGCCGCCGGACTCGCCACCCTCGACGGAACGATTTCGGCGAACGGCAAGATGGCGACCGATGGGTTCGGTGCCGGCTCCGGCGGTTCCGTCCTCGTTGTGGCGGGCCGGATCGCCGGCAACGGCGGCGTCGTGACGGCCAACGGAGGTTCGGCGTACTACAATCCGGCGTTCGGCGGCGCGGGAGGCGGCGGACGCATCGCGCTCCGATACGATCCGCAGCTGCAGTCCGCGGACGCGCTCTCCGGGATGACGATTTCCGCGGCGCCAGGCGCCAAATGGTTCAACCAGCTCCAGAGGAAGAGGAACTACGGCAACGAGCTTTACGACGCCGATGTCGGAACCGTGTATTTCACCGACGGCACGTTCCTGAAATTCCTCGGCGCCGGACTGACCGGACAATTGCGTTTCGGGGCGGGGACCTTGCCGCTGTCCCTGCCGGCGGTCGAAATGGCCTCCGGATGGGTCCGCTTCGCCGACGAGGGCGTGTCCGTCTCCGTGGCGGGAGACCTGTCCGTGACCGGAAACGAAACGCGATTTGAAATGGGCGGGGGCGATTTCGACGCGGCGGCGTCCCGCTACACGTTTCCCGTCCGCCGCTCCGGGTCCGTCCCCTGGTCGCTCGCGGTTGGCGGAAACCTGTCGGTGTCCGGCGGCGCGTGGTTCCAGGTCTTCCCCGCCTCGACGAACGGAACGGCCGCGAAGACGGGCGGAACCGTCGCCGTGACCGGCAATTTCTCCGTTTCCGCGAGCGACGCCGAGAACGAATGCGTCTCCAGCGCGTTTCTCGCGTGCGATCCGACGGACGGCGCGGCGGTCCTCGTTTCCGCCCGCGACATCGCCATCGGCGAAGGCGCGCGCGTTTCGGCGGACATGCGCGGATTCGCCGTCGGAAAGGGACCGGGCCCGGGACGATCCGGCGACGGGAACGCCGTGAAACAGCCCAACGCGGACGCGATGCGCGGCGCCGGCCACGGAGGCGCCGGCCACAAACCGCTCGTCCACCAGGGCGTTTCCTACGGAGGAACGTACGACGATCCTGTGCGCCCGCAGTCGCCGGGTTCGGGCGGATCGTATACGGGCGACACCATCGTTCCGCTGTCCGGAGGCGGTGTGGTGCATCTCGTCGCGTCCCGCGCGATGTCCGTGTCCGGTTCGGTCTCCGCCGACGCGCTCCCGTCCGCGACGGCGGGCGGCTACGCCCGTTTCGCCTGCGGCGCGGGGGGAACGGTGCTTCTCGAATGCAAAACGTTTTCGATGGGAGCGAGCGGCTCCGTTTCCGCCGCCGGCGGCGGCATCGCCATGTTGTCCGCAAACTTCTACAACGGCGGTTGCGGCGGTGGCGGGCGGATCGCCGTCTGGACCGGCGATCCCTACGTCGAGGGCGAAACGCCGGCAAGCGCGCTTTCGACGGTCGAAAAACCGCAGGATTGGGCCGGAACGTTTTCGGCCGTCGGCGGCGTCTTCGCCGATTCAAACGGAGCGTTCCGCAAATACGACGAAGAAAACGGCTGGCAGACGACCTCCGCGCGCGGCGAAGCGACCGTCCGCGGCGAGGACGGCACGATCCGGTTCGTCGTCGTCGAGACGGCAAAGCCGACGGTCCTCTGCTTCCGCTGACGGAGCGTCCATGAACGGAAATCCGCTCCGCGGCGTTTCTCCCCTTCTTGCAGCGTTCGCCTTGTGCGCCGCGCCTGTCCTGGGCGGCGCGCTTTCGGACGCCGGCTCGTCGTCCGCGCGCGACGCCCTGCCGTTGGATGGAAAATGGGGCGTCGGAAGCGCCGAATGGGGCGAAAGCAACGTCGTCTGGCGCTCGTTCCGGGCGGAAGTTCCCGCCTCCTGGTCGGGCCGCCGCGTCCGCGTCGAGATTCCCGGCGCGCTCCACAAGTGCGACGCCGTCGTCTTCGTGAACGGCAGACGGGCGGGGGACATCCTGCGACCGGGCTTCGAGGGGGTGGAGGCCACGTCGCTCGTGCGATTCGGGGCGACAAACGAAGTCCGCTTTCTCCTCACGGAAAGCGGCGCGGAGACGGCGCGCGGCGAAACACGGTCGGTCACGAAACTCCACTACGCGAAAAAGGGACCGTCCGGTGAGAACCCTCTTTTCGCCGCCCGTCCCGCCGTCTTCGTGAACGACGTCTTCGCCAACACGAGCTGGCGGATGGGTCGCTGCGATTTCGAGGTGGAGGTGGATCGCGGCGGCGACGCATCTGCGGCGGCGTCGCTCCGGTTGTCCGTCGAATGCGCGGACGCGGCGGGAAATCCGGTCTGGCGCGGCGAAAGGCGGATCCTTCCGCCGCCGGGGCGAAGCGTCCACGCGCTCTCCATGCCGTGGGACGAATCCGTCGTCCCGTGGGAACTCGGCCGCCCCGCCCTCTACACGGCGCGCGTCATGCTCCGCGGCCCCGCCGCGACGGACGAAACCGCGGTCCGCTTCGGCTTCCGCGAAGTCTGGCGCGAGGGGCGCGAAATCATGATGAACGGGCACAGGGCCCATTTCCGCCCCGTTTACTCCTACGGGGCGCGAAACGGCGCCGCGCTGCGCTTTCTGCAGTCCATGGGCTTCAACGTCGTGTTCCGGGGACATTCCCGCGACGCCGTTGGCGTGACGGATCAGGACCTTTTCGCCGTTCACGACGAATGCGGCGTCGGACTCTACGCGAACGCCGGAGCCTACGATGTCATTGGCGCGGACCTTCTGAACGACGATCCGGCCATGCGGGAGGAGTTTCGGCGCTTCGTCCGCGTTTACCAGCGCCAGGTCCGCAACCATCCGTCGCTGCTGGCGGGAATCGTCGGCTCGATGAGCAAGACGAACCAGAGGTTCGGTCCGGCGACGATCGGCCGCTCGAGAGAGCCGAAGTCGGACAGAGGCGCCCAGATCGAGCAGGCCCGGGCGCTCCATCGCGAGGCCAATCCGAACATCCTCTACTTCTCCCACGCCGACGGCCCCCACGGAGACATCGACAGCGGCAACGTCTATCTCAACTGGACGCCCGTCCAGGAGCAGGAGTCGTGGCTCGAGCAGTGGGGCCGCGACGGCGAATACCCGTGGTCGTCGATCGAGTTTCTGGCGCCGTATCCGGGGGATTTCGTGAAGAGCTCCGTTTTTCTCGGGACGGAATTTCTCGCCGCGCAGTTTGGCGACCGGGCCTATCGCGAAGAGACCGCCGAAGCGCTCGCGCGCGTTCCGGAGGCCACGCGAACGGCCAGAAGCCACGGCAGCCCCGTCGGCAACGAACTGCTCCGCGGCAGTCCCCTCTACCTTGACCTTCGCCGCGAATGGACGTGGCGCTGCAACAGCCGCTGGCGCGCGTTCGGCCTCAACGGCGGCAACATGTGGTTCAACCTGGGCGAAGGCCACGGCGAACCGCCCGGCTGGACAGGGCGGGATCTGCGGCGCTACTCCGCGTTGTCGGATGAGGAATTCTCCGGCGGCCGTCCCCCTTGGGCCAACACCTTCTACGACATCCACCGCCTCGGCAACCTCGACTTCTGCGGCTTCCTGGGAGGAGCGGACGCCGACGATTCTCCGGGAGCGATCACCGACCGCACCCACGCCTACGTCTCCGGCGAGCCGGTCGAAAAACGCCTGGTGATGATCTGGGACGGCGTCGGCGAAAGGCGGATCGACGCGACATGGAGCGTTTCGGCCGTCGCGGACGGGAACCCGGATTCCCCGATTGGGCCACCTCCGGTCGTGATCCTCCCGCCCGTCCGCGTTTCCGCCGCCATTGCTCAGGGCGAACAGGTCCGCGTTCCGGTCTCGTTCGCCGCGCCGGACGTCGCGGAACGCACTGTCTTCCGCCTGACCGCCACATTTGCCGGAGACGAGGTCGAGCCGTTCGACGACTCGTTCGACTTCGAAGTCTGGCCGGCCGTCCCGCCGCCGACCGTCTCGTCCGGCGCGAAAGTCGCCTTGTTCGACCCGTCTGGCGAGGGAGCGGACGTCCTCCACGGGGTCGGCGTGAAATTCCACAGGATCGGATCGGTCGCCGAGTTACCCGCCGCCGCGACGCACCTCGTCGTGGGCCGCGACGCGCTCGAAAAGGCCTCCCTCGACAGACTCGCGCCGCGCGTGGCGGAGGGACTGCGCGTCTTCGTCATGCGCCAGACGGCGGAAACGTGGAAGCGGATGGGCTTTCGCGTCGAGGACCTGATGCTGCGCGAAGTCTTCCCGCGCGACCCCGCCTTCTCCACGCTTCCGCAGGACGCCCTTCGCGAATGGCGCGGGACGCCGGACTATCCGAACGCTCCATATGGCAAGGTGATGTCCCATGCGTTCCAGCGCGGGCCGCGCGGCCCGCGCCGCCATGCGGTGGCGGGTCTGGTGCTCCAGACGCCGGAACGCCCGGGCTACCTCCCCATGCTCGTGGGGGGCTTCGATCTCGGCTACAGCGCACTTTTGAGGTTTGCGCCGCCGCCCAGGCGGGGAGGCGGTCGCCAGACCGCCGTCGCTTCCGCCGGCGAACGGGAGTTCTCCTCCCCGACGCCCGGCGACATCACGTATTGCACCCTCGATTTCGAGAGGCGCGTCGGCGTCTGCCCCGCCGCAACCGCGACGGCCCGCGCCGTGTTCGGGGAATTCCTCGGACGCATACGCCCCTCCCCGCTGGCCGCGCTGTTCGTCTGTGACGAGACGCGGGCGAAGGCGGCCGGCTTCGCCCTCGGACCGGAGACCACGATCTTCCGGGCGGAGGTGCCGGACGATCCGGCGTTCCGCGGCGTCGGTCCCGGCGATGCGCGCTGGCCGTCCGGACTCGCGATCCGCCCCCTCCGCGGGCCGGGCGCGACGCCCGACGGGGCCTTCGCCGTGAAGCGTCTCCCCGACGGCCGGAGGATCGTCTTCTCGCAGGTGCCGGAAGGCCGGTTCGCCGCGCGCGCCAGCGCCAGGGACCCGAGCGCCGAACCCGGTCCAGCCAACGCGGAACGCCTCGACGAAGGCCGCGTCCGGCGCCTCTACGCGCGACTTCGCGCGAACTGCGCCACCCGGGATGCGGGAGGGCCGCCCCCAGCCGCCGCCCTCCGCCGCGCGCTCCATCAGGCCGGACTGGCGCAGTTCGAGCCGCTTCCTGCGATGCACCTCCTCGGGCCGTTCGCGGCGGGAAGGGACGACGGCGCACTTCAGCTCGACACGGTCTGGAACGAAAAGGCGGAACGCATGGCGGCGTCGGGAGACTTCGATCCAAACCATGAATTTCCCCTTCCGCAGGGCGGAACGGCGAACTGGCGCCCGATGCTCGCGCCGGACCGGGAAGGGCGCTTCGACTTCGCCGCCGCCCAGCCCGCGAGTTCGTTCCCGGTCACGTATGCGATCTGCCACGTGGAGCGCCGGACGGCGGGCGAGGCCGTGCTCAGGCTCGGAGGAGACTGGCGCTTCGCGGTCTGGTGCAACGGGAAAGAGGTCTTCCGCACCTACCGCGGCGCGCGGGTGCCGCGCATGGAAGTGAAGGTGGACCTGCGCGCCGGCGACAACGTCCTCGCATTCAAGGTCGGCGCCGGCAGCGGCGGACACGCCTTGATCGCCCTTCTCTCGCCGGAGCGGGACGATCGCGGACCCTCCGACGCGGATCCGGAACTCGACGCCATGACCCTTTACGAGGACGACATTCCGGGATTCGACCCGTACGAGTTTCACTACTGGTAAACCGGAAGACGGACGATGAGAAAACTGCGGACGGCGTTGGCGTTGGGCGCGGCCGCGCTGGCGGCGCGGGGGATCGGAATGGCTCGCCCCGTCTCCGCCAAGGGCGCGTTCCTCGACTGGGACGAGCTGCTCCCCGGAACGGCCGCAAAGGGATTTTCCGAGGTGCCGGACGCAACCCGAGGCCCGACCGGCGAAGAGGCCCGGATCTACGTCGGGAACGCGGACTGCGTTTCGCCCCCGAACAGCCTCGTCTACGACTTCGCGGACTGGCCGGACGGCCGAACGCGCGGCTATGCGGCGCTCGCGCTGCCCGCCGCCGCCGAAGGATGGACGGTCCTTTCCTTCTGTTTCCGAAAGGAATCCGGCGCGGCCTCCGCGGAACTGCGCGGCCTCTACGACCGGCCAGGCGAGACGTTCAACGGCGTCGCCCGCGCGTGGCCTTTTCTCTGGATCGCGCTCGACGATTTCCTCACGGTGCGGGCCGAGGGGGCGAGGCGATGGGATGCCGTGCGCGTCGGAGCCGTCCTTCCCGGCGTCTGGCACCGGGTCTCGTTTCGGATTCCGCCGCCCGGCTCGGCGGGACAGGCCGCCGCGGCGACGCTGGAGCGAAGGAAGGCGGACGGCTCGTTCGCAACCGTCGCGTCGGAACGCGTGCCGTTCGGCGAACTCGTCCTGCGGCGCGTCGCGGCCTTCGACCTGACCGGAACCGGCCCCTGCAGGATTCTTTTTGATGACTTCGCCTTCGCCCCGGAGACGTGGTATGATCCGGATGCGAGCGGTTCACCGTGACGGTCCTCCCCGCCTCCCATCGCACTCCAAGCACATGAAAAAAGCAGATTCTCCCATCCGCGTCGGAATCGTCGGCCTCGGCAGGGCCGGATTCGGCATGCAGACGCAGGAACTCCTCGCGCGGCCCGACACGTACGAAATCGTCGCCGGATGCGACCTCTCGCCCCGGCAGCGCCGCCGGTTCAAGGGCAAGGTTCCCGGCGCGGCCGTCTACGCCCGGGCCGAGGATCTCTTCGCCGACCCCCGCGTCGAACTCGTTTCGGTCGCCACGCGCACCCCGACGCACGTCGAGCTCGCCGTCGCCGCGCTCCGCGCCGGAAAGCTCGTGATGGACGAAAAGCCGATCGCCACGACGCTCGCCGGCGCGCGGCGCCTCGTGGCCGAGGGCAAGAAGCATCCCGGCAAGCTCTTCTTCCGGCACAACCGCCGGTTCGAAGCCGCGTTCAACGACGTGCGGGACGTCATCGCCTCCGGCCTCCTGGGCGAGATCGAGGAAATCCGCCTCTGCCGCCACAATTACGCCCGCCGCGACGACTGGCAGACGATCCGCGCGGAAGGCGGTGGGCAGCTCCTCAACTGGGGGCCGCATCTCGTCGACCACGCCCTGCAGTTCCTCGGCGGCCGGCCCGACTTCCTGCACGCCGAGCTGCGCCGCATCGCGGCCGTCGGCGACGCCGAAGACCACGTCCACCTGCTGCTCCGCCGCGGCGCGGGGCCGCTCGTCGAAATCGAAATCAGCGGCGGAGCGGCGATGGCGGCCCCCGTCTATTTCGTGATCGGTTCGCGCGGAACGCTCGTTTCCGACGATGAAAAGACGCTCCGCCTTCGCTACCTCGACCCCAAGAGGAAACTTCCCGCCCGCCGCGCGACGACCGGGCTCATGGACACCTTCGGGCGGCGCGAGGAGCTCCCGTGGGTCGAAGAGACGCGCGAAGTCCGCAAGGACCTCCGCCCGGACTGCATCTGGGACGACCTCCACGAACACCTCCGCCGCGGCAGGCCCTTCCGCGTGAAGACCGAGGAGGCGTTTGAGGTCATGCGCGTGCTGGCGCTCGCCTCGAAGGCCCCGGTGCTTTGACGGCCGGGAACGCGCCCCGGTTCCGCCGCCCGCCCGCGGCAGAACCGGACGTCCAGGGCGCGGGGCCGCCGCCCCCCCGCGCCGCCGCGAACCCGCACGTCTTCGTGACGATTCCGACGGCGAATTTCTCGCACCGCCAGATCCTTGAGGGAGTGCTGGAGTACGCGAGGAAGTGCGGCCCTTGGCTCTTCCACCTCAGCACGGGCGACATCGCGGCGCAGGGTCTTCGGCGCATCGACAAGTGGGGATGCACCGGCGTGATCGCCCTCTCCTCGGGCGAGGAGGACATGCGCCGGATCGCCCGGCTCGGGGTCCCGGCCGTTTTCATCCATCCGCCGGCCGGAGCCTCCGCGCCGCCGAAACGCTGCGTGTTCGTCATCCGGGACCAGGGCGCCATCGGCCGCTCCGCGGCGGACTATTTCGTCGCGCGCGGCTACAAGACCTTCGCGTTCGTCGGGGCGCCGCGCCCCGCCCCGTGGTCGGACGAACGGCGCGACGGCTACCGCAAGCGCCTCGCGGAGCTGGGCTTCGGATGCGAAATCTACCCGGAACTGAGCGAGGCCGAAAGCGTCGACTTCGCCGCCGAAATGCCGCGGCTCGGCCGGTGGCTCGCCTCCCTCCCCAAGCCGGCGGCGCTCTACACCGTGAAGGACTTCCGCGGCCAGCAGATTCTCGCGACGTGCCTTGATTGCGGAATCGCCGTGCCGGGAGATCTCGCCGTGCTTTCGACGGACGACGACGAAATCATCTGCGAAACGTCGACCCCGGCGCTCTCCTCGATCGCCCTCGACGGGCGGAACACCGGCCAGACGTGCGCGCGGATCCTTGGCGAACTGATGGCCGGGCGGGGGGCCCGACGAATCGTCCGCATGCCCGACCCCCGGATCGTCACAAGAGGTTCGACGGACGCCCTGGCCGCCGCGGACCCGGTGCTCGCGCGGGTCTTTTCCGCGTTGCGGGCCGCCGGACAGCCGCCTCCGAAACTGAAGGACGTCGCCCGGGCGCTCGGCATCTCCGTGCGAACCGTCGAGTCGAAGGCGATCCAGCACTTCGGGCGCCCGCTCCGCGAGGTCCTGCGCGCCGAACGCGTCCGCGAGGGTGTCGCGATGGTGGCCAACACGGACCTGCCGCTCGAGGAAATCGCCGACCGGTGCGGGTTCTGCGGCGCGAGCCACTTCTCCCGCGCGGTCAAGGCCGCGTTCGGCCGCGCCCCGGGCTCGTTCCGGGACGGCGGCCGCGGCGGCGGACCGCCGGCGAATCAGTCGGCTTCGACGACGGGGAAGTCGCGGCCCTCGTAGGCCGGCGGCACGTAGCCGTGCTCGGAACCCTGCACCCAGTGGATTTCGCGGTTGCCGGGATGGAGGGCGTTCCACAGCTTGGCCAGCCCCATCGGCGGGCAGGTGTAGTCGCCGAGCCCGGCGCGTGGAATGTTCACGTGGCACGCCTGCGGGATACGCTTCGCCCACGTAACGGCGTCGTAGTAGCCCAGCCCGGGAACCCACTCAATGTACCAGCCCTTGCGCTTGGCGTTCCACGGCAGGTCGCAGCACCAGGTGATGCTGGAATCGGCGCGCGTGACGCCCTCGCCGCAGCCCGCGGCCCAGATCGTCTGGAGCCCGCCCTGGCTGCCGCCGGAGGCGACGAGATCGGAGCCGTTCCATCCTTCGACGGTCTTGAGGTACTGCAGCGCGCGCTTCACGCGCAGGACCATGCCGTTGAAGTAGGCCGTTTCCGGGTCCTTGTTCTGCTCAGGATCGAAGGCGTACTGCTTGCCGTTGGAACGGACTTCGAACCGCAGCGCCTTCGTGTCCGCCTCGGTCGCGCCGAACTCCTCCAGCTTCAGGCCGTGGGCGTTGATGTTGAGCACGATCTCGTTGTCCCGGCTCCAGCCCGGACGGCCGTGCGTGCAGGAGTTTCCGCTGTACCCGTGCGTCTCCAGCCGCGCCGGGAAGGTGGCGCCTTCTTCGACGGCCTTCGGCACGGAAAGGTATCCGGTGACCGGACGGAGGCCCGCGCAGTCGACGCGCACGGCGTACAGCCGGGACTTCGGATTGCCGCAGGGAATTTCGACGCGGTCCGCCTTGAGGGGCACGCGGTCGAGCCGTGCGAACTGGCGCTCCCAGAATTCGTCGAAGTCGGCCGGTTCCTCCGGCGGCTCGAGCAGGTCGGGCCGCACGGCGGCGCCGCCGTCGAAGAAGACGTTTTTCTTCGCCTTCTCGAACGCGTTCATCGCCTTCTGCCCTTCCGGCGTCGTCGGATCGCCGGTGAACTGCTTGACGTACCGCTTTCCGTCGGGCCCGAGCACGTACGCCTGGAGACGGACGAAACCGGGACGGTCGAGGCTCGCCTCGAACGTGACGGGCTCTCCGGTGAACGGCATCGTCCCGCTGCGGCCTTCGGCGTCGAAATCGTCCGTGATTTTCCATTCCAGCTGGTACTCGCCTTCCGGCACCGCGCCGTCGAGGGCCATCGGCGTGAGCGTGAAGCGCATGGTCTCGCCCGGTTCGTAGGAAAGCGGATTCTTGTCCGTTTCGCCGCGAATCCAGGCGTCGTCCAGAAGCCCGGCCGAGGCCGGAACCGACGCGAAAAAGGCGGCCGCCGCCGCGAAATACCCGACGCGGGCGCGCAGGCGCGCCCCCGTCCCCACAAGAAGTGTTTTGGCTTTCATGCTGCGCATTTTCTCACAATTCCGGTTCCCTGTCAAAACCCCCGCGCGCAGGCTCGCAGTCTCCTCTTTCTTGACAACGGAAAAACTTTCAAATAGATTGTCGCGCTTGCAACGCATGTGTTCACCAAAGTCGCCGCCGCACACCACTCCCGCATGAAAGCCCACCTTCCCGATTTTCTCCCGCGCGCATTCGGCGCCGCCGCCGACGGCCTGACCAAGGACACCGCCGCGCTTCAGGCCGCCATCGACGCCGCCGGCGCGGCGGGCGGCGGACGGGTGGTGCTCGACCGCGGCACCTTCCTCACCGGCGCGATCGAGCTGCGCTCCGGCGTGGAGCTGCACATCGCCGAAGGAGCGCGGCTCCTCGCCTCGCCCGACATCGCCGACTTCCCAGACTGGCCCGCGCCGCGACACGTCATCCCCGGCAACCTGCCGCGGCGGCGCAGCGCCAGCGTCATCTTCGCCGACGAATGCGAGGGCGTCGCCATCACGGGCGGCGGAGTCATCGACGGCAACGGCGCGTTCCACGTGCGCCCCGGCGACGGAGCCCCGGCGCCATGCGGCTGGTCGTTCGTCCGCATCCAGCCCATGGAGAAATCGCTCCCGCGCGTCGTGTTTTTCGCGGGGTGCCGAGACGTGCGCGTGGAGGACGTCACGCTCGCGAACGGCCCGGCCGGCTGGGGCTACTGGATCCACGACTGCGACCGCGTCTCGTGCCTGCGCCTCACGATCCGCTCCGACGTGCACTACCCCAACAACGACGGAATCCACGTCAACTGCTCGCGCGACGTCGAAATCGCCGACTGCGACATCGAGTGCGGCGACGACGCCATCGTGGCGAGAGCCAACAGCCGCTCGCTGCGCGAAGACAAGCCGTGCGAGCGCGTCCATGCCCGCGACTGCCGCATCCGATCCTGGTGCGGCGGCGTCCGGATCGCCTGGGTGAACGACGGAGCGATCCGCGACTGCTCCTTCAGGCGTCTCGCCATGCGCGACACCTGCGACGGCATCCGGATCGTCATGCCGCACATGCCCAAGCACCCCGACTACGGAAGGGAGGCGACGCTCGTCGAGCGCATCGTCTTCGAGGACATCGACATGGAGGGACTGCACGCCTATCCGATCGACGCCTGGATCGACCCGGACCCGCAGACCCGCGTCGCCGCCGTGCGCGACATCGCATTCCGGCGCGTCAGGGCCGAATCCAACATGTTCCCGCGCTTCGTCGGCCGCCCAGACGCCCCGTTCGAAAACTTCCTGTTCGAAGACTGCTCGTTCCGGCTGATCCCGAACGGCGCCGAGGGGCCGTGGGCGCAGGAAGTCGCCACGCGCCCGGGCAACGTCGATGGCCGGTTCCGCAATGCCCGTGGCTTCCGCTTCGTGCGCACCGAGCGCTGGCCCGACGCCAGCTGACACGGTTGCCGCAAAAAGACGTGCCGTCACCCCCCGGCGTTGGCCGCGCGCCATGCCGACATGGACATCCCATGTCGCTTCAGGAAGGCGGTCCGCAAGGCGCCTTCGGTCCGCCAGCCGCAAAGCGTGGCGATGGCGCCGAGACTGCGGCTCCGGTCGCGCAGAAGCAATTCGACGCGTTCGAACCGGACGCGCTCGATCTCCTCGTAGATCGCGCGACCGGTCGCGCGGCGAAACTCGATTTCCGCAAGACGGCGCGAGCCGCGAAAGCGCGCGGCGACGTCCGTGGCCCTGATGCCGTCGCACGCCTTGTCGCGAATGAAGGCCAGCGCGTCGAGAATGCGCGGTGGCGCCCCGGACCCGGCGGGCGTCGAGCCGCGTCGCACAAGGCCCAATACCGGATACGTTTCCCGCATCGGAGGAGCGGAGGGGTCTCGCGTGATGGCGTCAAGAATTTCGGAGGCTCGATGGCCGGCCGATTCGAAGTCGAGGGCGACGCTCGTGAGCGCGGGCCGGGCGTTTTCGCACAGTTCGGTGTCGTTGTCCGCGCCGATCACGGCGAGCGAGGACGGAACGCGAATGCGCAGCCGCCGCGCGAAATCAAGCACTTCCGCCGCCGCATAGTCGTTCTCCGCCAGAAGTCCGCACGGCTTGGGAAGAGCCTTCAACCACGCGCCCAGCATGGCGGCGCGGTCTTCGACCTCCGCCTGCGATTTTTCGGCCCGGGGCCGGAACGACGCGAACGCATGCCCGTGCATGCGAACTGCGTCGGCGAACTCCGACTCCCGGTCGCGGCTCCAGAACGGCGCTCCGGACGCGGCGGAGACGAAGGCGAACGAGCGGAACCCGGCCTTCAGCAGCTCGCGCGCGGCCAGCGCGCCCACTCCTTCGGGCGAGGGGGAAACGTAGGACGCCTCCGGAGGAAGCCACGCTGGATCCGCGCCCAGATACACCGTGGGGATGCGCCCGAACAAGGCCGGACGAAGCCGTTCGCCGCCCCGGCCGGAACACTCCGCGATGCACCCGACGGCATTCCAGAACTCGGCCAGACGCCGCACCTGCGGCGCCACGCCGCCTTCGGGCGGGTCAACCACCTGCACGCGCCAGCGGCGCGTCCTCGCGAACCGATACGCGCCGGCAAGTTCCTTGCGCCACGCCTGGCGGTGCGAGGTGTGAAAGAAGAGAATGGTGTCCATGTCGGAGCCGAGCATACGCCGAACGGCATGGCAAGGCAAGGGGGTCTTTCGCAAAATTCGCTCTTATTTGCTACGTATAGTTCGCGATTTTCGATTTTCTTTGCGCTAGAATCGTCGGCATACGGAGTCAACCACCATGAAACAAGACGAACTGCAATCATTCATCGACAAATACCGTTCCCTTCTCCTCGACGACGTCCTGCCCTTCTGGCAGAAGCACGCGCCCGACACGAAGCACGGCGGCTTCTACAACTACCTCGGCCGCGACGGCAAGGTGCTTTTCACCGACAAGAACGTGCGCCAGCAGGGCCGTCTGGTCCTTCTCTTCGCCCGCGCCTACAACGAGATGGAGAAGCGGCAGGAGTGGCTCGACCTCGCGCTTCAGGGCATCAAGTTCATCGAGGACCACTGCTTCGACGAGCGCGACGGCCGCACCTACTACGACGTGACCGAGGACGGCCGTCCCGTCCGCAAGCGCCGCTACGTGGTGACCGAGCACTACACGGTGATGTCCTACATCGAGCTCTTCAAGGCCACCGGCAACCCCGAGTGGAAGGCCAAGGCCGAAAAGCTCTACAAGACGATCATGATGTATTACTACAACCCGGAGCTGCTGCCGCCAAAATACTATCCGGCGCGCAAGGTCCGGGCCCACAACATTCCGATGATCATCTCCTGCACGTCGATCATGATGCGCGACCTCGGCGGCGACACCTCGCTCTACGACCGCACGATCAAGACCTGCCTCGGCGAAGTCTTCGGCGACTTCCTCGACTACGACAAGAAGGCGCTGCGCGAAATCGTCAACGCCGATGGCACGCCGTGCGAGACGCCGGAGGGCCGCACGATCAACCCCGGACACTCCATTGAGACCTCCTGGTTCACGATGACCGAGGCGGCGTTCCAGAAGGACGACGAACTGCTCAAGAAGGCGCTGACCGTCCTCGACTGGTCGCTCGACTGGGGCTGGGACGAAGTGCAGGGCGGGGGCGGCATCCTCTACTTCCGCAACGTGGACGAGGCCGAGGGCCACGAGCCCGACCAGTACGAGCACGAGCTCAAGCTCTGGTGGCCGCAGAACGAGGCGATCTATGCCACCTTCCTCGCCTGGACGCTCACGCGCGACCCGAAGTATCTCGACTGGTTCCGCAAGATCGAGAAATGGTTCTTCGACCACTTCCCGGATCCCGAGTACGGCGAGATCATCAAGTACCTGCGCCGCGACGGAACGCCCTCCTGCACGATGAAGGGCACCCGCTGGGCCGGCGCCTTCCACTACCCGCGCATGCTCTTCAACCTGATCCGCCTCATGGAAGTTGAAAAGTTGAAAAGTTGAAAGGCTGAAAAGTTGAAAGGCTGAAAGTCGATTGTCGCCACCTTGCCATTCTTCACGGATGTCGGTTGTCGGCTGTCGAATGTCGCACAACTGCGAAAAACTGCAACCATGAAGCTCGAATCCACTTTTCACGAACGCAACGAACTTGTCGACATCCGCGTGGACGGCGCGGTCTTCGCCACCGGTGGCGGTGACTTGTGGAGGGCCTGGTTCTCGTCGTCGGCGGTGAAGGCCGCGGCGACGGCCGAGGCCACAAGGGACGGCGCCCTGGACGCAGCCGTGCCCAACGAGCAGATCGAAGAACCCGTGACGGACCGCATGCTGCTTCGCGTCGAGGCGTCGGCGGCGACCTCGTTCAAGCGCACCGAGACCGACACCGAAACGGTTCTCCTCTACGGCGGAATCGCCCTTGGCGACGAACCGGGCGCGCTGGACGCCGAGGTGCGCATCGCGAAGCGTCCCGACGGCTCGCAGGCCTGGAGCATCCGCTTCGCGAACCGTTCGCGCACTTGGGCGCTTTACAAGGTGGCGTTCCCGCGCCTGAACCGCGTCACGCGCGACGGCGAGGGCGACGCCCTCCTGCCAAGGGACGACCATGGCGCGCGCCTCTACCGCGGCCGCCGCGCCCAGGCCGAGCCGGAAATCGTCCCCTATCCCGCCTTCCATCCGATGGTATGCGCATTCTTCCAGGGCGACACCGGGCTCTACGTCGCGGCGGAGGATCCGGACGCGCGCATCAAGCGGCTTGTCATCGAGGGGGAGCAGTGCATCGCCTTCGAGGCCCCGGTGGAAAACGCCGGCCGCCCCGGCCTTGCCGCCGAAGGGCCGCGTTTCGAGGTGGTGCTTGCCCCGCTGAAGGGCGACTGGTGGGAGGCCGCTCGCCGCTACCGCTCCTTCGCGCTCAGGCAGAAATGGGCCGCGCGCGGCCCGATCAAGGACAATCCGTCGTATCCGCGCCGGCTGTGCCAAATCCCCCTTTGGATCAACATCCACGCCCATCCGAAGGAAGCGGATGCGATCCGCCTTCGCGTGAAGGAGGCGTTCCCCGATTTCCCCACCGGCATCCACTGGCATCTCTGGCAGCATTCCGGCCACGACGAAAACTATCCGGAATACTTCCCGGCGCAGCCTGGAACCGCCGAGGTGATCGCCCGCGCCAAGGCGGACGACCAGGAGATGCTTCCCTACGCCAACGGACGCCTCTGGACCACTTCGACCGGCGGCTACGAGGTCGCGCGCCCGTTCGCGACACTCAACTACGACGGCACCCGCAGGGCGGAAATCTACCACCCGGCCACCCCGCCACTCGCCGCCATGTGCCCCTGCTGCGAGCCGTGGCAGCGCGTCGTGAGACGCTTCACGTCGCGCATTCTCGACGAACTCGGCGCCGGCTCGCTCTTCCTCGACCAAGTCGGCTCCATGTATGCCGTGGAATGCCACGACCCCTCCCACAACCATGCCACCGGGGGCGGCGCGTGGTGGGTCGATGGATACCGGCAGATGCTCGAACCCGTCCGGCGCAACGCCAATTCGAGGGGTGCGTTCCTCGTCACGGAAGGATCGGGCGAATACTGCATGGACTTCGTCGATGGCTACATGCAGCTCACCGACCGCACTCCGCGGGACGTCCCGTTCTGGAAGGCGGTTTACACGGGCTACACCAGCTTCTTCGGCTCGCCGGAAAACGTCATCGACGACGACGACACCTCGTTCCGCGCGCTGCAGACGCGCGAACTCTTCTGGGGCAACGCGCTCGGCTGGTTCCTGCCGGAAGTGCTCGACTGCCGCTCCAAGTGCGAGATCCTGCGTCGGCTCTGCGCCTTCCGGCAGGAAAACCTCGACGCGCTCGCATACGGGACGCTTCTCGACGAACTTCGCCCAGCGGAACCGATTCCCCCGTTGCAATGCGCCTGGCACGGGCGCCGCCCCAACTTCGGCCTCTTCGACAAGGGCTTCGAACTTCCTCCGGCGCGCACCTGCGAAATGCCGTCCGTCTTCGGCACCTGGTGGCGCACCGACAAGGGGGAAACCGTGCTGCTGGCCGCCAACCTTTCCGACGAAGAGCGCACCGTGCGCCACATTCCGTTCGGCGCGGCGGCTCGCCCGGAGGGCTCGCCCCGCCTGACTCTCTCGCTCGCCCCGCACGAGCTGCGTCGGATTCCTCTTCGATAATCTCGCGGTCCGGGATCTGCGCGTGTAATCCTCGGCTCTCGGCGGCACGGTTTCCCACCACCGCGACCAATACGGCCTTGTGGCGGACGCAAACTGGAATTGGCAACTGGCAACATTTCCACATTGGCAACATTTACCGCATCTCGACCTTCGCCTTGAAGAACCGCCACCCCGCCGCGTCGAGGTCGCTTTCGTCCGTCACGT
>CAMNCG010000014.1 GCA_946534105.1 uncultured Verrucomicrobiota bacterium
ATCCAGGAACCGGACGGGGCGGAAGAGGCGCTGGGGCTCACGATCCCGGAACACGTCGCGACGGCGCTTCCCAAGCAGGAGCGGCACCCCAAGGCGGCGGAACTGCTCGCGACGTGCCGGACGATGACGGCGCTCGACGCGGTCGTCTGCGACGGCCTCGGCCTCGTACGGGTGAGACGACGGACCGCGTAAAATTAAGATTTAGAAATACGCTTTCAATCAAATGAAAACAATGCGAGAATTCGGTGGAGATTTGGGCGAGGGGGGCGGGTGATCGGGACGATGTGCGTCTACGTCCAGACCCCGGCACCCGCGGCGATGCCGGAGTGGCACGGAAAACTGCGAGAAGTCACGTCGTGGATCGCCGCGAATCCCGGTGAGCCGATGACGCTCTCCTCGATCGCCCGGCGCGCGGGGCTGCCGCCGAAACGGCTCGAAGCCCTTTTTTCGGAATTCCTGGGGACGAGCGTGGCGAAATTCGTCGCGGTCCAACGCCTCTCCGCGGCCCGGCGGATGCTCGAAACCACCGACGAGACGGTAAGCTCGATCGCGCAGACGTGCGGGTTCTACGACCACAGCCACTTCTCGAAGGCGTTCTGCCGGAAGTGGGGCGTTTCGCCCGGGGCCTACCGGGAGAAAGTCCGGTCGCCGGCGGGCTCCGGTGCCGATTCGTCGGGGGGCGGGGCGAGTTCTCCCGCGGCGCAGAGGCGGCGGTAGGGTTCGCAGGAGGCGAGGAGTTCCTCGTGGGTGCCGACGCCGGCGACGCGGCCGGCGTCGAGGACGACGATCGCGTCGGCGTCGCGCACGGTGGAAAGGCGGTGGGCGATGATGATCGAGGTGCGGTCGCGGCGGAGGCGGTCGAGGGCGGCGCGGATGCGGCGCTCGGTGCGGGCGTCGACGCTCGAGGTGGCTTCGTCGAGCACGAGCACGCGCGGTTCGGCCATCGCGGCCCGGGCGAGGCACAGAAGCTGCATCTGGCCTCGGGAGAGCCCGGCGCCTCCGGAACCCACGGGCGTTTCCAGGCCGAGGGGAAGTCCGGCGACGAAATCGCCGGCGCCGGCGAAATCCGCCGCTTCGGCCGTCTTGGCGGGGTCCTGCGAATCGGCGCCGAAGGCGATGTTCGAACCGATCGTACCGGAGAAGAGCGAAACGTCCTGCGGCACGAGGGCGATGGCGCGCCGGAGCGCGTTCTTGCGGTATTCCCGGATGTCGCGGCCGCCGAGCAGGACGCGGCCGGATTCCGGATCGAGGAAGCGGGGGATCATCGACGCGGCGGTGGTCTTGCCGGAGCCGGTTTCGCCGACGAGCGCGACGCACGAGCCGGCGGGAACTTCGAACGATACGTCGCGCAGGACCCAGGGTCCGTCCCCGTAGCGGAAGGAAACGCGGTCGAAAACCACGGAGAGCCCGTCGCGGCCGGGCGGGAGCTCCTCGCGCCCCTCGTCCGGCTCCGGCGCTTCGTCGAGCAGGGCGAACACGCGCTCCGCGCCGGCCAGCGCGCTCTGGAGCTGGCCGAAGCGTTCGGCGATTTCGTTCACCGGGCGGCCGAACTGGCGCGCGTAGAGCATGAACGAAACGACGAGGCCGACCGTCGCCGTCCCGTTCATCGCGAGCCATCCGCCGACCGCGGCGACGAGGAGATAGGACACGTTGCCGATGGCGTTCATCGCGGGTCCCATGGCGCCGCCGGCGGCGTCGGCCCCGAGCGAGACCCGGCGCAGCGTTTCCGCGACTTCGGCGAAGCGCCGCTTTTCCTCTTCTTCCCGTCCGAAGGCCTGCACTTCCAGGAGCCCCGACACGCGGTCTTCGGCGAGTTCGTTCATTTCGCCGAGCGCGGTCTGCCGCTTCCGGAAAAGCCGCCGGGAGACGAGGACGATGGCGCGGCCCGCAGCCCAGGTGGCGGGGACCGTGGCGCAGACGACGAGGGCGAGGCGCCACGAGAGCCAGAGGAGGGCGGCGAGCGTCGCCGCGAGGGAGGTGCAGGAGGCGAAAAATCGGAGCATGCCCTGTCCGAGCGATTCGCCGGCGGCGGCGGTGTCGTTCACGAGCCGGCTCATCGTTTCGCCCGGACCGGTGCGGTCGTGGCGGGAAACGGGGAGGGCGAGCACGGCGCGGAAGAGGTCTTCGCGCATGCCGAGCACGCACGAAACGGAAATCGCCGCCGTCGCGCGGCCGATCGCGGCCTGCGCCGCGCATCCGGCGAGCGTCGCGGCGAAACCGCCGAGCAGCAGGGCCGAAAGCCTCGTCCAGGAGAACGCGCCGGAGGCGATGTCGTCGGTCGCGAGCCCGAGAACCCGCGGCCAGGCGAGCGAGGCCGCCGTCGCGGCGAGCTGGCACGGGACGATCCACGCGAAGCGGCGGCGGTCGCCGCCCAGGCGCGAGAGCAGGCGCAGGAGCGTCCCGACCGGATCGGCGGGCTTCGCCGGTTCGCGGTAGCGGTCTTCGTGGCGCGGGGGCATCAACGGCCTCCGCCGGCGGACGGCCGTTCCTCCGCCAGCGCGGCGGTCCCGAACGCGCGCAGGAGCGCGCGATGCGTCCCATCGGGGTCGCGCGCGGCGATGGCGACGGCGCCCTCGAATTCGGCGGCGCGGCGGTCTTCGGGAAACGCGGCGAAAAGTTCTTCTTCGAGCGTGATCCCGAAGAGCGTGTCCGGGTCGGGCGCGGCGTCGGCCGCGGCGTCGGCCGCGGCAGGATCGGCGCGGCGGAGGGCGGCGAGGTGCTCGGCGCGCGCCTCCGGCATGCCGAGGGCGGCGTCGAGCGCGACGAGAGGGGCGAGGATGCGGCGTTCGGCGGGGTGCGCGATCGCCTCGCCCGCAAGTTCCGCGCGGGCGAGGGCGGTCTGGCCGTCGAGGAGTCGGAGCCGAGCGGCGCCGAGGGCGATGCGGACCGACCACGGGCCGGGATCGTCGTGGAGCTTCACAAGGTCCTCCTCGGCGGCGTCGCGCCAGCGGCGACGGTCGTCTTGCGGAGCGGCGGCGAGGGCGTCAAGGAGTCGTTCGAAGCGCATGAGGTAGAGCGTCGGGTCGTGCGGGTCGTCGCGGATCGCCTTGTCAAGCACCATGCGCGCGGAAACGGGGATGCCGCGCGCCTCCATCTCGCGGAGACGGGCGGCGAGCAGCGCGTTGCGCGAGGCGCCGAGCGCTTCGAGGCGACCGAGGCGGGCCTTTCCGGCTTCCTCGTCCGCGGGGGGCGGGGCCAGAATTTCGGCGAGGGCGTAGGCCGCCTGGGGGTCGGACCCTCCCGACACCGCCATCGCCTTTTCGAATGCGGCGCGCGCGCCCCCGCGGTCGCCGAGGGCGAGTTTCGCGCGTCCGATCGCGGAAATGACGAGGGCGCGGTCTTCCGCCGTGAGCTCTTCAAACGCGGGTTCGGCGCGTTCCAGCGCGGCGATGGCGCGTTCCGGGGCGGAGAGGCGGAAGAATCCTGGCGCGAGGAACGCCTCGGCCGCGAGGTCTACGGGGCGCGAGAGGTCGAGCGAAAGTTCCGCGAAGCCGGCGAGGCCGGGGCCGCCGCGTTCCGTCGCGGCCGCAAGCGCGGCGAAGTCCCGGTCCGGGGCGCCGCGGTGGCGGAGCGACACCGAGGCGAGCGCCGCCAGGGGCGACGCGGGCGCGAACGCGCGCACTTCGTCGAGAAGCGCCGCGGCGGCGGCCGCGCGCCCGGCCCGCGCGGTTGCTCGGACGAGCTCGGCGCCGGCGGCGGCGACCCGGGCGCCGAGGAGGGTTGCGGCGCGCGCCGCGGTGCGGCCGCCGCGGCCGCGTACGCGCCCGATGCGGCGCGCGGCCTCGGCGGCGAGGCGTTTCCATTCTTCCTCGATGCGTTCGATTCCGGGATCGGCGTCCGGGGCGAGGCCGACGAAGAGGAGTCCGGACGGCCGGACGGGGAACCCGGCGTCTTCCCATGCTCCGGGGTCGGAGTCGGACGCCACAAGCGCCGGATCCGCCGCGCCGGCGGGAAAGGGCAGGTCCTCCGGGAAGAAATCCAGGGGCGCACCGCGTTCCGCGGCCCGGAGGCGCAGGAGGGGGCGCGTTTCCCGGGAGGCTTCAAGGCAGGTGCGCCCGTCGAGCGAATCGAGGGTGGCGTCCGCGAGAAATTCCCAGAGCGAGGACGCGCGGGACGGCGCGTTGCGCGCGGAGGAAAACGCCGCCGCGACGATCGTGGCCGCCGCGACGGCCACGACCGTCCAACGGATGGCCCAGCCGGTCCGGAGTTCGTTGTCGGGTGGGGGCGGAACGACGTTTTCCGAAAAGAACCGCAGAGCCTGCACGTAGAAGGCCACGAGGGCGTACGCGAACGTCGCGGCGCACAGCGCGGCCGCGGGGGCCTCGGGCGCGAGTCCCGCCGCGGCGGAAATCGGCGAAAAACCGGTCCCGACGGCGCAGGTCGCGGAAACCGCGAGAACGGCGACGTTGAAGAGGTGCAGCGACACGCGCTCCTCGCGCTCCGAGAGCGAGGTCCGCGCCGCGAAGAGCCAGCCGAGGAACGGGATGACCGAAAGCGCCGGAACGAAGCGGGCCGCCGCAGGGTCCAGGCCCATGTCGCGACCGGATCCGACCGTGGAGCGCGCCATGTCCGCGGCGTGCGCAAGCAGCGCCCGGGCGACGCCGCCCGTCCCGGAGGAACCGGGCGACGCCGCGGCGAAGGACGCGGCCGCGAGCGCCGACGAGACGAGCGCGCCCGCGGCGACGGCGAGGAGTCCGGCGGCGATCGTGACGGCGGGGTGCCGCTCGCTGTCCGTCATGACCGAGAGCATCGCGACCGGAACGAGCGCGAAGGGCAGGGCGAGGACGGCGACGGGGAACACGCCGGCCGCCGCGCCGGCGAGCGCCGCGCCGGCGAGCATCGCCCCGAATCGGTCGGCGACCTGCGCGTGCAGGAGCAGCGCGAACGAAGCGGTCGAGGCGAAGACGCAGGCCGCACTTGGCGCCTGCCCCGAGGCGAGCCGCAGGGCGGCCGGGCCGACGCCCCAGAGAAGCGCCCCGGCGGCGGCGCCGAAGCGCGGCAGGAAAGCCGCCTGAAATTCGCCGTGGCGGACGTCCTCGGCGAGGATCGCCGGCTTCAGGTAGGCGTGGAACAGCGAAAGCAGCGCGAGGAAAAACGCGCCGCAGGAGAGGGCGGCGAAAAACGCGTTCGAGACCGCCACCGCGCGTCCCGGACCTCCGGCGAGGGGGAGAAACAGGCGGGCCGCGGCCACGGCAGGCATCTGCATCGCGGACGCCGGAGATTCGACGCCGGCGAGCGCCGAGGCGACGGCGACGGACGGGCCTGGCAGGGCCCAGAGCGGCGACCGGAGGAGAAAAAAGGCAAGGAAAAGAGCGGAGAGCAGGGTCGCGCCCGCGAAGTCGGGAAGCGTGACGGCCGGCGCGAACATGTCGCCCGGTTTCGCTTCCGGGGCGAAGAAGAGCGTGCGCTTGGCGGCGGCCTGGCGTTTGCGCTTTTCCGCCGCGGTTTCGCGGTGTCGGGTCTCTTCGCCGCTCATTTCGCAAGCCGCTCCTTCAACGCCGCCGCGGCTTCGAGGTACGTGGAGCCCGGGAGCGCCGGGCCGGTCGCGGCGACCGCGACGTCGCGCGCCCGGCCGTGGGTGCCGCCGACGCGGGAAGCGTCCTGGCACGTGCGCGGATGCAACGCGAAGCCGCGGTCGAAAAAGAGCTCGCACGGGTCGAATCCGGGCTTGTTGTGGATGTCGATGTGCGTCGCGTAGTCCGGGGCTTCGCGGCGCTCCGTCCACCATGGGTAGGCGCACCAGGAGCCTTCGCGGGCGATGATCAGGAGTTCGCCCGCCGAGGGGTGCGCCCATTCGCCTTCTTCCGCGCGCTCCTCGATTCGTCCGTACTCGCCCGTCGCGGCCAGCGCGGCGCGCACGGCCGGCGCGTCGGAGGGGTCTCGGACGTAGACGTGGGCCACTTCGTGGTCGCACATCGCGAAGGCGCGCGACGCATGAAAATCGGGATACGCCATGCCGCCGAGGGTGCGGACCGCGAAGAAACCGGCGCGGCGAAGGGCGAGGTTCGGAAACGCCGGCGGCCGCGTCACCGGAGAAATCGCGTATTCGCCGAGGACGGCGAGGTCCGCGCCCCGTTTCTCCGCGAAGGCGGCGAGGGTTTCGAGCTCCGCGCGGAGGACGGCCGCGGCGCGGGCGCAGCGCGAATCGTCCGGGCCGAACCGCTGCGCGTCGTAGTCGAGCGTCGGAAGGTACAGAAAGGCGATGTCGGGATCCCGGGTTTCCGCCACGGCGAGGAAGTCCGCCAGCACGGCGTCTCCCGCTTTCGGACAGGCGAGCGGACCCCAATAGCGCCAGAGAGAAAACGATCCGTTTCGGCGGCGGAGTGCCGCGTCGTCCTCCGGCGGAATGGCGTAGCGGTAGAGGATCGAGCCGCCGCCGTGCTTGTGGACGTGGGCGGGGGAGAGCAGGAAATCGACCCGTTCGCCGAGGCTCTGCTGGAAAAAGAACATTCCGACCGTCGCGCCCGCGGCGCGGGCGGCGTCCCACGCGCGGGGTCCGGAAACGAGCGCCGACGACTGTTCCCAGAACGACGGCTTGCGCGTCTCGCGGCAGAACCAGCCGTTTGCGACCATGCCGTGGGCGCGAGGCGGGAGGCCGGTGCGGAGCGTGCCCTGCGCGACGCAGGTCACGGCCGGGAAGACGGACCGGGCGGGGCGGAATTCCAGCCCCGCCGCCCTGACGAGGCCGTGGCGCTCGGCGTCGCGCCAGCCGAGGCCGGCAACGGAGACGACGAGGTGCTTCACGAATCCCCTCCCGCCGTCGCCTTCGCCGCCGCGGCGTGCAGACGCGCCGCCTTCAGGGTGTTGGCCATCAGCATCGCGATCGTCATCGGACCCACGCCGCCGGGAACCGGCGTGATGCGCGAGGCGACGGGCGAAACGGCGTCGAAATCGACGTCGCCGACGAGGCGGAAGCCCGCTTTTTTCGAAGGGTCGGGTACGCGGTTCACTCCGACGTCGATCACCACGGCGCCCGGTTTCACCATTCCCGAGCCGATC
The DNA here is from genome assembly GCA_946534105.1 of uncultured Verrucomicrobiota bacterium. Taxonomy (GTDB): domain Bacteria; phylum Verrucomicrobiota; class Kiritimatiellia; order RFP12; family UBA3636; genus UBA3636. Next base: position 7,000 of record CAMNCG010000014.1, read on the forward strand.
GTGCCGGGGCGGCCGACCGCGACGACGAGGATGTCCGCTTCGCGCGTGAAGCGCCCGAGATCGGGCGTGGCGGAGTGGCAGAGGGTGACCGTCGCGTCCCCTCCGCGTCCCTTGCGCGCGAGAAGCGCGGCGACGGGCTTGCCGACGATGTTGCTGCGGCCGACGACAACGGCGTGTTTTCCGGCCGGATCGACGCCGGATCGCAACAGCAGTTCGACGATTCCGGCGGGAGTGCAGGGGACGAAGCCGTCGAACCCTGTGGCAAGGCGTCCCGCCGACACGGGATGGAAGCCGTCGACGTCCTTGTCCGGGGAAATCGCGAGCAGGACCTCCCGTTCGTCGAGGTCGCGGGGCAGGGGAAGCTGCACGAGGATGCCGTCCACCTCGGGGGCGGCGTCGAGGCGCGCGATTTCGCCGAGCAGCGTTTCGCGCGGGACGTCCGCCGGAAACCGGACCGGAAACGAAACGATGCCGCACTCGGCGCAGGCGCGTTCCTTCGCGGTCACGTAGGAAACGGACGCCGGGTCTTCGCCGCACAGCACGACCGCGAGGCCCGGCGCGCGGAAGGAGGAGCGGAGGGCCGCGGCGCCGGCCGCGACTTCGGCGCGGACGTCCGCCGCGATTTTCTTTCCGTCGATGATCGTCATTTGCGGAGCAGGGAGAGGAATTCGGCGCGGGTCGCCGCGTCGTCGTGGAAGGAGCCGAGGACGGCCGAGGTGGCCATTTTCGAATTTTGTTTCGAGACGCCGCGCATCTGCATGCAGAGGTGTTCGCATTCCATCACGACCCCGACGCCCTCGGCGCCCGTGGCGTCGCGCACCGCGCGCGCGATCTGCGACGTGAGGCGCTCCTGGATCTGGAGCCGCGCCGCGAAGCAGTCGGCGATGCGGGCGATCTTGCTCACGCCGAGGACTTTGCCGCGCGGAATGTAGCCGACGTGGCAGTGGCCGAAAAACGGCATGAGGTGGTGTTCGCAGAGGCTGTACACGTCGATGTCGCGCACGATCACCATGTGGTTGGCGCCTTCGGATTCGAAGACGGCGCCGTTCACGACGCCTTCGGGCGTCTGCGCGTAGCCGCGAACGAGGTGCGCAAGCGCCCGCGCGACGCGGTCCGGCGTCTTCGCGAGGCCCTCGCGGTCCGGGTCTTCCCCGATCTCGAGAAGGATTTCGCGCACGAGCGAAGAAACTTTCTTTTCGTCCATGGTCGGTTTCCGGGTTACCAGATTTCGGCGTCTCCGCCGTCCCCGCCGCCGTCTTCCCCGCGGTCGCCGAACGGATCGTCCTCGTCTTCGTCGAAAATCAGGTCTTCGCCGGGGTCCCGCCCGCCGCGGAACGTCTCGCGGCGCGGCGGCGAAAAGGCGTCCTCCTCTTCGGCGTAGTCGTCGAAGTCGCGGCCGTACTGCGAGGGGTTCGGGCCGGAGGAAAGGCTGTCGATCGGGAGCGGGTAGGGCGCTCCGGGCACCGGAGGCGCGGGCTTGCCTGCGCGCTCGACGGAAAAAATCCAGTCCCCGCCGTCGGACATGTAGGAGTAGAACAGGCCGTGCCGGCCGTCGTCCGGCACGCTGGCGACGGCCGGAAGGTCTTCGTAGACGTCGCAGTCGATCGTCTCCCGGTCGGGCTCGTCGCCGATCTGCGGCGGAACGCTCACGCGGCAGGATCCGTCGGCCTCCGCGGTGAAGAAGTGGAACGGGTGCTCATTGTCGAATTCGATTGCCTCCTGAATCGCCTCGTGAAGGTCGTAGAGACAGGCGCGAAGCGGAAAATCGACGTAGCGGACGCATTCTTCGCCGTCCGTCCACGGCCCGGACACCAGCGAAATGCGGAGGCGCTGCACCAGGGCTTCTTGCTCCGGTCCGCCAAGGACCGGGGACTCGTCTTCTTCTTTCATCGGGAAATCCCCCCTTCCCGGTCCGGGCCGAAACCGGCCTGCCGCAGGAACGCCACCGTCACGCCGGAAGCCCCGCCGCGCGCCGCGGCGCCGCCCAAAAGCGATTCCACGTAGCGCCCGAGCACGTCGGTTTCGAGATTGAGCGCGTCGCCGCGCCGCCGCTCCCCGAGCGACGTTTCCCGGAGGGTCGTCGGAATGAGATTCACTTCGAAAACGCACGGTTCGGGCACCGCGCTCACCGTGAGGCTCGTGCCGTCGAGCGCCACGGAGCCCTTGTAGACCACGTACCGCGCTTCGGACGGGGCGCACCTCAGGCGGAACCGGAAATCGCGCCCGACGCGTTCCACGGCGAGCAGTTCGGCCGTGCCGTCCACGTGCCCCTGCACGATGTGGCCGCCGAGGCGGTCGGCCGGCCGCAGCGCGCGCTCCAGGTTGAGCGCCGCGCCCGGGGCGAGACGCCGGAGCGCCGTGACGGCGAGCGTTTCGTCGAGCACGTCCGCGTCGAAGCCGTCCGGACGCACGGCCGAAACCGTGAGGCAGCACCCCTGCACGGCCACGCTTTCGCCGGGGACGAGCGGACCGTCGGCCCACGGCGCGCACGAGACGGACGCGATGGCCCCGCCGCCCGCGGCGCGGGAAAGGCTTCCGAGGCGGCCGACTTGCTGCACAAGCCCGGTGAACATCACGCGCGCCCTCCGGGTTTCCGCGCGGGGCGGAGCGCCAGCATCGCGTCCTCGCCGAACCGCGCCGCCGCAACGATGCCGAACCGGGGGGCCGTCGGCAGGTCGTGCGGGAAGGCCCCGAACGTCCGGAGGGCCCCTCCGCCGAGAACGACGGGCGCGACGAAGAGCCTCAATTCGTCCACGAGCCCCTCGGAGACGAGCGAAGAGGCGAGCGCCGCGCCGCCCTCGCAGAGGACGTGCAGGAATCCCTCTTCGCCGAACTTCGCGAGAAGGGCGGAAAGCGAGAGCGGGCCGGGCGCCGGCGCCGCGCCGCCGCGCTCCGTCTGGGGAAGCGCGGCGGGAAGTTCCCAGACCGCGGCGCCCGTTTCGCGCCAGGCGCGCTTGGCGCGCTCCGGAGCGGCCTCCGAGGTGGCGACGATCGTGCGCGAGGCGAAACCGTCCGAGAAAATCTTCGCCGTGGCGGGCACTCGTCCGCGGGCGTCGAGAACGCACCGCATGCCGGGGAGCCCGCCTTCCGGCTCTTCGGCGCGGAGAAGGGACGGATCGTCGGCGAGAACCGTGCCGGAGCCGACCAAGACGGCATCCGCCCGGCGGCGCATGCGCGCGACTTCGGCGCGGGCCTCCGAGCCGGTGATCCACTTGGAGACGCCCGCGTGGTCCGCGATCCCGCCGTCGAGCGACTGCGCCATTTTGAGCGTGACGAACGGGCGCCCGGTCCGCACGTGGGTGAAAAAGGGTTCCAGGAGCGCGCGCGCCTCGCGTTCCAGCACGCCGCCCGAGACCTCGATCCCGACGGCGCGGAGCACGGCTTCGGCGCGGCCGGCGTTGCGCGGGTTTTCGTCGCGCGCCGCGAACACGACGCGCGAGACGCCCGCCTGCACGATGGCGTCCGTGCAGGGCCCGACGCGCCCCGCGGAGGAGCAGGGCTCCAGCGACACGTAGAGCGTGCCGCCGCGCGCGGCCTCCCCGGCGCGCGAGAGGCAGTCCGCCTCCGCGTGGGGCCCGCCCGCGCGCCGGTGCCGCCCGCGCGCGACGGCCGCGCCGTCTTTCACAAGCACCGCTCCGACGGGGGGGTTTGGACGCGTCCCGCCCTCTCCGAGGGCAGCCTCCGCGATCGCCTCCCGCATCCACCGCTCGTCGTCGGCGCGCCCTTGGCCGGAATGGTCCTTGTCGTTCATGCCGACAAGCATACCACAAGCTGAGCCGGTCAACGATTCCAGCGGTTCAACTGCATCCGGCGTCGTTCCGGCGGCACCGTCGGCGGGGTCCTCTGGAAGCCGGGCGAAACCGAAGATCCCGTCTTCTACTGACGGCTCCTCCTTTGCCGGTCGGTCCTCCGTCCTTCCGCGTCTCTCGCGCGGAAGAACCAAACGGTCTCGCGGACGCGGCGTTTCACGACAAGCTGGCGGAAATCGGGCGAGAGGAAGTTCCAGCAGGTGGTTGCCGCGCGCCGCCGCAGCCGATGTCGACGCCCACCGCGGCCGGGATCACCGCCGCGTCCGCGGCCACGACGCCGCCGATCGGCATCCCGTGTGATGGGGACGACTTTTCGAGCACGAGGAGCTACGCGAGCGAGAGCGCCGAAAGGGCGACGAGGAGGAATGCGTCCGTGGTCATGGTTCGGATGCATGGGCGGTGGGAGGCTGCTGCGGTTTTGCCGCCGCCTTGCGGGCCATCTTGATCCAGCGCAGTTCGTCCTCGTACTGTGCTTTGCGGTCGGCGGCGAGGCGGTCCCAGAGGTCGGCGGGAATCTCCCGCCCGGGGGCGGCGAACTGTCCGAGGAGCGCCTCGCACTTGCGGTGGCCGGTCTGGTCGCGGCGGCGGGTGTAGTCTCGCCGGGAGCGGAGGGTCTCTTCGACGGTGAGCAACTCCAGTCGGCCGTTCTGCACCACGGGGACGAGGTCTCCGGTAGCACGATAGCGCTCGATGGCGTCCCAGGTGGCTTCCTCGAAGGCATCCTGCGCCACTGCGGCCTGGCGCGCGGCGTCCTCCTCGATGGCCTTGCGTTCTTCGTTCGTCACAGTCCCAGTCCTTTCTTCATGGCGGCGGCCGGCGCGTCAGATCATCTTGAGGAACTGGTCGCGGACGGCGGCGACGCCCTGCTGGACGAGGCCGTCGACGGCTCCCTCGGCGATTCCGAACTGCTTGGCGGCGGCGGCGGGGCGCCGGCGAATCCGGACGCGTCATCGCCGGGAAAGGCTTTGCGCATTGAGGCGTTCGAGCGCTGGCGCGAGATCGGACGGGACGGGCTTGCGACCGGTTTCGATGTAGCAAACGGCGACGTTGGAGAGGCCGAGTCGTTCGCCGAAGGCCTTTTGCGTGAGTCCGAGCGTGCGGCGCAGAACGCTGACGCGCGCGGCGGTCCATGGCTCCTGCTCCGCTTCTGCCGTTCCGGATTTTGCCTTGCGTCCTGCGGCCTTCGGCTTGGGAGGATCGATCTGCGACTTCAAACTGTTAACTTTGGACTTCCGACTTTCGACCTTTGACTTTGGACTTTCGACCTTTGACTTTGGACTTTCGACTGCGGCCGGCTCGTCGAAGGACACGCCGAAGACATCGCCGAGGGCGGCGGCGTCGATTTCGGGCGCATCGCCAGCGGAGGCCGTGAGGGCGTCCACGGCGCCGGCGGTTGAGAGAAGTTCGCCTGGATCGATGCCGCGGAGCGTGAAGAAGAGCGTCGGATCTTCGTCAAGCCGCGCGCCGACGCCGTAGAAGACGGCGGCGAGGTGCTTGCAAAGGCGGGCGGAGTCCGGGCAGGAGCAGGAGAAGGAAATCTCACCGCGTGCGGGGAAGAGGCCGTCGCGGGGGTTGCAGAAGGCGCGGAGGAGTTCCTCCGGGACGCGTCCCGCAGCGAGGTCGAGCAGGGAGGAGACCTTGCCGAGAGCCTTCCTTTTGAGCGCCTCCCAGCGAGCTTTCGCGAGCGGGTCGATGCGGATCGTCTGCTCGTAGGGGCGGCGCATCGAACCCTGCACGAGCGCCTTGACGAGACCCGGCTCGATCACGAGGTCGATCACGGCGCCGCTGCGTACGTAGGAGCGGCCTCGTTCGAGGCGGTAGGCGAAGTCGCGGTAGTTCTCGACGTTGTCGCACCAGGCCTTGCCCCAGAACGAGCGCGCGATGGTGCGACCTACCAGGACGACGGGGCGCATTGCGCGGCCATGGGCGGCGAGATTCTTGGCCGCGCGCTGCGCGCGGGCGCGCCGTTCGGCGACGGGGACGTATTCGGGGAAGGACCGGACGTAGTCGTAGCGGGACATGACAGTTGAAGGGTTGAAGAATTGAAGGGTTGAAGAGTTGAAGGGTTGAAAAGTTGGAGGCTTTCGCGGGCGTCATTCCTCCGCTGCGGCGGCGGGGTCGAGGGCGACGAGCGCGCGGAGCTCGGCAGCGGTCATGTCGGAGAGAAGCTTCTCGGCACCGCCGGAGAAGAGTCCCGCGGCGAGGGCCTTCTTGCTTTCGATCATCTCGTCGATGCGCTCTTCGAGAGTGCCGGCGCACACGAACTTGTGGACGAGTACGTTGCGCTTCTGGCCGATGCGGTAGGCGCGGTCGCTGGCCTGGTCCTCCACTGCGGGGTTCCACCAGCGGTCGAAGTGCACGACGTGAGAGGCGGCGGTGAGGTTGAGTCCCGTGCCGGCGGCCTTGAGCGAGAGGACGAAGAACGGAGGTCCGCCGTCAGTCTGGAAGGCGCGCACGAGGCGGGCGCGCTCGGCGACCGGGGTGCCGCCGTGCAGCACGAGGCCGTCGCGCCCAAAGAGGTCGCGCAGGAAGAGGCGCAGGGGTTCCGTCATTTCGCGGAACTGGGTGAACACGAGCATCCGCTCTTGGCGCGCGGCGATTTCGGAGACGAGGTCCGCCAGCGCCCGGAACTTTCCGGAGGCGGAGGGCGCGAATTCGCCGTCGCCGCGGAACTGCGAGGGATGGTTGCAGATCTGCTTGAAGCGGGGAAGATACTTGAGGACGAGTCCGCGACGGTGGCGCTCGGCGGTGCCTTCCTCCGCCGCCGGCGGCTCCTCGAGCTCGCGCGCGAGGTCGTTCGCGCACTTGGCGTAGAGTTCGGCCTGGAGGCGGGAGAGACCGCAGCGGACGGTGCGCTCGGTCTTGTCCGGAAGGTCCGGCAGCAGCGCCTTGTCTGTCTTGAGGCGGCGCAGCAGAAACGGGCGGACGAGGCGGCGGACCGGCGCTAGGTCGTCGCCGCACGCCTTCGCGAGTTCCGCGAACGATTTCTGCGAGCCGAGCAGTCCGGGATCGAGGAAGTCGAAGAGGCTCCAGAGATCGGAAAGGCGGTTCTCGACGGGCGTTCCGGTGAGGGCGACGCGGCGGGGCGCCCGGAGCGCGCGCAGGGCGCGGCTCTGGCGCGTCCCGGCGTTCTTGGCGACCTGGGCTTCGTCGGCGACGACGGCGGCCCATTCGGCCTTGGCGAGCGCCGGGAGGCGCGCGAGCATGCCGTAGGTGGTGAGCATCAGGTCCGCGCCGCGCCCGGCGGCCGCGGGATCTGCGCGCGCGGCGTTCCAGTCGGCAGGGGAGAGCGCGGACGGGTGGAGCGTCCGGAGGCGAAGCTCCGGGGCGAAGCGCGCGGCTTCGGCTCGCCAGTTGGCGAGCAGCGTCGCGGGCGCCACGAGCAGCGCGGGCGGCGAATCGGCTGAGCCGAGCGCGCCGACGCGCTTGAGGGCGACGAGGAAGGCGAGCGCCTGGAGCGTCTTGCCGAGGCCCATGTCGTCCGCGAGGCAGACGCCGAGGCCGAGCCGTGCGGCGGCATCGAGGAACCGGACGCCGGACTTCTGGTAGGGGCGCAGCGTTTTCTCGAGCGCGGGCGGGAGGTCGGGCGGCGGGAGCGTGGCGGGATCGGAGAGCCCTCGCAGCGCCTCCGCGAGGGCGGCGCCCGGGGCGACCTCCGAATCGGGATCGGCGGCCAGTTCGCCGAGCGGCCCGGAGTCCGCTCCCGCGACGAGGCGCAGTCCCTCGGCGAGGCTCACCCCTTCGCGGCGGGCGAGCGTCTCGGCCTCCTTCCAGCGCTCAAGGAGGACGCGCAGTTTTTCCGGATCGGCTACGACCCACTGCCCGCGAATTCTCACCATGCCTCCGCCGGAAAAGAGCGCCTCGGCCTCCTCCTTCGAGAGAGGCTCGCCGTCGAGGCAGAGCACGGCGGAAACATTGAGCAGCGAACGGGTCGAGATGCCGCCGCCGGCGGCTGGCGTTAGCGTCGCGCGGACCTTCACGCGCGGCGCGCCCCGTCCGCCGCGCCAGAGGGCTGCGGTTTCGACGCCGATTCCCGCATTCTCGAAAGCTGGCGCGTCGCGCAGGAAGCGCAACGCCGTGGGGGCGTCCCACGCGCATGGGCGGAAGATGCGGCGCGATTCCAGCAGTTCGGCGGCGAGGTCGCTCTTTTCCGCCGCCTTGCGAACCGGCTCCAGGAGCGATTGCAGCGCTCCGGGTTCGGAGGCGAAGAGCCGCAGCGCCGTGGCGAGCGGGTATCTGCGGAGGGAGCCTGTGTCGTCGCGGTGGGAAAAGCTTGCCAGAAAGGCGAAGGGAAAGGAGCAAGCCGCGTCGCCCTTGTTCTCCGCGAGATGGAACGACACCTTTCCCGAATTGCGCCATGCCGGGGAAAGGGAGCGGACGAAATCCGCGAACGGGCGCCCGGAGTCGGTCCATGCGGCTGCAAGCGCGCCGTCAAGGGCAGAGAGGGCCGCGAGGAGCGGAGCGGCGCTCCAGTATTCCGCTCCGAGCATCTCCGGAGCGCCGAGGGCGAGCATGGCCGCTTCGCCCTCGGATGGGCGAGCGCGGGCGGCGAGGGACTGTAATGCGTCCGGAGCGGTCGGCTCTCCGAGGGCGGCGAGGCGGCGGACATGGGCGGACGCCAGCCGCCGCAGGTAGCGGGTCGCGGAGGACTCGTCCGGTGCCACCGGGGTGCGCAGGAGCGCGAGAAGCGCCGCGCCTTGACCATCTGGAAACGGAATGCCGGCACCGTCGCGCAGCTCGCCTGCGGGTGAGATCGAAAAATTCATCGGATTCGACATGGAATCTAGCCGGGATCGAGTTCTTCGCCAGACGGTTTCGCCGAACCGGCATCGATGGTTGCGAAAAGGGCGGCGAGGACGGGGTCGCGCGGGCGGACGAGCGAGCAGCGGTCCCGATCGTCGCGGCGGAGGAGTCCCGAGCGGAGAAGGACGGCGAAGTGGTGGGTGAAGGCGATCGGCGGGATTCGGACTCTTTCACGCCATTCCTCCGGCGTCAGGCCGGGCGAGCGCAGGAGCGCCTCCATCATGGCGAGGCGGCGGAAATGGGAAAAGGCCCGGATTCCGGGAACGAGACGTTCCTCCCAGCCGTCCGGCGGTCCGCCTCCGCGGAAGATGGCCTTGAAGGCGGCCTGGACGGATGCGGCCACGGGAAGGGATCGATCAGGAGATAGCGTGTAGAAAACCCGGCCGTCGTGTCGCTCGACGCCCAGAATGCCGCGTGCGTTGAGCGCGCGCAAATACAGGGACGCTGTCGGCAGGGGGAGACCGGCCGCCCCGGCGACTTGCGAAACCGACATCGCGCCGCCTCCATCCGACACGATCCGCACCAGACGCAACCGATCCGCGTTGGCGATGGCCCGAGCCGTCCGCCACAGCGACGGCTTCATGGCGAGAGTCGTTTCCATCCTCCCCGGCGTCTGCGCGTGCATGGCGCGCGCCGTTTCCATTCCCGGCACCGCCTGCCGGGCTGGAGGAATTTCCTCAGACCAAATCGTTTTCACGCGGCGAGGCCCGTTTCCTGACCGTCTCGTTTTCATGTCCGGAATTCTACCATGGGACGAAATCGTTTTCAACTAGAATTATGTAAAACTAGTTTTTTATAATTCTATCATCCGGGGAAGGGATCGCATGTGAGGTGAGCGACGGCGACGTCGCGCTCGACCCGGAACTGCTCGGCAAGGTCTTCGAGAACCTCCTCGGCGCGTTCAACCCCGAGACGAAGGAGGCGGCCCGCACGCGCATCCTGCGCCGCCACAGGGAGGACCAGCTGCGGCTCTCGGCCGAGACGGTCGACGATCCCGCGGAGAAGCGCAAGCGCTTCGCCGACCTCGACCGCATGCTCGCCGAGCAGAAGGGGAACCACGACTACGCGCGCAAGCTCCGGATCATCGAGAACTGCATCTACGGCGTGGACATCCAGCCCATCGCCGCGCAGATCTCAAAGCTCCGGTTCTACATTTCGCTTCTGTGCGACCTGCCCGACCCGCCGGACGGAACGCCGCTCGCGGAGGCCTTCGTCGCGCTTCCCAACCTGAAGAGCAAGTTCGTCTGCGCCAACACGCTCCTGCCGCTTCCCGACGTCGGCGGCGAGTTCGACTTCAGCGGCGGCCGGATCCCCAGGCTCCGCGCCGAGCTGCGCGAAATCCGGCACGCCATCTTCCAGGCGCGCGGCTGGAAGACCAAGCGCAAATACCAGGAGAAGGAAAAGGCCAAACGCGCCGAGATCGCCGCCGCCGTCTCCGCCTCGCTCTGCACGCCGGACGCGGACCGCATCCGCCGGGCGGCCGAGCTGCTCGGAAGGCTTCAAGGCGAATGGGAGACCGTCCGGGAGCCCAAGTGGGAGGAGCGCCGCAAGCCCGTGCAGGACGCGCTCTTCGGCGACTCTCCGGCGCAGGAGGTCTCCCTCGAGCGGTTCGACGCCAACGAGGAGAAGCGCCGCCGCCTCGAAACCTGCATGGACAACTGCCGTCGCGAGATCCAGCGCGAGAAGGCCAAGGAAGGGCGCGCGGTCGGGAACTCGGACGTCGAGCCCGAACCGGGGAGCCCCAAACGGAAGGTCATCGACAAGCTCAGTGAAGGGTTCAACCTCAATCGGGCGGGGCTCGTCATCAACTATGACATTCCATGGAATCCGACGCACGTGATCCAGCGCGTCGGTCGCATCAGAAGTCCGAACCGCTCGACCCCTCTTTCTGGACGGGGCCCGACAAGGGCGGGAAGCAAACGGAGCAGGAGGGAATCTACCGCAGGCTGCAGCGCTTCGCTCCGGAGACGAAGAAGCCGCAGCAGGGAGGAACCTCGGCCGGCGTCCTGGCCCGGAACAACCTCACGCAGTTCCGCCCGCAACTTCCGCCGGATCTTGCGGACTTCGCCGCCGACCTCGAAACCGACCTGCGGGAACACCTGACGCTGCCACCCCGGACCATCGCCACCCTCGCCGAAAAGCATGAGGATGCGAAGGCGTTCGAGAAAACGCTGCGCCGCATCTTTTCCCGCTACCGGCCGGGCCACTTCGCCCGCGTCCGCGACCAGTTCGGCACCGACGAAATCATCGCAACCGTGGAGAGGCACTGAATTCCACAAGACGCATTTTCCTCCGGCGCTTGTCAGTGCCTGTGGAACCACGCGAGACGATTCCCCGGAAGGCAATTCTGTTCACAGTGCGGCGAGGACGGCGCCAGCGAGGACAAGAAGGAGGGCTAGGGCCTTCTGGCGGAGCGCGAGGTCGCGGAAGAGGAGTCCGCCGACGAGGAACGAGACGACGGAACTCATCCGGCGGAAGACGGAGACGAGCGAGATGTCCGCGCCCGGGATCGCGACGGCGCGGAAGTAGAGCGCGTCGGAGAGGATGAGCAGCGCGCCGACGAGAGGGATCGACCAACGCCACCGGAAGGGCGTTCGCTCCGCCGCGGGCCAGACCGCGCGGCGGGCGATCCACACCGCGCCGTAGAGCAGCACAAGTCCCGCGCTGAAGTGCAGCTGGACCGCCCTTGGCGGCAGGCCGGCGCGGGCGAGCAGGAACTTGTCGTAGAGCGCGGAGGCGGCGCCGAGCAGCGTTCCGAGGACGACCAGTCCCATTTCGCGACTCCGCCACGAGAATCCCTCGCGCGAGCCGAGCGCCGCCAGCAGGACGTAGCCCGCCACCATGAGCAGCATGCCGAGCGCGCGGACAGGTCCCGGAGTTTCGCCGTAGAGCGCGATGGCGCCGAGGAGCGTCCAGAGCGGCGCCGTGGCCCGCACCGGCGCCGCGAGCGAAATCGGGAGGCGTCGCATCGCAAGGTAGCCCGCGGCCCAGCTCGATCCGACGAGCGCCACCTTGCCAGCGAGCATCCAGCGCGTTGCCGACGTCGCGCGCGCCGCCTCGGCGAAGCCTGCGGCACCGCCGTCAGCCGCGGCCGCCGCGAGAAACGCGACGAGACCCGACACGGACGACCACAGCAGCACGTCCATGGCCGAGTTGTCGCTCACCGCGTGCTTGCAGGCGACATTGTAGAAGCCGAGCGAGAGCGCGGACAGCGCGACGAGCCAGAATGCGTCCGGGGTCATGGCTCCATCCTCCCGAAGTCACCGAGATTGCGCGGCGCGGCTTGTGGCGGCGCGCCATGTTTGCGCGCCGCCGCGCCGCGCAGGAAATCGATCGGGTGGAAGGAGAAGGATGGAGGGAGTTCGGTCATGCCGAAAAGACGCGTAGGCCGTGGTGTCGGGGAAACGGGCGCGAATTCTAGCATTCCGCGAAAGGGGGCGCAACGCCGCCGCGACGCATGGGCGCATCACCGTTCCCGGCCTACCATCCCCAAATCTCATTCGCATTTCATTTCGCCCGTGTTTTTCAATTTTGCCTCTGCCGTCCAGTCCCGCGCTATTGCCCTTGCCGCCGCGTCGCCTATGCCGTCATGCTCCCGCCAGTCTCTCGTCGTCGCCGCCACGCCATCCGCATGCCCTCCCGCGCTGCTTCGCGCACCTCCTCCCTTTGCTCCTTGCGCTCGGCAAGCAGCCGTTCCAGTTTCGTCGCGCTCCTGCCGTCGCTCCACGCGAGCAGTTCCGCGGCCCTTTTGCGGGCCGCGTCGATTTGCCCGCGACACGCGTCGGGCAGTCGCTTCAGCCTCTTTCCCAGCGGCGTCCCCGCTTCGCTCCCTTCCAGCAGCGCCTCCGCCGGAACGGGATCGGACATTCCGTGCTCCTCGCGGAATGCGGCGGCGAGCCGGCGGAAGCGCATCAGCGATCCGTAGTGCGGCATGAGCCGCGGGCAGTTGGCCCGCAGCCAGCCCTTGAGACCGGGCCTGCGGCCCACGATTTCGCCGTCGCCGTCCCGGATGAGGCTGCTGTCCACCGAAGCCTCGGCGTCCAGCAGCAGCGACCCAAGCCGTATCTTCTCGGCCACCCTGCCGTGCCCGCGCGTCGCCTCCCATCCCGCCAGAAGCGCCGCCGGCTCCGGCGGCGGCGACACGGAAAGCGCGCACAGCCGCCTGACGGGCGCGCCTTTGCGCGCCCGGCGGCGCTCCCCCGGCGCGGGCGGCGGTCGGAGCAGACTCTCAAGCTCCTCCTTTCCGATTGTTCCGTCGCGAAGACGGCGGCGAACGCCCCATGTGTCGCCGAACGATTCGAGCTCCTTTTCGAGTGTCTTCGCCACCGGGGTCTTGAAGTCGTCGAAAACCGTGTACGCGCCAAGCAATTGCAGGACCTCGCCGCGAAACTCGTCGACCCACAGGGACCATGCCTCCTCGCGGCGGCGGCGCGCCGCCGCCGCGACCGCCAGCGTGTCTCCTACGCGCTGGAAAGCATCTGGCGGCCTCCGATTCCCGAATCGAGAAACAGGCAGAAATCGAAATTGTATCTCGAACCGCGCCACTACGCCGATTTTCGGCGTGGGATGGAACTAGAAATATTGCTAGATTTCTAGAAAGAGAGTGCCTCGTCGATGGTCGAGAAGTTCGCGAGGTTCTTGCGGAGCCGGTCGGCGGTTTCGTCGTCCCACGCACCGATGAACCGCGCGAGGTCATCCGAGTGGTCGGTCTTCCGAGGAGCTGTAAGACCGAGCGCCGAAGAAAGCAGTTCCTTGGCGGTTTGGTTGAGGCTCTTCTTCTCCCGGCGCGCGTAGGACGCGAGCCGGGCGGAAAGGGCGGGTTCCATCGTGTGGAGAGTCAGCGCGGCGGGCATGGTTTCCTTTCGTTTCAAAAGATGGTTCAATGCTGAATCACGTTGCGTTGATTCTCGAGGGAAATCGTGTCAATATGCGTCACAATGAGGTGGATTTCAAGTGTCTTGGAGAATTCTTTGGATTATCGCACACAGGAAGATAAGCAACATACAAATGATCAAAAAATCGCTTGCTGAAATGTGTGAAAGTATAGACATTCGTTTCTTGAGCGATTGGTATCCTCGCTCTTCTGGATGCTGAGCCATCACCAATTCTGCAACTCTAAGTGAAATAACGTTGGGAGAAGCTGTTTTTCGAAAAGAACTTTCGGAAACCGCTTTATACACGGCTGCTGTTTCTCGTAATACTTCATCGATATCAAGTTTGGACTTCATTTTTTGTTGCAGGCGTAGAAAGTCTTCCCGGCTTGGACGCCCCCCGTTAATCATATCCTTCGAAGCATAGAATGCAATCGTCGCACGAGGTGTAAACTGTAGCGATTCATCATCCCAGACTCTAACCCTACCGCGTACTTGCATTCGATTAACTCCTATGGGTTGTTTTCTGTTGTTTGAGGAAAGGAAACCAAGGTCAATTCAGATCGGGAAGAGGATTCTTTGCGGACTGCCATCCGTTTGGCTGGGTGACACGACCTTCATGATCCATGAGGATTCCAATCTTTGAAAAGATCTGACGCCGCTCTGGACCTGCCTTGCTTCCGCCATAAGATCGTAACTGGGCCGCAATTCGTTCCGTTCCTTTGCCGGCGTTGTACTTCTGTGCGATGGCTTTTGCAAGAGATGTAACGGACGTCCATTTCGTCGAAATGCATGGGAGACGTCCCCGGATTGATGATTGCTCCACGTCTCGAAGAGTTTTACCATCTTCGGTCTTCCAAACGTTCCATCCTCGCGCCTGATGGCCCATGACAAAGGATGCCGCAGCGGAAGGAGATGAAAACGCGATACTATCGAGGAGTTTGAACGCATCGTCAAGCGACGAAGCATACCGAGCCCGACGATGTTGAATCCAAGGTTCGTTGCGAGCCGAGACGGATTGGCGGATCTTAGAGCCGCGCAAAACCGTGAAACCGTCCATCGTTTGGCGCCCTCGAGCATCAAAATCGATTCCTTTCAAGCGATAGTCAGGAGATGCTGTTACGTTTCCGTCCGAGGTTGTCACCCGGATGCGTTCGTCGCTGGAAATGGTGAAGTCATTTCCGAGCAATGCCAACATCTGGCAAGCTGTTGGAATGAGTTTGTCCAAATTTTCTCGCTCGTCCGCGGAGAGACCACCGTCGCGTGGTGTGTTTCCGTTTTTGACTAAAAAGCGATTCGCAGTTTTTGCGACAATGAAAAACGAACGTTCTAGATGGCAGAGGATTCCGGCATCCCAACTGTCCGCCTTGTCGGTGAGCGCCACAGCGTAATCGAAAAACGTTTTTAGGGGATCGCCCGCATGTTCCTTGAGCCTTCCCAGGATTCCCATTCCGTTGTTACGGCGATCAGCCTGCCCGACATATACGACCGCAACGTCTTCACCCGTTTTCGTCCGCTCTTTGCCGAACAAGAAATAGATGCCGGCATGGTTGATTTCGGAGAGACCGCCATCTGAAGTCAGCGAGATTCTCGGCAGACGAACGGCAACAAGCCCAGTGATGTCGTTGACAAGTTTGATCCTTCCGGTTACACCATCTTCCATCAGTTTGACTTTGAAGAATGCAGACATGGTTTCTCCTATTGTGGGGAAGCGGGGAAAAAGGAAGCCGTCCAGTTGTTGGACGAGTGGAATACGCGGACAATCGTTACGGTGGCCGCCTGTGCATCCGGGAGGAAGACCAGAATGCAGTTCGCGACAGGGCGAATCCGGTATCCGAGCCGGGCCCACTTATCAACGGGAAACGGAGGAAACCGTTCCGGCCGGCGACGGAGGGACGTCGCGGTCGTCTCAATCTCCGAAAGAATCCGCTCCGCCGCAACCGGATTCATCAACTCGTTCGCCACGTAGTCGACGAAGGCCCGGATGTCGGCTTCGGCCGTTTGGGTGAACTGGACGCGATGCGTCATGTCCGAACCCTTTTCCTCAGGTCGGCAAGGACATCTTCGGCCGGGCGAACCCGTCCCGCAAGGATGTCGGCATGGCCGAGCTCCATTTCGGCGTCCAGTTCCTCGGCCGTCATGTCGGCGATGTCACGGGGGCGGCGCGATGGCAGCGACACGGCGAAAGGAAGTCCGCGATGGAAGATGATCTGCTGGTAGAACATCTTGATCGCGTTGGACGCAGGAATGCCGAGGCGTTCCAGAATATCTTCCGCCTCTGATTTGATTTCCGGCTCCAATCGGGCTGTGAGCATCGCAGTTTTTGGCATGTTTGTCCTCCTGTTGTGCCGCTATATTCTATACAAGAGATTGCAAAATGCAACTCAAAAATGCTGCATGTCAACATGGGAGGATCCAATGGCGCAGTCCGTCGCTGAAGCCGCCGAGATTTTTCTCGACGAGCAGGCGAAAGAGCGTTTCGACCATCGTCGAATGGCGGCGTTCCACATAGACGCCTGCGTGCCTTACGTCGTTGAGGAGACGTTCCTCCAGCATCCAGAACTTGTCCGAGGGGTTTCCGGCCCCGGCGATGATGGCCGCATATTCGTCGAGAAGCTTTTGCATGTGCCGTTCCTGCCAGCCGGGCAACCGCTGACGGAACCGCTTCCAGTCGCTTTCCAAAATGTCGGAAAAGGAGAACGTGACATGGGGGGGCGTTAACCGGCCCGGACTTCCCCGAGGACGGAGGAATCTTTCGTTGGCGCGTGGCGGGGTGCGGCACCCCGCCACGACCTGTTCTAGAAATTTTGATAGATTTCTAGAACGGATTCGTCAAGAATCGGCGTGGTTCAACCATCGGGGCGGGCGCGAGGCCGCATCGCGGCCGAAGCAGCCCGCCCACGCTCCTCCATGAAAACCTCGATCATCTCCCTTCTCGGCTCGACGCTGGACGCGCACGGGCCGCGCGGCAAGGACCGCTGGAACGCGTGGCGCCCGAACGTGGCGCTCGCGATGCAGGAGGATCTGCACTTCGACGAGTTCCACCTGCTCTACCAGTCGCAGTTCAAGGGGCTGGCCGACAGCGTGGTCCGCGACATCAGGACGGCCTCGCCGGACACGGTGGTCGTCCCCGAGCTCATGGAGTTCGACGACCCGTGGGATTTCGGGGAGGTTTACGGCAAGCTCTACGACTACGCGCTCGCGCGGCGGTTCGACCGCGAGGAGCGCGACTGGTATGTCCACATCACCACTGGCTCGCACGTGGCGCAGATCTGCCTGTTTCTGCTCAACGAGTCGCACCACCTGCCCGGCAAGCTCGTGCAGACGTCGCCATCGGGAAATGGGTCGAAGCGCAACTGCGGGCCTCGCGGAACCTATCGCGTAATCGACCTGGAGCTTTCGCGCTACGACGCGCTCGCGCGCCGATTCGCGAGCGAGAAGCGCGACGACATCACGTCGCTCAAGGGAGGCATCGAGACGCGCAACGCGGCGTTCAACGCGCTCATCGAGACGGTGGAGCGCGTGGCCGTGCGCTCGCGCGACCCGATCCTGCTCACGGGGCCGACGGGCGCGGGCAAGTCGCAGCTAGCGCGGCGCGTCTATGAGCTGCGGAAGGCCAAGGGGCTGCTTCAGGGCGCGTTCGTGGACGTGAACTGCGCGACTCTGCGCGGCGATCAGGCCACAAGCGCGCTCTTCGGCCACCGCAAGGGAGCCTACACGGGCGCGGCGGCGGACCGTCCGGGCCTGCTGAAGGCGGCGGACGGCGGGCTGCTCTTCCTCGACGAAATCGGCGAGCTTGGCGCCGACGAGCAGGCGATGCTTCTGCGCGCGATCGAGGAGAAGCGCTTCCTGCCGCTCGGTTCGGACAAGGAGGCGGAGAGCGACTTCCAGCTCATTTGCGGCACCAACCGCGACCTGCGCGCCGACGTCGCGGCCGGGCGCTTCCGCGAGGACCTGCTTTCGCGCATCGACCTGTGGAGCTTCCGCCTGCCGGGCCTGGCGGATCGGCGCGAGGACATCGAGCCGAACCTCGACTACGAGCTGGAGCAGTGGAACGCGCGCACGGGCAAGCGCCTGTCCTTCAACAAGGAGGCGCGCCGCCGGTTCCTCGCCTGGGCGCTCGACCCCGCCACGCCGTGGCGCGGGAACTTCCGCGAGTTCAACGCATGCGTGACGCGCCTCGCGACGCTCGCCGACGGCGGCCGGATCGCGGTCGCGGACGTCGAGGCGGAGATCGCGCGGTCGCATGTCGCAAGTTCCAAGTCGCATGTCGAAAGCCGGACCTGCAACTCGCGACCTGCGACATGCGACGCCGCCGAAGGCGGCCAGCGACTTTCGGACCCGCTCGCGGACGTCCTCGGTGCGGACTTCGCGGAGCGTTTCGACCGGTTTGATCTGGCGCAGCTGCGCGACGTGGCTGAAGTGTGCCGCGCGAGCCGCACCGCGGCGGAGGCCGGCAAGAGGCTCTTCGCCGTGTCGCGCCTCGCCAAAAAGACCGCGAACGACTCCGACCGCCTCGCCAAGTACCTGGCGAAGTTCGGGCTGTCCTTCAGGACGCTCGCCGCCGGCCGCCAACCTGCGAACTAATATGAAAACTCCGCTCCAGACCCTCGTCGCGCTCGTCGCTGTTTCCGCGCGGGCCGGAATCCTCCTTCCGGACACCTATCAGGAGATGGTTCCGGCGCGGGATGGCGTCCGCCTCTTCACCTACGGCATCAAGCCTCGGGCGGGGCGGAAGATGCCCGTGGCAATTCTCCGCACCCCATACGTCGACGACAAGCCGGTGAACATGACCGCGTTCGCGATGATGTCGGCGCCCGCGTATCACCGGGGCTATCTCACGCTCATGCAGCACTGTCGCGGCAGGGGACGCAGCGAAGGGCACTGGGTCCCGTTCGAGGACGAGCGCGAGGACGGCCTCGCGCTTCTGGACTGGATCAGGAGCCAGCCGTGGTACAACGGCGAAATCTTTCTCGTGGGCGGAAGCTATCACTCTTCGGCCCATTGGGCCTGGCTCGACACGAATCCGCCGGACGTCAAGGGCGGCTGGCTGCCGATCATGGACGTCGATGCCTACAACGCCAGCTACCGCAACGGCTTTTTCAAGACCGGACTCATCGGCGAATGGATGCTCTCGCTCTACCATCCGTCGGGCGAAAGGGCCGATGCGGACAAGTCCGCGAGCCTGCGGGACTTTCCGCTCGCCGACTTCTCCGGGCGCTTCTGGGGCGTGCGCGACGAGGTCCTGGACGGCATTCTGGCGCATCCGCGCCGCGACGACCCGTTCTGGCGCTCCGACGCGCCGGGAAGCGCCTCCGACGGAATCGACGCGTTCAGGAAATCGACCATGCCCCTGCTGCTTCTCACCGGGGCCTTCGACCTCTTCGCCGAGGGCATGACTGAGATGTGGCGCACTGCGCCGAAGGAGCGGCTGGCGAATTGCTCGTTCATCGTGAACGCCTTCGACCACGGCCTGAAGGTCGCCCCGGAAATGCGGCGGACCCTCGCGCGCTTCAAGGACGGTGAGGGCCTTTCCTCGCCGATGCGGATGTTCGATTGGTTCGACTACTGCCGGACGGGCCGGCCATGCCGCTTTGCGCCCCCGGGAAAGGTGCGCCTATACGCGCTCTGGGAAGAGCGGTGGATCGAGTCCGACGGATTCGGGGAGGGGACTCGACGCATCGACCTCCCGCTCGGCGTCGGAGTCCGCTCCTGGACATACGATCCGCTGCGCGAGCCGCCCGGGTTTCCGGGATCGGCGGCCGGATGCTTCGGCGGAATGCAACTGCAGCCGGAGCCGGACTTCCACGACGACGTGGCGTCGTTCGTGCTGCCGCCCGCGGAGGAGCGGACCGACGTCCTCGGGCACATGGAGGCGCATCTCGCCGTGACGAGCGACTGCGAGGACACCTGTTTCTTCGTGCGCGTCAGCGTGGGAAAGCGCGACGGGAATTGGTATCTGCTGCGCGACGACCTGCGGTCGCTTTGCGGCGACGGCTCGGACTACGCGCCGGGCGAGGAGAAGCTGCTGGCGTTCCGGTTCGACCACCTGGCGTTTCGGCTGGAGCCGGGAGACAGGCTGCGCGTCGATGTCGCCAGCGCCTGCCCGCAGTTCGCGCCGCACGGCAACGTCCGCGGCGACCAGGCCCTCGTGCGGCAGCCCAAAGTCGCGCGCAACTCCGTCCGCGCCGAGGCCTCCACGCTGACGCTTTTCGCGGAATGACGCCGCCCCCGGCGCGGAAACGCATTTCCGCCATCCGTCGCGAGCAGGGAAAGGTCGCGGCCACGATTCGCCGAAATGAAACCGACCCTACGCCACGACCACCGCGCCGGGAATCTTGCGGAACGATTTTTCGCAGGAAACCGTCCGGAATCCTTCCGCGGCGTATCCGTCGGCGATCATGCGGTCCACGAGACCGGGCGACATCCGCGCCGCGTTCGGCTCGGCAAGCGCCGCCTTGGCGCCGTCGGAAAAACGGAAGCCCGCCGCCTGGGAAAGGGACCGCAAATCGGAAATCGCGTTTTCCTTTGTGGAACAGTAGTGGTATTGCAACGCATGATACGCTTCGCAGACCACGGTATCCGACACGTGGAGGATTCCACCTTCCGCGACGATGCCTTGAAGAGTCTCGGCCACTTTTTCGGCAAGCGCCGGGGGATCGGTCGTGAGGATGCGCAGGAGCGCGGAGGTGTCCAGACCGTATTCCATCACTCGATTCCCTCCCGGATGCGACTCTCCCTCTCGGCCCATTCGGCTTTGCGGCCTTCGGTGATGCTTTTCCGAATGGATTCCATGTCGTGCGGAACGTCATGTCGGACATGCACTCTGGCCAGACCGAACCACGGCGGAAACTTCTTTCCTTTCTGCGGGGCGACGGATTGTTCCGGTTTCGGCTCGTCTTGGACGGGGGTGTCCTCCACGATCTGCCGGGCGGCGGCACCGCCGTCGATCCAGTTCTGGAAAAACATCATCGTCACGCCGCGCATCGTGCGCCCTTCGAGGGCGCATTTCGATTTCACGCGGCGGAGCATCGGGTCGGGGATGTCAAGTGTGGTGCGCATGCGGGGAAGGATACGTGAATGTGCGTTTCATGTCAATGCATATCGGCGTCTTTGTGAACAGGGGCGTCGCTCGTTTCGATTTTTCCCGGACCGCTGCGATGTTTTTTTCAATCGCGGCGACTATCCAATGGCCCTTGGTCGTCGTTTATAGTGTGGAAGGGGTTGCACTTCCCGGAAATGGACATCGTCGAAGAACTGCGGAGAGACCGCGAAAGCGGGGCAAAACGGCTTGTAAACGAATACAAGGCCGGCATGATGTCGCTTGCGATGCGATTTTGCGCCGACGAGTCGAGCGCCGAGGAACTGGTGAACGCCACGTTCGCGAAAGTCGTGGCCAACATCGACGGCTATCTGGAGCAGTCCGCCTTCTTCGCCTGGATGTGCCAGATTCTCACGAACCTGTATCGCGACAGCGTCAAGCGCACGGCGCGCAAAAACGAGATCCTTTCCGGCGACGTGCCGGACATGCCCGACGACGACGCGCGCGATGAGATTTTCCGCAATGTGGACCATTCGCTGCTCAGGGACGCGATCGAGACGCTTCCGAAGGAAATGAAGGAGGCGATCATGCTGCACTACATCGCCGATCAGCCGATCGGCGTGGTGGCGAGATTTTTGCGCCTGCCGGTCAGCACGGTCAAATGGAGGCTTTACGCGGCGCGCCGGGAACTGTCCCGGCGCCTCGGCGCCAAAGTCAGCGAAACGGCCAGGAAGCCCGGCGGCAAGGCGCTGCTGCTCGCGCTGGCGCTCGCCTGCACCGCTGCGCTGGGCGCCGCGGTTTGGAGCCTCGCCTCCGGGTGGGGCGAGCCGTCCCGGCGAGCCGACGCGACTTGGACCAGCGAGACCGGCGAGACGGGCGGGACGGGCGGGACCGGCGCGACCGGCGGGACGGACGCTATGGACGCGACTGGCGAGACTGACCTTTCAACTTTTCAACCTTTCAACTTTTCAACCGAACAGGGAGACACCATGAACACACGCACGCTTCTCGCGCCGTTCGCGGCGCTTTCGCTGGCGGCGGCCATGCCGGCGTCCGCAGACATTTACGTCGCCAAAAACGGCAGTGACACCAATCCCGGCACGAGCGCGGATGCGCCGAAGCTCACCATTCAGGCCGGGATCGACGCCGCGCCTGACGGAAGCGTTGTGCATGTCGCTCCCGGCATCTACGACGACTTCACCGAGAGCGCCGCGCTAGGGCGGGCATGCGTTGTCATAACGAACAAGGCCGTGACCCTCACGGCGAGCGGCGGCAGGGCCGAAACGGTCATCCTCGGCCGCCGCCAGCCGGGGACGGACCACGGCATGGGGCCGGACGCGGTGCGTGGCATCGTGGCGACCAACGCCGCGAACACGGTAATCTCCGGTTTCACGATCCGCAACGGCTGCACGGCCCTTGGATCCAGCGGTGCTTCCGACATTCTGCATTCGGGTGGCGGCGTGTACACCACAGGCAGTCGGGACGTGGCCTTTTACGTCGTCGATTGCGACATTCAGGCGTGTTCGGCCGAATACGGCGGCGGTGCCAATGGCGGCCGATTCGTCCGGTGCCGCTTCACTGGCTGCATGGCCGCCTATGCGGCATCGGCCGCGAACAACATCAGGGCGTTCAGCACGGTGTTCGCCGGCAACCGCTCCTCCGATCTCCGGTCGCGGTTCAACAGCGTCGGCGTTCTCCGCCGCCCTTACATTGTGAACTGCACAATGGCATTCAACGAAGGAACGCCTTTCATCAATCTTGATGACAACTACGCCATCAACTGCATCGTCGTCGGGCATACGGCCGCAATGGACGGCACTTCAGCTGGCAAGCTCGTCAATTGCGCCACGGATGCGGCGAACGCCTCCTCGTCCTGTGTGCAAATCACGTCGGACGACCTCTTCTCTCCCGCCACGGGCGACTGGCGGCTGAAGACCGACTCCGTCGCCATCGGCGCAGGAGATGCATCCAAAGTCACAAAGAACATGGCCTCGGCATACACGGGAACCGATCTGCTCGGTAACCAGCGCAAGACGGGCGACGCCGTGAACTGCGGCGCGGTCGAGGCGTCGGCGACGGCGGTCGAGACGGGCGCGTCGTTTGTCTCGTGCGCCCCGCAATACGGGTTGATGGCGGTCGATGGTGCCGCCACGGCGAGCGCCGTGCCGCTCCCGCTCCGCGTAGAGTCGCTTCCCGCCGAGCCTACGGTCTCCTTCCTGCCGGTTGACGGCTATGGAATGGTTGTCCTGACAAGCAGCGCCGGGGCCGGGGAGGCGCATTGGCCACTCATGGACGAGACGGTGCCGATGCGCATCGCCGCCGCATCCGCGACCGCCGTCACGAATACCCTGCTCGCCGGTACCGTCTACCATGTCGCGCCGTCCGGAGACGACGCGCATGGCAAAGGATCGGAGGCAGTACCCTACGCCACGTTCGCAAAAGCCATGACCCTTGACAACGCGGCCAAGTTGATTCTGGCGCACCCCGGAAACTACGGGCATCTCGTTCCGTCCTACTACCGCGGCAGCAACCGCGTGGAGATCGCGAAGAACAACGTCCGCATCAAAGCCGTCGCGGGACCGGCGGCTACCGTGATTCCCGGCGCGGCCGACCCGGCTGGCGAGTCCGGTTTGGGCGCCGGTGCCGTCCGATGCATCGCATTTAAGGAAAATCTCGCGGCCATTCAGGGATTCACGCTTCGCGGCGGCCGCACAGCGACGGGAACAGGGACGTCGGCGCGCGGTGGCGGCGCCCAAATCGAGAACCAATCTGGAAGCGTGCTGGACTGCGTGATAGAGGACTGCATCGGCGCGTGGGGCAGCGCGATTGCTTCGGGCTCCGGCGGCGGACATGCCGTGCGTTGCACCGTCCGCAACTGCTCCGTCCCGGCGGGCGCGAACGCCAACTACGCCATCGCGCTCAATGCGAATCTCGACACGTGCCTCTTCTACGGCAATTCGTTACCGTCGGAAGCGACGAGCTCGACGGTGATCGGCCCGAACTGCAACGCTCGGTTCTGCACGGTTGCCGGAACGTCCTCGCCCTTCGGGGCGTTTTCGCAAAGAGCAAGTGCATGGAACTGCGTTGTAGCTGACACGATGGGCGGCGGCGTGGATCTGCCGTGGAGCAGCGGCGGAGCATACAACTTCACGTCCGGCCTTTTCAAAACAAGCACGCAGGACGCTTCCAACTACGCCACTTCCGTCCAGGGCAATCCCAAGTTCGCGAACGCGGCGATGGATGACTACCGCCTCCGCGACCGCTCTGCGGCCATCTCCGCCGGTTCGCTCGAATTCGTGACGGATCGGAACCTCGCGGACGTGACGGGCATGAAATACGCATTCATCGATTTCGTGGCGGGAACGTGCGTCGCCGGTTGCTACGCTGAAATCGCAACGACGCCCGACGTCACGGTCATCAGCATTCGGTAGGCGAAAAGAAATTTGGCTGTGAAGCACACCGCTCTTCTGGCGCTTGCCGCATGGTCGCTCCGTGCTGCGGGGTTCCCCGTGGCAGACCCCGTTTCTTATGTTGCGGAGCGGCTGGCGGCCGGAGAAAGAACGGTTGTCATCCCAAATGGCGACTACAGGCTAACCCTTCAGGAAGGGTGTGCGGAATACTTCCGGTTCAAGGGCCTGAAGGACGTCGAGATCGACTTCTCCGGGTCGCGGCTGTGGGGGGAATCGAAGGCTCGGATGTTTGACATCTCGTGCTGCACGAACCTGATTCTGCGCAACGCCTCGGTTGACTACCCTTTCAACCTGCCTTTCACCCAGGCGGAGATCGTCGAGGTCGACGCGGACAAGAACTGGCGCGTGAGAATCATTCCCGGATACCCCTGTCCGGACGATGCGCAACTGGCGGGCCGCGTGTGGCCGATCCAGGCCTACTCCGCCGACGGGGAGCGCATCGTCAACCCCATGCGTTTCCGCGAAGGCATTTGCATCAAGCGGCTTGGTGAGGACGAATACCGCGTGAGCGGCGGCATCGACCGTCGCGGCGATGTCGGGGACATTGCCGTGTGGTCGGTCCCGGATGCCGGACGGCGGGTGCCGGACGCGGCCATCGGTCTCCATGACTGCGCCGGATGCACGCTCGAGGACATATCTGTCCACGCCTCCCCATCCGGGTGCGGGTTCATTGAGTTCGATGCGGATGGCAACATCTACCGCAACTGCCGTCTCGACCGCTGTCCGCCCGAGGACGATCCGGTGCCGCGCGCCATGAAGCGCCTTCGCAGCGGCAACCACGACGCCTTCAACTCGCGCGGGGCGTTTCGGGGGCCGACGCTCGACGGATGCCGCTTCGCGTGGCACTGCGACGACTGCGTGAACATCTCCGGCTTCTACGTTCTCGTTCTGGGGCGGGAGGGAAGGGCGCTCCGCGTGAGTCCTCTCGCAAGCGAGCTGCCAATCGATCCCGGCGACACCTGCCAGATCCAGACGCCGGATGGCGGGTGCCCGCCTGACGCGACGGTCGTCTCGTGCGCGCCGGACGGCGAGCCGACGGCGGAGGAAAAGGCGTTCGTCGCCACGCTCCCGTTCTGGCCAGGCGCCCGCGATTCGTGGTTCCGGAAGGCGTTCCGCGTCGAACTCGGCGAAGAAGTCGCGCTCCCCCCGGGCAGCGTGATCATCTCCAACCGGCGGCAGGGCAACGGCTTTGTCGTTCGAAACTGCGACTTCGGCCCGAACCGCGCGCGGGCGCTGCAGATCAAGGCGTCCGACGGGCTGATTGAAAACAACCGGATGCGCGGGCTGGAGATGGCCGCCATCGATGTCACAAGCGAGCCGGTGCCGTTCATGGAAGGCGGATGCAGCCGGAATGTGGCGATCGTCGGCAACGACATCGAAGGGTGTGGCGGCGGAATCGTGGTGTCAGGCCTCACGCCGAGCAGGAAGCCGCTGCAGGCCGGCGCCCACCGGGACATCCGCATTGCCGGCAATCGCGTCGTTTCCCCGTCCCCGGCTCTCAAGGCCGTGGGTTGCAAAGGCCTTGTCGTTTCCGGGAATGACTTTGAAACGACAAACGGCGGTGAACAGATCAAACTTCTCAACTGCGAATGAACCCAAAACTTCTTGCACAGGCTGCTTTATTGGCCGCGATGGGAATGTCCGCCCTTTGCAATGCGTCTGCGGACGACGCGGAACCGGTGAAATCGGGACATGGCATCCTTTGCCTGACATTCGACGACAGCCATTTCGCCGACTGGGAGGCGGCACTGCCCATCTTCGCGCGACATGGCGCGCACGCGACCTTCTTTGCCTACCATGCCATCGATGCGGATTCGGTGGAATCGCTCCGACGTCTTTCCCAAGCAGGACACTCGATCGGCCTTCATGGCTTCAGGCACCAGGGTGCGACCGATGCTGTGGAGCGGCTTGGCGAGGACGGTTACTTCGCCGACGAAATCGCGCCGCAGCTCTCCGCAGCGCACGCTGCCGGCCTTCCCGTTCGCTCTTTCGCCTATCCGATGAGCCGCCACTCGCCGCAGACGGACGCGCTCCTGCTGAAGCATTTCGACCGTCTGCGCGGCGGGTGGGACTGGGACGGCGCGTTTCCGGCGGCCGAGGCGGCGACGCGCCGCTATCTGCCGGGTCTTGGCGTCGGCCCAAGATACAATCGCGGCGGCCGGGAAATCGCCGAGATGCTGCCAGGCGTGGCCGCCTCCAACGCGGTCCTCGTCATCTATTCGCATGGCATTGGCGAAAAGGCCGAAAGCGTGAACATGTCGCGCGACGACCTCGAAACCATCCTAGACGCAGCCGAATCGCTCGGCATGGCCGTCCTCGGTTTCGACGAACTTGGTTCGACTGCTCCGCGCCACGACCCGAATCTCGTCGCGTTCATATCAGACCTCCACGTGAACGGAATGGCGGAAGGGAAACCGGGGAAGGACTGCCACCAGGCCGAGTATTTGCGAAAGACCGTCGCCGAAATCCTCGCCCTCGACCCGTTGCCCGCCAACGTCATTTGCTGCGGCGACATTGCCTTTCTCTACGGGTTGCCGCAGGACTACGCCCTTGCCAAGACAATCCTCCAGCCGCTCTATGACGCGGGCATAAAGGTGACGCTTGGCATGGGCGACCACGACCGGCGCGACAACTTTCTCGCCGTCTGGCCGGAATACGCCGAATCGTCGCCGGTGCCCGGGCGGATCGTCTCCGAAGTGGCGCTGGACGGCCTCGACATCCTCCTTCTCGACACCGTGAACGACGACCCCATAGGCATCGGCGAGGGGACGCGGCCGGGAGACCTCGGTGACGCGCAGCGCCGCTGGTTGGAGACGCGGCTCGCTTCGGCGGAGAACCCCGTGATTCTCTGCGGGCACCACGCCTACCAGGAGCAAAAAGGCAATGCCAAAATCCTCTCGACCGAACGGCTGCTCGCCACGCCCCTCTTCAAAGGCTACATCCATGGGCACCATCACCGCTGGGTTGCGGGATGGGATCGCGTTGTCGGCCGGGGGCTGATACCCAGATACACGCTGCCATCCACTGGACATTGGGGGGACATCGGCTGGTGCCTTCTGCGGGTCTGTGGCGACCATGCCGTGCTGGAATTGAGGCAGAGCGAGTGGTTTGGCGAACGAGGACCAGGTTCTGGCGGTGCCGTCGGCGAGGCATTCGTACGTGATCGCGCCGGTCAACACGCGACGATCCCGCTTCATTAGATGTCAGCCCCCCCATTTTCAGTGCTTTGCATTCCGTCCGGCGTTTTGCTAGAATTGAAGCCGCAAACGCAAATGGGCGCGACATGGCAAAACGCAAAATCCAGGAACTCACCACCGGTGTCCACGACTTTGAGTCCTTGATCAAGGACAAGACGAAGAAATACGTGGACAAAACGGATATTCTCTACGAACTTGCATTGGAGAAGACGGGCGCGCAGTATTTCATCTCACGCCCGCGCCGCTTCGGCAAGTCGCTCATGCTCTCCACGCTCCAGGCGATGTTCGAGGGACGGCGCGACCTCTTCAAGGGACTGGCAATCTATGGCAAGTCGTGGGAGGGGTGGACGGCGAAAAAACACCACCCAGTTTACAGCTTCTCAATGATGCGCGCCAACGGCGCGACCGTCGACAAGTTCCTCGCCGCGTTGGAAAAGCTCGTACGCGATTTGTGCGATGAAGCGGACGTTCCTTACGATCCGACGGTCGACGCGACGGTCAACTTCGGCGAGTTCCTTAAGGCCGCAGCGGCGAAGTCGCCCACGAAGAAGATCGTCGTCCTCATCGACGAATACGACGAGCCGGTCGCTGGATTTCTCGACGACCTCGAAGCGCTGAAGCTCGTCCGCAAGACGCTTCACGACTTCTACGAGAAGCTGAAGGACAACTCGAAGTCCATCCGCTTCCTGATGCTCACGGGCGTGACGAAGCTCACGAAACTGTCGGTGTTCTCGGGGTTGAACCATCTGACGGACCTTTCGATGGACGCACGCTTCGCGACGCTGCTCGGCTTCACGCCTGAGGAGCTGGACGGGACGCTGCGCGAGAATGTCAAGGCCTTCGGCGCGAAAAACGGGTGTGATTTCGCGACGGCGAAGGCGAAGTTGCTCGAATGGTACGACGGCTACCGCTTTTCGCCGGGATCGGAAAAGAAGGTCTGCAACCCCGTTTCCATCGGGAAGGCGTTTGCAAGCGGCGAACTCCTGAATTACTGGGAATCGACCGGCGGGGCGACGCTTATCATCGAGCGGTTGAAGCAAATTGGCAAGGCGCTCTACGACTTCGAGGACCTGATCGTTTCCCAGACGCAGCTTGACGTCTGCGACGCGGAGACGCTGCCCGTTGAGGCTCTTCTCTACCAGTCCGGCTATCTCACGCTCAAGGAGACCTTCGACGCCACGACGTACTCGCTTGGCGTTCCAAACAACGAAGTGCGCGACTCGCTCACGAAGGACTACGCCGGCCCGTGGCTTGACGGCAAGCCGCCCGTCTTCCTCGTTGGCGTCAACTACGACCCCGCCCGGCGCGACATCGACGACCCGCTCGTGGAAAAGGCGTAGCGGATGTATCGTCGGACTGGGTCCTACCGGAGAGTAAAAACGGGGTTTGTTCCCATAGGCACCATGACCATCTTCAACCTGGGTTCCACCCTTTCAACTTTTCAACCTTTACACTGACGTAAGCCCATGAAACTCCTACTCGACACCGACATCGGCAACGACATCGACGATTCGCTCGCGCTCTCCTACCTGC